>CAYGQC010000001.1:0-94767 GCA_964351875.1 uncultured Pseudomonadales bacterium
GCATCGTGAAGAGGACTAACCCGGCCCTACGCGCACAGCGCTACGGGCGTGACTGTCGCCCCGCCCTGGGTAGCACTTCCCCTCCCCTACGCTCTGACTCCGACACCACTTTTGTACTGCAAAGCAACTTGCCGAGCGCCGATGTTTTGATAACACTGAGCGCTCAATGTTTTAGCGGTGCAGCCCGTGCAGCCGAAACCAAGCGCCCTTTTCGTCTTTCGAGTGCTCGGCTTAGTTCTGCTGGCAGTGATCTGTGTGTTTGTTCCAGCAGTCGGCGATAACCGTTACCCACTCGCGGCGTTCCTTCTGATTGCCGCCCTGCCGCTCGCGCTGTGGTGCGAAGCCCGCTTCCCGACTGAAGAAGCCGCCTGGGGCGAACCCTTGATTGATCTGATCACGGTACTCACCGCAGTTCATCTTGTGCCGCAGCATTGGGTTGCTGCTCTGGCGATCGGCGTCATGGTCGCCATCGCCCCGAGCATCGCTTCCGATCGTCGGAGCTATCTGTTTTACGCAATCAACGCGGCGCTGCTGATTGGCGGAATGAGCTTTGCGGGCTGGCTACACGACGTGCCGAACTGGGTGATGACCATGATCGCCATCACTGCCGTCTACCCGTCGGTGATTTTCTACGCCTATTGGCACTCCAGCCGCGCCGCAGCGCTCAGAGAGCGAGAACAGGTATTGACCAACCTCAACCGGGTCGCGGGCGGGGTTGCTCATGATTTCAGTAACCTGCTGACCGTCGTCATGGGACATGCTGATATCGCGTTACAGAATCTACCTGAAGACCATCCGTCCAGGCCGGCTCTGGAGAGGGTGCTCGCCGGTAGCGAAGAAGCAGGTCAGCTGTCCCAGGCCCTGGTCACATTTTCGGGCCGCGGCATGTCCGGCGAGCAGCCGATCGATCTGGCGTCTGAAACTACCCTGCTTACTCGCATGCTGCAGCCTTCGCTGACCAGCTCAATTGAGATCGTCGAGGATATTGATGCCGACTTGCCTTTGATCAATGGCGACAGAGCGGGGTTACAGCAGGTGATTCTGAACCTGCTACTCAACGCGATTGCTGATGGCGAGCACCCGGCGCAGGTTGAGGTGGCCTTACACCAAGTACCACGCCTCGGCACGGGCGGACCGGGGCTTGAGCTAACGGTACACCGGCGCAGCCCAACGGGATTCGTTCCGAGGCTGAGGGGCGCGTTTGACCAGATGCTATCCACGAGGGTATCGCTACAGGGGCTGGGTCTGGTGCGCGCTGAGAAGATCGTTCGAGAACACGGCGGCACTCTCGAGCATGCGAGCCATCGGCGAATGGGCAACACGTCGACGGTCCGCCTGCCGCTGGGCCTCAGCTAGCTAACAGGCTGTCACGCTAGAACTCGCGGCAGCTCATGACAGGCGCGCAATCTGACGATCAAAGGCATTCGCAAACTGCTGCACTTCCTTCTTGCCGAACGGGGGCGGCCCACCGGAAACAGAACCAGCGGATCGCAGCTCCTCCATCATGTCTCGGCGAGACAGATGATCCTTGATGTTCTCAATCGTGTATTCGGTGCCGCGCGGGTTGATCGCCACACCGCCTTTCACGACAACGTCGTTGGCGAGCGGTATGTCCGCAGTGATGACCAGGTCGCCGGCGCTCATCTGCTCAACGATCCAATCGTCAGCCGCATCGAACCCGGACGGCACTTGCACGGCCCTCAGCCATCGCGACTTCGCCGTGCGAATGAGTTGGTTCGCAACGAGTGTGGTTTCAATCGCACGCCGCTCGGCAGCTTTGAAAATCACTTCCTTGACCGCGTTAGGACACGCATCCGCGTCCACCCAGATTCGCATTGCCACTCACTCTCTCATCAAAGCCCGATTGTGAGACGCACAGTGCCGCAGAGAGCCAGGCTATGGCAATCCCGAGCCCTCTGTATGCGCTTGCTTGCGCGCTGCTCTAACCCTAGTGTGACCCGCAATCCAGCCACGTCGAGCCACCATGCGTCTGTTCCTGCTCCTCGCTTCTCTGCTGATGTTCGTCACCACTCCGGCCTGTGCGGGCAGCGCGCTAGAAGACTATCTTGAGCTAAGGCTCGGCAGCTTCACGTCAGCCGATCAGGCGGCCGTCGATGACCGCTTTGACGAGGCTATCTGGCATATCACCCAGATATGGCAAGAGTCGGACGAGCGCGCCGGGGACGACAACCCGCAAGCGTGGACCTACCTGGAGGCGTGGCTCGCCGGGGCAGACAAGCCATATCTCCAGCGGCTATCGAGCGTGATCGAACAACCCGACGGAACGCTTTCGAGCACCTCCTTTCGCATCGAACAACCAGCCCCCTTCATCGGCCTGCACACTGGCAAGCCCGTACCCGAGCAGGCGGGGACTGGGCTCATCAACATCAACGGCTGCACCTCAACCATCGTTCGCACCGGCCACATGCGTTTCGAAGGCAGCACCCAGGGCAAACGCTGCGGCAACGAGTACAAGGGTGCGAGCTATGCGATCTCTCACTCCACGCTATTCGAGGGCGGCATGAGCAATTGGGATCGCGGGTTTGCCGCGTCGGGTGAACAGGTATGGGGGCCCGCGAGCGGCGGCTACCGTTTTACCCGGGTAGGCAATGCCGGCCAGTGCAGCAAACCCGTTCGAATGCTCGTGTACGGCGAAATCTTCGATCGCGCTCGCTTTGGCGCTTACGTGGGTGCGCTGGCGAAGGCTGAGATATACCCGGAGCACGGCGGCTACTACGAGGCCATCTCACCGGTTCTGGACACATTCGAAGGAGAGCCACCGAAAAACCGAGGCGTTGTGATTGCGCGCTTCCCCTGCCTGCTCGCCGCACAACGCTTCTGGCAATCCGACGCCTACCAGGCAATCAAGCCGCTGCGCGAGGGAGCAGCAGAATTTGAAGTAATCGTGTTGCCCGCACCACCCCTCCCGACCTACCTGGATGACCTCACCCCCTGGTGAGGCGTTGCCGAACCGAGGTGTCTAGCCAGAAAAGCCTCGACCGCCGACCACTTGGCAATCTCAATAGCCGAGTTGCTACGCCAGTGCTCTCCATCCTCCAGTTCCAGCAATTCGACCGGCCGCTTCAGCCGCTGCAACCGCTTGGCCAGCCGGCGCGAATGTTTGATCGGCACCACGGTGTCGTCGGTGCCGGCAAGCAGTAGCAGTGGCGAGCGAATATCACTGGCGCGGGCGAGTGGTGAGGCGCGCCGAACGTCTTTTGCTTCGTTCCAGACCGCTCGGTTGATCCCGAAAAACTCGAGGCTCCAGGCATCGTTGATGAGCGCTTTGAGATCGAGAACGCCGTTGATGGAAATACCGCACCGGTAGAGATCCGGCGTTTTCGCGAGCGCCATAGCAGCCGCATAGCCACCAAAGCTCGCGCCGACGATGCATATTCGCTCGGCGTCGACCTGACCGCGGTCGATCATCTCGAGCACGCCGTCGGTAATGTCATCCGAGATCGCCAGGCCCCACTGCCGGTAGCCCGCTTCCAGGTGCGCGCTGCCGAAACCGGTCGAGCCTCGATACTGAGGTTGCAGCACTGCGTAACCGCGACTCGCCAGAAACTGGACGACAGTATCGAAACCCGGATAGTCCCGCGCCCAGGGCCCGCCATGCACAAGCACTACGAGAGGAACAGGCTGGACTCGGGTAGCCGCCTTCTGAGTTTTAGCAGCCGCAGGCTCTTGATAAGCAGCCGCAGGCGCTTCATAAGCAGCCGCAGGCGCTCTACCAACAGCCGCAGGCGCTTGCGGCATGGTCAGGTAAGCGGGAATGTTGAGGCCATCCCTGGCGGTGTAGTCAATTCGGCGCATCGGCGCGAGGGGCCAGTCATCGAGACAGCGGTAAGTGCGCGCCAATACTCCGACGCTGCCAGCCCCAAGATCGCTCAGAACATATCTGGGCGCTGTTGTGGAGGAAGAGACTCGCGCGACGTAGCGGCGGCCAGCATCGTCGGTTGACACGAGTTCAATCCGGCTGCCGGGATATGCTCTTCCCAACAACGCGAGCGCTCGCGCCTCGGCTTCATCCACGTACGGCCCGAGCAGTCTGTTCTCGCTGAGATCGAACGCGAAAACGAATGGCTTGCCACCATCAATGGCGTCATCCATCAGTTCAGCCGATGTCACCAGAAGCACGTTCCTCAGGTGGGGATGGAAACGCTGGGGCAGCAATCGGTGACGCTCGAAATAGCCCACATCCTGTAATACCACCCAGTCGCGATCCACCTCGGCGCGATAGTAGATTCTCGTATCTAGAGAATTTGCACCTGTCGGTACCTGCACGCCGAGGCGGATTTCGCCCTGGGCATCTGCAAGCCATTGCGTAACCCCAATCCGGTTGCGTTGAACGAGCTTGCGCGTGCCTGTGACGACGTTAATGCGATGCACTCGGGGCAGCCCCCAGTTTGCGGCCTGCGGTTCGTTGTCCAGAATCGCCAGCACATGCTCGGAGTCCTGTTCAAGACGGCTGACCAACGAAGACGTCAGCCGTGCAAATCCAAGCTCATTGTGGTTCTGGTGGAAATCAAGTCGCTGACCACCGGCAACGTCGACACTCGACAGCAGGATCTGCTGGACCTTGCGACCAAGCACAACCTCTACAGCTCGCGTTCGAAAGAGTAGCCGCTCATCACTCGCCCAATCGTGATCGACCAGAATTCTTTCGCCAACATCGATTCTAACGCCGGGCAGAGGCGCCGGACTGTCGGCCGAGACTATCGGTTGAATCACCAACTGCGTGCGGCCACCACTGATCACAATGGCGGCGTAACGCAGCCCATCTGGACTCAACTTGACGTCCCGGACCACTGGCAACGACGCAAAGGCCGCGACGGCGGGCGGGCCGCTCGCAACCTCCGCAGCGAAGGCGGATGGCGATCCTGCGAGCAACAGCGCAGCGCATAACAAGCTGGACAGTGAGTCTCTCGTCCGCAGGCGCGCTAGGCTAAAACGCTGGCTCATGATCCGAAAGATACCACTGCGCGCGGCTCGCGCATTCAGTTCCTGGTTGCCGCCACACGGCTCGACATATTTTACTCGACGCCCGCACACCATTGCCTGGTAATAAAACCGCACTGGAGCGAGCCTCGACTCTAAGCCTGTAACTCGACGGCCTGTTCCTGAACGGCACCGGCCAGAGCGGGCGGCAGATTGAGCGCGCTCCGCAAGTCACTGAGGTACGTCTGCGCTGCAGAGGCGGATTCGTCAACCGCAAGTACGCTGGCCAGATAGACCTCAACGGCCAAAGCCTGGTGCGAGACGAGACTCGCGACCGACTGGGCTGACCTGGCCTGCCGCATTTCGTCAAACAGCGCCGCCTTGTCATCAGCGTCGAGTTCCAGCGCATTCACCTGCTCGAAAATTCGCTGCTGCTCGCCACCGTCAATGTGGCCGTCCGCCATGGCCGCTGCGACCATGGCTTGAACCACAACAAAGGCGTCGCTACCGACGGAATCGATCTGATCCAGGTTATCGAAGGTTTCGTGCTCGATGAATTGCTGACCCTGATCAGTCTGCAACTTCGCGCCAGAACTGGCGGCTATGCCAACCCCGGAAGCGACTGCATCAGAGGACGCCGCCTGGTTATCCCGATAGGAGCTGTAAGCCTTCCATGCCAGTGCCCCGAGAGCTGCCACGCCGCCAACCTTGGCGACGGTCTTAGCCGTCTTGCGGCCTTTCTTAGTCATCAATGAGCCGGCAAGCAGCCCGCCGGCGGCGCCGCCAAGCAAGCCTTTTGACAAGCCGCTGCTAGTAACCGCGCCGAGAATCTTGTTCACATCCACGTCGAATTCACTCCATCTGGGGATATGCCTGTCACTATGGCGATCGACAAATGTTCGGTATATCCGCTCTTTTCATAACCACGATTCGGCGCAGCCGATCCATTCAAGCAATCCCTATGGAACGAGCTTTTCGAATGTTCGCGGCGCAAATGGCGACTATTCAGCACAACAATCAACCGCGACTATGAAGGCCTTCTTCAAGGCGAGCACGTTCAAATGCCGAGGTTTGCAGTGGTTGGTGAGGTCGCACCGGAGCTCGAGGCTGTCATCGATCGGCAGGCTGGAATGATGCTCGGCTCACTGGAACCCGAAATCCACTGCCTTACCCTCACGGTCAGCCGAACGACAGGCGTACGTGACGCTGACAGGCGCTACCAGTGCCGTCTCAGCGCGTCATTCGCGTCAGGCAGTGTCGAGGAATTCAAAGCGGAGCATCCTGACTTTCGAACCGCCCTGACTGACGCTTTTCGGCGGACGCAGCGCGAAGCCATGCGGCGCCGACTGCGACGGCGCGCCAGCTAAGTCTCAGCGCGCCTGCACGGCTAACCGGCGAACAGACTCTCGCGCGCCATTTCAGTGATGCAGCGGACCGCCGGGTGTTTGATCTTCCGCTCAGGTGAGATCGCGTAATAGGTCTCCGAGACGCCTTCAATGCTGCCAATTGGCTTTGCACGATACATTTGACTGATCTCTTCCGAAATCGCCGTTGGGGCCGGAAACACGCCTGCCCCAGCTTCGCCGAAGGCTTTCAATAACGCGCTGTCATCAAACTCTGCGACCACATTGGGCGAGACGTCTATCCGCTCAAAGTAGTCATCGAGACTGCGCCGCAAAGCGCTCGAACTTATTGGCAACAGAACTGGCGCCTTGTCCAGCGATCTCGGGAAGTTCCGCTCATACTTGGCGGCGATCTTCTTGGAGGCGAAGAAGGAGATACCGCTTTCACCCAGCGCGTGGTTATACGCTTTCACGTTCAGACCTGTGGGAATCGGACGGTCCGAGATAACCATATCGAGACGATGGACAGCCAGATCACCGAGCAACTTCTCGAGATCAGCTTCATAACAGACCACGCGAATAGGATCCTCGAGTTGCAGCGCAGGTTCGACAATCCGGTACGCGATCAGCTTGGCAATGGAGTTGACGATGCCGACATTGACCGCCACCGGAACACCCGGTTCTTTACTCTTTACCCGCTGCGTAAGTTCAGCCCCGAGCGTGAAAATCTCGTCGGCATACTGATACACCACACGACCGGAATCCGTGAGGGCTAGCCCGCGACCAACTCGCTGGAACAGGGGCTCACCAACGGACTGCTCAAGCAGTTTGATCTGGCCGCTGATGGTTTGCGGTGTCAGGTACAAGGCCTCGGACGCTCGCGCGATGCTGCCTTCCCTCGCGACGGTCCAGAAATAAAGAAGGTGGTTGTAGTTTAGATGCCGCATCAACGCAGATCCTGCTGGGACGTCTCACGGTGGTCTCCGCGCGCTAGAGCTGCGCGCCGGGCAACCTGTCGAGCCCGAACGTAATCCGGCCGCACTTTTTTGCGTCGAGAGAAGCTGACCATCACTGTCAGCAGAACCGCAGAAGCGATCGCCAGAGCAATCAAGGTATAAACGGACACATTCAACTCCCTCATGGCCAAACCAGACTTGGACACCAGCGCGTTTACTGCGCTCGGCGAGACTATCATGACGGCCCCGATAATAAGTTTTAGTCGATTTATCCGCCTCTATAATTCGTTATATCCGATTAGTCTGGCAAGCAAGGCTCGCGAGTTCATTGAGAGCATCCGCGCCTCCGAAGCGGCACGCGAGGCGCGCTCAATCAGATTCCAGCTTTCATTTCGCCCCTAACGAGCTTGATCGTTCGATACAATGCCCGCGCACAAATGGAGCGTCCGGCACGGCGCGACCAACCTGAAACAAGCCAGTGAGGGCTTACCGTCATGACGCTCGATCAACCACGCCGCGTGGGCATACTCGGCGGCGGCCAGCTGGCCATGATGCTCTGCGAAGCGGCCGGAGCTATTAATCTCGAGACCATCGTGCTGACTCCTGACACCGAGAGCGCAGCCGCACTGGTCGCAACAGACATGATCTACGCAAGCCTCAGTGATGAGCAGGCCGTTGCCCAACTCATCGCGTTAAGTGACGTAATCACCTTCGAACTGGAAGATATCCCCACGAATACGCTGGAAGCGCTGGGGCGAGCCGTAGACGAGCGCAGTGCTGAAGTGCATCCGAGTCCGACAACGCTGGCAAAACTGCAGAACAAGGGCCTGCAGAAGCACTGGCTGCGCACCAACAACCGGGCAACGGCGCCCTACTACACGTTGGCCGGCGACCCAGATGACGACCTGGCTCTGGCGAGAACGATGCCGCTGCCTCTCGTACAGAAGGCGGAGCGCGGAGGCTACGACGGACGCGGCGTTCAGGTTTTGCGCAGCGAACAGGATCTCAACAAGCTCTGGCCGGTCGCTTCTTTTCTCGAGCCATTTGTTGAGCACCAACTCGAGCTCGCAGTGATCGTCGCCCGCTCGACCACCGGCGAGGTCCGCTGCTTTGCACCGGTGCACCTGACCTTCGACAGCGAGGACAACATACTCGATACCGTCACCTCTCCCGCCAATGTCAGCGAGCAGATCGCCCGCGACGCGACCGCCTTGGCGACCCGGGCAATCAACGCGCTCGACGCCGCTGGCGTGTTCGCAGTAGAGCTTTTCCTCACGACCGATGGAGAACTGCTGATCAACGAGATATCACCACGCGTGCACAACGCCGGCCATCTCACGGTTGAGGCCAGCAGCGTCAGCCAGTTTGAGCTGCAACTGCGAACGGTCACGGGCATGCCACTGCCTGAAGCAGACAACCATCACGCGGCCGTGATGAAAAACATTCTCTTCAGCGAACCCTTGAGCGGGTTCTGCAACAATGAGGCGATGACCTTCGCCAACTCCGCGGGCGATGTTTTCACCCACTGGTATGGGAAAAAAGGCAGTAAGCCGAAGCGCAAAATGGGCCACATCACGGCACTCGCGGACGACCGCACCCAAGCCGCAGCAAAAGCGGAAGAAGGGCTGCTGAGCCTCATCGAACTAGCCCAGGAAGGAGCCGCATGACAGCCCAGGTTGGAATCATTATGGGGAGCGCTTCGGACCTGCCGGTCATGCAGGCCGCCGCAGATATTCTCAGCATGTTCGAGGTGCCCTTCGAACTCGATATCGTCAGCGCGCATCGAACCCCCGACAAACTGTACGAGTATTCGACAAGCGCGAGAGCGCGTGGTCTCAAGGTCATCATCGCCGGGGCCGGTGGCGCCGCCCACCTGCCAGGCATGGTTGCGGCACTGAGCCCGCTGCCGGTTATCGGCGTTCCTGTCAGCGCCACCAAGCTGGCCGGCGAAGACTCGCTTTTATCGATAGTGCAAATGCCAGCCGGCGTGCCCGTAGCGACCGTTGCAATCGACAACGCAACCAACGCCGGCATTCTCGCGGCGCAGATACTCGCAACCGGGGACGCCGAACTCATGGATCGCGTGCAGCGCTACAAGGACGATCTGAAAAAGAAGATCATCGCTTCATCGAAGGAACATCGTCGTGACGCCTGACCGGATGACAAACCAGACCAAGCCGTCCACATCGCAGAGCGATCGGTAGCGGCCGTTGGAATCACTATTCTTAAGCAACCTCACTGCGCCGCCGCTGCTGTTTTTCTTCCTGGGCGCGCTCGCTGCGTTTGCCCGATCGGATCTTGAGATACCTACGCAGATCGGCAAGTTCCTGTCGCTCTACCTGCTTATGGCGATCGGCTTCAAAGGCGGCCTCGCGCTCTCGGCCAGTCCGCTCGATGCGAGCGTAGCGCGTGACCTGGGCGTAGCGCTGTGCCTGGCCTTCATCGTCCCCATATACGCTTTCTATCTGATTAAACGCTTCACGCCCGCGGCAGATGCAGCTGCTATAGCAGCCACGTATGGCTCAATCAGCGCGGTCACTTTCGTTACAGGCACCAGTTATCTCGACTCGCTCGGCGTGCCATGGAGCGGTCACCTGGTGGCTGCGATGGCGTTGATGGAATCCCCAGCCATCATTATCGGCATCGTGCTGTACCAGACCGCCAACCGCGACGATGCGAACGCCGCCGGCCTGAACTGGCGAGCGATAGGCCGGGAAGCATGCCTGAACGGGTCGGTAGTGCTGATCACAGGTGCGCTCGTCATCGGCTATGTCGCGAGCCCGAGCGCAGCAGCGCAGATCACTCCGTTCACGGCGGATCTGTTTGTCGGCATGCTCTGCCTGTTCCTTCTCGACATGGGCATTGTCGCAGCACGCCGTTTGCAGGATCTTCGCAAGGTGGGTGGCCGAGCGCAGCAATCGCCAGGCGTCCTGCTGGTGTTTGCGATCGCTCTGCCGTTAGTGAACGCGACGCTCACGGCATTCGTCGCCGTCTGGCTGGGTCTGCCTGAAGGCGATGCGCTTTTGCTGACGCTGCTGGGCGCAAGTGCCTCCTACATCGCCGTACCGGCCGCCATGCGTTTGGCGCTGCCGCAGGCAAACCCAAGCATCTATCTGTCCATGTCCCTGGCAGCCACCTTCCCGTTCAACCTGCTTATCGGCATACCGCTGTATCACCAGTTCACGCTGTGGCTCGCCGCCACATAATCCGGGAGAGGCGCGCATGAAACCCTGCAAACGCATCGAAATCGTCGTGGAAGAAGCCCTTACCCGACGCCTGGAAGCACTGCTGGAGACTCTGGGTGCACCGGGCTACACCATGCTCCCTCGGGCAAGCGGTAACGGCGATCGCGGTGCGCGGCGCGGCGACGACCCAACCGGCACGTTTACCAACTGCGTGTTTATCATCGCCTGCGACGACGAAGCGACCGTCGTCGCGATCGTAGACGGCGTGCGCCCGTTGCTTGAACGATCCGGTGGCATCTGTCTGGTCAGCGACGCGATGTGGGTTCGCCACTGACGCCAGAGTGTTACTGAAAGGCAGAGCTATCGCAGCGCAACAAGAAGAAAAACGTGCCGAATGGCAGGCGGGGCAGTCCGCCCTGGCCTAGTCCTTCGCCTCGAGGTTTGCTGGCGCAGGATCTGCGGCTGCGGATTTATCCAACGTCGCGCGCAGTACCAGAAATCCGCAGACACCGGAGAGAACCGAGCCAACGATGATGCCGAGACGCTCGTCAAACAGCTGATTTACGCCGCTTTGCTCAAACGCTAACGAGCCGATAAACAAACTCATCGTAAAGCCGACACCACACAGTAGAGCGGTGCCGTAGACGTGCGGCCAGCGCATGTCTGATGGCAGCTTTGTAAGCTTCAATGCAACGCCGAGCCAACAGAACAACACCACGCCAATCTGCTTGCCAAGGAACAGGCCCAGAATGATGCCGAGCGGTACAGGGTGCAGAAGGGAATCCAGCGTCACGCCGGACAAATTAATTCCAGCATTGGCAAAGGCAAAGATTGGCAGGATACCGAACGCAACCGCCGTGTGCAGATCGTGTTCGAGGTCATGTAAGGGCGATGCTTCCGTGCGTCGGTCGCGCATGGGAATGAACCCAGCCAACAGCACACCAGCAAGCGTAGCGTGTACGCCTGACTTAAGCATGGCTACCCAGATCACGAGCCCAATCAGGATGTAGGGCGTTTTCTCCACCACCCCCCGCCGGTTCATTAGAAACAGGATGGGCACGCAGGCAAGGGCAACCGTCAGTGAGGTTACTGACAGCTCACTCGTGTAGAAGATAGCGATGATCGCGATCGCACCGATGTCGTCGAATATCGCAATGGACACTAGAAAGATCTTCAGCGATAGCGGAACCCGGCTACCAAGCAGCGCGAGAATCGCCAACGCGAAAGCAATGTCCGTCGCCGCCGGGATCGCCCAGCCCTGCAGCGCCGTCGGGTCACCGGCATTGATGCTGACGTAAATCAACGCAGGCACCGCCATACCGCCAATAGCCCCGAGCCCGGGCAGTATGACCTGGCTCAATTCAGAGAGCTGGCCTTCGAGCACCTCACGCTTCAGCTCCAGGCCGACAAGAAAGAAGAACACCGCCATCAGCCCGTCGTTGATCCATAACAACAGTGGCTTCGCTATCTCGAGACCGCCGACTCTAACCTCAACGGGTAGCTTGATAAGAGAATCGTAGAGCGGCGACAACGGTGAGTTGGCAACAATCATCGCGCCAACGGCGGCTGCTACGAGAAGCAAACCGCTCGACGCCTCGAGTTTTAGAAAGTCTTTGAATGAATCCCACATGCCGCGATTGAGGCTCCCTTTCAATTCTGTGTCAATTCGGTTTGCTTAAAGCGCATTTGCGGAAGGTCCAACGCGTCCCAGCGTATCTCCGAGGAAACTGACAACGCCGGTTCGCAGGTCGTATTGAGCGCCGACGACATGCAGCAAGCCATCAGCGACCCGCTGTTCAAGGATAGACGAACCTGACAACAAGCGAGCGACGGACGCTCGAATATTCGCCTGCACGCAGCGGCGCAGGAGCATCGGTTCGTCCAGCTCATCATTGAGTTCCACCAGGTCATGCAATGCTGGTTTGATGCGATCGACAATCGCGGAGAGGTTGCGTGAGTGCTCCGTCTCTGGGTTACGCAGAGCATCCAGAGTCGCGGCTATCGCGCCGCAGTTGCTGTGTCCCAGCACGACGACCAAAGGCGTATTAAATTGCTCGGCGGCAAATTCGACGCTGCCAATTTGAGACGGAGCAACCACGTTACCTGCCACCCGGATGACGAAAAGATCGCCCAGGCCCTGATCAAACACGATCTCAGCAGGGACGCGCGCATCGGAGCAGCCAAGTATCGTGGCAAACGGCGCCTGCACGTCCGGCAGTCTGCCCGGTGCAAGCGCCGCGGGCAGTATCTGTTCGCCTGCAACCGCGGCAACAAAACGGTCATTACCTGCTCGCAGCCGAGCGACGGCTTGTTGCGCAGAAACCGTATTGCCCATAGGTGCTTTAGCTCGACAGCCGAGCGATGAACGTCGCGACTGACGTAAGTGCGGCGCCGGACTCAGGTAACCCTGGGACCGCCTGAAAAACGTGGAAGGCGCCCGGATAGATTTCGATGGCCGCATCCACACCTGCCCGCCGGGCGCGCTCAGCGAGTTCCGTTGAGTCGCTCAGCAAGACTTCGTGATCACCGACCTGGATCAAGAGCGGCGGCAATCCGGCATGGTCGGCAAGCAGAGGGGACACCAGCTCGTTGCTGAGTGCCGTCTCGCCCGCATACAGGCTGGCCATGGCATTGATGCGCATGGCTTCGATCATCGGGTCGTGCTGCGCTCTCGATGCGTAGCTCTCACCCGAGCTCGTAAGATCAGTCCAGGGCGAAAATAGAATCGCCGCACGCGGCAACGTCTCGCCGATGGCTTTCATCCTCAGCATCACTGACAGCGCCATACCACCACCGGCCGAGTCGCCACCGACAAACAGGCCTCCCGCGCCAGCTTCACGACTGCTCAGCTCGCTCGTTACCGCAACGCTATCATCGAGGCCAGCAGGATACGGATGCTCCGGCGCTAGCCGGTAACCAACACTGAGCACTCGAACGTTGCAGGTTAAAGCTAGCCTGGCACACAGCTCAGAGTGGCTATCAAGCGAGCCTATGACGTAGCCACCGCCGTGATAATAGACGAGCAGCGGGGCGTCACCGACATCATCTGCTGTGAACCAGCGGCACGGCACACCCGCTATTATCTCATCTGTTGTCTCGACGCCTTCAGGCATCGGCAGCGCCGCCTGTTGCTGCTCCATGCCGTCACGCTGCTGTTGAACACTCTGCTCGCCAACGCTTTCGCGGTTGAGACGAATTGCCTGCGCTACCGCAGCCATTTCCGCGCTGCCATTTTTCTCGGACACGTGCCTACCCCTCAATTGCTATACGCCGTTGATACTAACAGGCAGATCTCTGCCGCAGGGACGTGCGTCAGCCGCTCATCCACACCCACCAACTCACCCACTGACCCACTCACCAACCAACCCAATACCAAGGGAGCGCAACCTCAACGCCGTCTCGACGCGGCGGGCTATCGCTTGCGGAGCAGAAGGCTGCCTATCGAGTAACCGGCTCCGAACGAGCAGATCACACCGTGCTCACCAGCTTCGAAGTCCTCGTGATGAAGAGCAAAAGCAATGATGGAACCCGCAGATGCGGTATTGGCGTACTCATCAAGCACGATCGGCGCGCGGTCCGGATCGCTGTCACGGCCAAGCAAGCGCTTGGCGATGAGCTGATTCATATTGATGTTCGCCTGGTGCAGCCACCAGCGCCGCACAGCCTCTACAGAGACCCCGCAATCATCGACCTGCTGTTCCAGATGATTGGCCGCCATCGGGCAGACTTCCTTGAACACACTGCGACCATTCTGGTGGAACAGGTTGTCTTCACCGAACGGCTCGGTGTCTTCGGCGAAAGACACATAGCCGAAGTTCGAGCGAATGTTGTTTGAGAACACTGTCTGCGCTTTGCAGCCGACAACATCGAAGCCTCGATTTGCCTCGGCGCGATCACTACTTTCGACAACAACGGCCGTCGCGACGTCACCAAAGATGAAATGGCTGTCCCGATCCGTAAAGTTCATCTGCGGCGTCGTCAGCTCAGGGTTGATGACCAGCACAGCTCGAGCCGAACCAGCTTTTACAGCATCGACTGCCCGGTGCAGAGCAAAGGTCGCCGCACTGCAAGCCACAAGCATGTCGAAGCCGAAGCCCTCGATGCCAAGCGCATGCTGCACCTCGATGGCGATCGCTGGATAAGCGCGCTGGGTATAGGCGCAGGAGACAATAACCATGTCGATATCAGACGGGGTCTTGCCGGCATTCGCGAGCGCTCGTTCGGCCGCATGCAACGCCATCTCGGCCTGGTGCGAGATCTCGCCATCCGCTCGAGGCGTTAGCCGAGGCCGCATACGGTCGATATCGAGGATGCCGTCTTTGTTCAGGGTGTAACGGCTCTTGATGCCCGAGGCTTTCTCGATGAACTCCGCTGATGACAACGGCTTTTCGGGCAGCTCGCCCGCGGCAATCTTGTCTGCGTTTTGGCTATTGTAGCGATTGGCCCAGGCGTTATAGCTTGCGACCAGCTCTTCGTTTGAGACTTTCTCTTCCGGAGTCCAGAGCCCAACGCCGGAGATTACCGCGCCCGGCTGGGTCACGGCGTCGGCTCGTAGCCGTCTTCGAGGCCTTTAGTGAAGATGCTCACCGCATCGTGCGCGTGCAGGCTTTCATGGTGTTCGACCCTGACCCAGAAGTCACTGACCCGGCTGTCACCATCAAGCGCTGACTTGAGCTTGCGCGAAGAGTCTTCGACAAACATCAGGTTCTGGCCATTGAGGCGGGCAAACTCCTGCTCGTCCTCACGCTTTACCGCCGTCTGCACCGGGGTCTTGAGCGTGCCTTCCACCAGATCGATGAAATGGGTAATCGGAAAATCCTCAAGACGGTCATCCAGCTTGAGCCTCAGCTTCGCTATCGAGCGCTGGCTGTGCGGCGTCGCCATGATGCCTTCTTCGCTGCCCAGCCAGTCCCGCACCTGATCAGGCGCGAGCGCCTCCTGGCCGGAAAAGTCCGTATCGAACTGCTCCTGGATGAGTTGCCGGGCGAGCGCCGCGGAACACGGACAGGTCGATGAATAGAAAACACCGACGGAAAGCTCTATATCCACCACGCCCTTGTTCATCGTGCCGCGAATCTGCACCGGGTAGGAATTCCAGCCCGAGTACTCGCTGACCAGAGCCGGCCGGCGCAGGTAGTAGTCAAAGTCCAGCTCGATAAACGTCTTCTCACTGAGGTCGCTGTGGCTCTGCAGCATCGACTTCAGCATCAGTTTGAAACCGGCAAGCGACAGCGGCCGCGTGTCCGCGTGCTCGTCGAGAATGAGATAGAGCCGGGACATGTGAATGCCTTTGGCGTCCGCGTCCGCAAGATCGACGTAGACCTGCACTCGGCTCTGAACATGATGCACCCGGCCGTTGTCACGCAGCGCGAGCGGCTGGTGAATCCGGCTCATGCCGACCCAGTTCAGCGTGCCTTTGACCTCGGTGCTGGCATTACTCGCAGGGTCAGGCATCACGGCGACGTTGCCGGCGACCGACTTGAGATCGGGCTTGTTCATCACGCTACTCCAGATGAGTGGGTGCTTTGGCATTGTCCCTGGAAACTGTTACCGGACCCAGAATCAGCCACTGCGAACCCGCCATTCTACCCAGCGGGCGGCTCGACGTCAGGTATTGCGGTCAGCAAGACTCGCCTTCTCATCGTCCGTCAGAGGCCGCGCTTCGGACTCGAGCATCACTGGAATATCATCAACGATCGGGTAGGCAAGACCGCTCGCACGGCACCACAGCTCCGAAGTGCCCTCGGTTTCGTTGCGTTTCAGCGTGAGAGACGCCTTAGATACGGGGCATACCAGCAGCTCGAGCAGCCTGGAATCCATGTAAATCGCCTTGTCTTAACCTAACGGAGGAACCCTAGTCTACGGTTGTCCCTCGGCCTAAGACCAGCCGTGCGTATCCGGGCTGCCAAAGCCGCGCTCTGGCGCCCCTGTTCTGTGCGCCAGACGCCAAAATACCGGCGCGCCAAGCCCTGGTGTCGCGAAAAAAGGATCTAGATCACTGTTCTGCTCCGTGATCCTTCTAACCTTGCTGGTCACTTTGTCATCCAAGACCGCACGCCATGTCAGGCTCTGCCTCAGTATTACCCGCTACGTTAAATCCGACCCGTAACGACAAGCGTTCAAACCGACCGCACGGCTTCACCCTGGTCGAGTTACTCGTTGTTATCGCCGTCATGGGCCTTCTTGTCAGCATCGCAATCTCGAGCTATCAGAATTACGTGACGAGCGCGAGCGTCGCTACGGTCAGTAACAACTACGGTGAAGCAGTCCGCAGTGTGCGCAATCAGTTCGCGTCCGCAGACGCCCGCCGATCGAGTGGCGCCGACATAACAAACACAGTACCCAGCGACATTGCGGGATGGCTTGCGATCCTGAACCCGTTGTCGGCGAAAGCGCCGGGTGGCAACCCTGCCTACGAACTGGGTGCAGGCAACGGCAGCTCTGGTGCGATTGGTATCGAGATATCCGGCAGCTACGCTGGCGGCGACCTTCAGGTCACCGTAACCCAACCCGCCTTTGCGGACATGGCTGCCAAGAGCGAAACCATTAGTCAATCTTCCTAGCCAGCGCGTGCAGACCTGCCGGCTTTAGCTAGCGAGTCCGAAACGGATCGTTCAGCACCATGGTGTGGTCACGGTCAGGGCCCGTGGAGACGATATCAATCGGCGCGCCAATCGCTTCGGCAACCGTCTCGATATAGCGTCGCGCATTGAGGGGTAGCTCGTCATAGTCTCGACAACCAACCGTTGAACTCTGCCAACCCGGCAGCTCCTCATACACCGGCTTGAGCGCTGAGTAGTACTCGCTGCCGAACCGCATCTCACCAAGCTCGCCTTCCGGCGCTTCGTAGCTGACGCAGATCTTCAGAGTCTCGAGGGAGTCGAGTACATCGAGTTTGGTCAGGCAGACGCCCGAGATCGAGTTGATCTGTACGGCGTGGCGCAGCGCTACCGCATCAAACCAGCCGCAACGACGTGGCCGCCCGGTGGTGGCGCCAAATTCATGGCCGCGCTCGCCGAGCTCTTTGCCCACATCATCGAATAGCTCCGTCGGGAAGGGACCTGAGCCGACCCGAGTGGAGTAAGCCTTGGTAATCCCCAGAACATAGTCGAGATAGAGAGGCCCGAAGCCCGAGCCAACCGCCGTGCCACCCGCGGTCGTGTTCGACGAAGTGACAAAGGGGTAGGTGCCCAGGTCGATGTCCAGCATGGCACCCTGCGCGCCTTCGAACAGGATGTTGTCTCCGTTCTTTCTGTGCCGATGCAGAATCGGCGCTATGTCCGCGACCATCGGCTTGATGTGCTCCGCAACACGAGCCGCGTCATCGAGCGTCTGTTTCGGATCGACCGCATCGGTCTTGTAGTAGTTGGTGAGCATGAAGTTGTGATACTCGATCACCTCCTCGAGCTTCTCGGCAAATTGTTTCCAATAGAAAAGATCGCCGAGGCGTATGCCACGTCGAGCAGCCTTGTCTTCGTAGGACGGACCGATACCCCGGCCCGTTGTGCCAATCTTCTGCGCCCCGCGGGCTTTCTCTCGTGCCAGATCCAGCTTGATGTGATACGGCAGAATCAACTGGCACGCGGGCGAGATCTTCAAGCGCTCGCGCACGGGCACCCCGGTCTCCTCCAGGGCGTTGATCTCTTCCATCAGCGCATTCGGCTCAATCACGACGCCATTGCCGATCAGACAGGCAACATTCGGACGCAAGATGCCGGAGGGAATCAGATGCAAAACCGTCTTGTGCCCGTCGATCACCAGTGTGTGGCCCGCGTTGTGGCCACCCTGGAAACGAGCGACCGCAGCGACGTTCTCCGTCAGCAGATCGACAACCTTGCCCTTGCCTTCATCACCCCATTGGGTGCCGATGACGACTACGTTCGTGCCCATGTTCTTCTCAAAATCTCAACAAAGTTAAGTCGGTGCCGCTGCCCAACGGGCACACGCGCGACACAGCCACAGGAATCAGCCCGAAATAGAAACCGATTCAGGATTCGTGGTCAGCGACGATCCAGGCATCCCCATCCGGCAGAAGCCGTCGGTCACACAATGCCGGCACGTCCTGATTGGTACTCAGCGCCTGAACCACCCGCTCGCCACGACCGCGCAAATCCGCGATTGCCGTCAGCAACGAAGGCTCACTTCCCGTTGGCGCGAAGATAGCACGGTGGTGACCGTGCCCGAGCGGCAATTGCTTCAGATCGAGGTCAAAGCCCGTCGCCGGACGAATGCGACCAAACTTGCCACCCAGCCCGTCGTAACGCCCCCCTCGGGCCAACGGCTGTCCGCGTTCGTTGCCGTAAGCCGCGAACACCACACCGGTGTGATAGCCGTAGGCCGCAACCTCGGCAAGATCGAAGAACACATCAACATCCGGCAGCCGAGAGCCCAGCTCCTCGCAGAGCGATTGTAAGTCCGCAAGCGCGCCGCGAACGTCAGAACCCAGCTCTTCGCTGGCGCGCGCCAGCACATCACTGCGGCCCATCAATCGAGTGAGAGCAACCAAACGCTCGCCCTCGCCGCCCGTGTCCAGCGCGTTGATATCCGACTCGGATTTGTCCTGGATCGCGTTGTAAAGCAAGCGTTGCTGGCGCTCATCGCTCGTCGCCGAGCGCAGCAGTGCGCGCACGATGCCAGCATGCCCTAAAACGAGTAGCGGCCTGGACACGCCACCCACCTGGAGCACCTCGGCAAGCAGCGAAATTATCTCCGCATCTGCGGCAAGTTCGGAGGCTCCAAACAGCTCTGCGCCCGCCAGGTACGGCACGCGTGTCGATAGCGGCATGCTGCGCTGGGAGCGCGCGACCGGCCCCGCGTAGCAAAGCCGTTGCGGGCCACTCTCCTGTGCAAGGGAATGGCTATCGATTCGCAGCGCCTGGGATGTCATCTCAGGTCGGAGGGCGAGGGTTTCGCCGCTCTCCGGGTCCGTGAGTTTGAACATCTGCTGTTCCATATCTTCCGCGCTGCCCACGAGCAATCCGTCGAGCCGTTCGATCAACGGCGGCTCCACGTACTCGTATCCCCAGGTGTCGAACACATCCAGTACGCGCCGGCGAGTCTGCTCAAGCTCACGCGCTCGAGGCGGCAATACTTCATCGATCCCTTCCGGGAGACGCCAGTAGTCAGTCACGAAAATATTCCTGGCTCGCAGAAGCGCGAGCAAAGTGTCAGCGAGCGATACTCACAATTACGGTACCGATGAGCATCATCGAAAGGCCCATTATGCGCAGGCTTGGCTCTGCCGTCTCGGACGCTTTCCGGGCAGCCGCTCGCCAGCCCGAGGGCCAGGCAAACGGGAGAATGCCCTCGATCACAAGTACGAGACCGAGGGCAATGGCGAGTTCGCTAGCCACCGCTCTCGCTCTTGAGATACTTGAAGAAGTCGCTTTCGGGATCGAGGATCATGAGATCCCCCTTATCCGCGAACACTTCCGTGTACGCGTTGATGCTGCGGTAGAACGCGTAGAATTCCGGATCCCGGTTGAATGCATCGGCGTAGATTGACGCGGAACTAGCGTCACCGTCACCACGAATCTGCTCAGATTCTTTGTATGCGTTGGCCGCGACTACGACGGTCTGCCGGTCCGCGTCCGCTCGAATTCCGATAGCCAGTTCGTCACCCTGAGCGCGGTATTGACGAGCCAGAATCGCACGTTCGGATTCCATCCGATCGTAGACGCCACGCGAGACTTCCGGTGGCAAATCGATGCGCTTGGTACGCACGTCGACTACTTCCACGCCAAGGTTTTCACGCATCACGGCGTTCAGTTCGGCGGTCAGCTCGCTCATCAGAAGGTCTCTCTCACCGGAGATCACTTCATGCATGTCGCGGCGAGAAATCTGGTTACGCAGACCCTCATCCACTCGCTGCCCCAGGATAAGTTCCGCGGTCGACTGCTGCCCAGTAGTTGCCTTGTAGAAACTCAGAACATCGGCAACTCGCCATTTAGCGAAGGAATCGACCAACAGCGGTTTCTTTTCCAGGGTGTAGTAGGTCTGCGGCGCAGCGTCCAGCGTGATGATGCGGCCGTCAAACTTGATGGCTTTCTCCGCAAACGGAATCTTGAAGTGGAAGCCAGCCGGAACATCCGCACGGGTCACCGCACCAAAACGCAGGACGATCGCTCGTTCCGTTTGATGCACGATAAAGAAACCGTCAAGCGCAACCAGCAATACCAGTACCGCGACGACAGCGGACAACAGAGACTTGAAGTTCATAGCTATGTCCTTGTGGTTTAGCGGCCGGTACGGCCGGTGGTGGAACGGTTATCTACATCACGCCGCAGCGAATCGATCATTTTGCTGACCTCATCACGACTGATCCCGCCTCCAGGGCCCGATGGCGCACCGCTGGTCATTCGATCAAGCGGCAGGTAGAGCATGTTGTTGCCGCCCTCGACATCCACCATGACCTTGCTGCTGTTGGACAGCACCTGCTCAAGCGCATCGATGTAGAGTCGATCTCGCGTGACTTCCGGTGCCAGCCGATATTCGGTGAGCAGCTTGGTGAAGCGTTCGGCTTCACCTTCGGCTCGCGCAACCACCCGGTCTCGATAGGCGTTGGCTTCCTCAATCTGCTTCTGGGCTTCACCACGAGCCTTGGGCAATATGCTCTCGGCGTAGGCGTTAGCTTCATTGATCACCCGGGCCTCATCTTCCTGGGCGGCCTGCACGTCGTTGAACGACGCGGCAACCTGAGCCGGCGGACCACTTTCCTGAATGTTCACTTTCGACACCGTGATGCCAGTGCCGTAGTTCGTGAGGTAAGACTGCAGACGTTCCTGCACCTCGGCGGCCAGAGCGGCTCGGCCATCCGTAATGACGAGGTCCATCGATGACGAGCCAACCACGTGGCGCAGCGCCGACTCAGTCGCCTGGGCAACACTCGACTCCGGCGACTTCACGTTGATCAGGAAATCGATAGCGTTGCTAACGATGTACTGAACGGTCAGCGCGATATCCACGATGTTCTCGTCTTCCGTCAGCATCAGCGCACGGTGATCGTGGTTACGAACTGCGTTGACATCGACAATCTGAACGTCATCGACGATCGGTGGATTCCAGTGCAGGCCTGGCACAACCACGTTTTCCTGGACCGCACCAAAGCGGAACACAACGCCGTGTTCGCGCTGGTCAACCTGATAAAAGCCAAAGGCGATGTAGACGACAATCGCTATTACCAGCGCGCCTATCAGGCCGCCTTTGGAGATACCACCACCACTACCAGAACCGCCGCCGCCACCGCGGCCGAAAACCCCGGACAGTTGCGACTGCAGTTTCTTGAATGCCTCATCGAGATCCGGCGGGCCTTGATCGCCTCCGCCCCAGGGATCTTTTTCCTTGCCGCCGCCTGGTTCATTCCATGCCATGTGTTCTCTACGCCTTTTCTTTACGCTTTTACGGTCTTAACGCGCGCGCCATTGCGCTCTCAATGCGCACTCAATGCGCGTTCGGAATCTATCGACGCAGCTTAGCCCGACCCTTAGCCAGGCACGCCACGTCTGAGCTGGAAATTCTATCAGTGTGGAGCGCCGCCCGCCGCCTGTCGCTGATCCGAAAATTCCCGCAGCACCTCGTCGCGAGCGACGATGGTTAACGCCATGGAGCCATCCTCCTGAACATCTTCGCTGACGACAGCTCCACGCTGATACAGCCAGGAACGCAGCCTACCCTCAGAGGGCGCCAAAAGAACCTGTACCTGTGGCTGAGCCCCGAGCAGCCTGCCTATGCGATCGAGCAGTTCCGGCAGACCAGCACCAGTGAGGGCGCTCACCGCGAGATGTGCATCATCCGCAGGCAACCAGTTATCTTCCCTGGCTAGCAGATCAGCCTTGTTATAGACAATCAGCCGCGGCAGCTCATGTGCGCCTATTTCTCGCAGAACTGCATTGACGTCGTCAATTCGCAAATCGCGATCCTCGTCACTCGCATCCACCACCTGCAGCAGAAGATCAGCGCCCGCCACTTCTTCGAGCGTGGCCTTGAATGCATCGACAAGCGCGTGCGGCAACTGGCTGATGAAGCCAACCGTATCCGCCAGGACAACATCACCAATACCGGCCAGCTCCAGCGAGCGCATCGTCGGGTCCAGCGTGGCGAACAGCCTGTCTTCAGCCAGCACCGCAGCGTTGGTCAGCGCATTGAAGAGGGTCGATTTACCCGCGTTGGTATAGCCAACGAGCGCAACAACAGGCGTGCCAGCCCGCGAGCGTCGGCGTCGGCCCTGCGCTCGCCGGCTGGCCACCGTCTCAAGTTTGGCCTTCAGCGACTTGATGCGCTCAGCCAGCATCCGCTGATCCAGCTCGATCTGAGTCTCACCGGCACCGCGCAAACCGATACCACCTTTCTGTCGGTCAAGGTGCGTCCAGCCTCGCACGAGCCGAGTCTGGGCGTGCTCCAGATGGGCGAGCTCAACTTGCAGCTTGCCTTCGTGGGTACGCGCACGATCCGCGAAGATGTGCAGGATCAATTCGGTTCGAGGTACGACGCGACACTCGAGTTCAGCTTCCAGGTTGCGCTGCTGCCCGGCGGAAAGCTCGTGATTGACCAACAGCAGATCCAGCTCTTCCGCAACTAACAGGTCGCGAATCTCGTCAACCTTGCCTGGTCCGACAAACGTCTTGGGATGGGGTGTCTCACGCGAGGCCGTAACACTGACCACGGGCTCGAGCTCGGCGCTGCGCGCGAGCTCCGATAGCTCCGACAACTCAAAGTCGACATCAAGGCTGGATTGCTTCAATTGCAACAGCAGGGCTCGCCTGCCCGCTTCTGGACGATCGTAGAACATACAAGAACTCCATGACTGCTCGAGTCATTTGGCGCGGCCGTTCACCAGGCCCGGCTATCTCATCAGACTCACCAGACCGGGACAGCCTCGCTACAGGCTCAGACAACTGCAAACCTATGTTTTGGCGATGCCTTACGCACCCAACTGCCGAACCACAGCCGCCTCAACGCTCTCTTTGCCAATCGATTGGCGCGGAAGGCTCATCAACGCATCGCAATGATGGTGAGCGACCAGCACTCGCCCGACGAGACCGGGTATCCGCCCTCCGGGCACACACGAGAAATCAATAGGGCACAGGCATACAGCACTTAACGTTGTCGTCTGTTCTTACTTCATCGTCTTAAGAATCCACCTGATATCTCGCTTTCAGAATCACTGTGTCGAATACTCCGGCCGACGAGGGCAAGTAGGGGGCTGTCATTCCTGCCCGGAGTTCGCAGCGCGAGGCCGGCACCAAGCCAACCAGTCAGCTCGCAGCCTACTACGTTCTGCCCATGGACATAGTCATCAACGGCTTTTTCCATCGCCAGGCGCAAATGGCTGAATGTCAGGGCAAACCCGCCAGCCCAGATGCCTTAGTCGATGTCTTAGTCGATGCCTTAGTAATAGGCGTAGCCGTGATCGAAGACGCCCGGCGTTCGCAGTGAACTGCGAGGTGATCTCAGACGACCTAGACCCGCGCGTCAGGACTCTTCTGCGTCCGCGTCCGCCTCAGCGTCGTCACCAGCCTTGCCATCCTTGCTCGGCGCAAGCTTCACATTGCGCGAGGGCACGACGGTAGAGATGGCGTGCTTGTAGACCATCTGGCTGACGGAATTGCGCAGCAACACAACAAACTGATCGAACGATTCGATCTGGCCCTGAAGCTTGATGCCATTCACGAGGTAAATGGACACAGGGACGCGTTCCTTGCGTAGGGCGTTCAGATAAGGGTCTTGTAATGAGTGCCCTTTTGACATCGTGGTCTCCTTGAACCTGGCGTCGTCTCCTTGAGACCTATTCCTGAGCAGAAGCCTTGAGAATAAGCACGGCCGGTCGAGCAAAAACCCGGAAAAAACCGACTGAACCGACGTTAGAGCATCATGGCAGGTTGCTCAGCGTTTGCAATACTGAGCCCGCGAGGAGCGCCGCAGGAGCCCCCGGAAGCCGCTCGAGATCCGGCCAGCTGCGCAGCCAGGTCAACTGACGCTTTGCCAACTGGCGAGTCGCGGCACAACCACGCTCAAACAGATCTGACTCACCGTCAATCTCACCCCGAAGATACTCGCACACCTGCCGGTAGCCCACTGATCGCAGCGCCGGCAGATCCGGGTCATAGCGCTCAAGGAGCCCCTCAACTTCGGCAACCAGGCCGGCATCGAGCATCCCTTTGAAGCGAGCCGCAATGCGGCGGTGCAGCTCGGCGCGCTCGGGTATGTCGAGCGCTACCTGACTCAATTGCGCAGACAGGCGAAGGCTCGCAGCTTGGCCGCTGGCGCGCCACTGGCCAGACATGGATTCACCCGAGAGCTCCACCACTTCCAACGCGCGCAGCAGCCGCTGGTGATTGTTGGGATGAATACCCGCTGCAACCGTTGGATCAAGGCGCGCCAGCTCAGCGTGCATGGCTGGCCAGCCAACTCGTTCCGCTTTCTCGGACAGGGCGCGCCGCAGTTCGGGGTCAGCTTCGGGTAGCGACGCAATACCATCCCGGAAGCTTCGGAAATAGAGCATCGTGCCGCCGACCAGCACCGGCAACTCGCCGGCAGCAAAGGCTCTCTCGCAGGCGGCATCCGCGTCGCGCACGAAGTCCGCCGCTGAATAGATGTCGTCGGGCTCCCGGATATCGATGAGCTCGTGGGGATAGCGGGCGAGCGTCTCTGGATCAGGCTTGGCGCTGCCAATATTCAGGCCTCGATAAACCTGCGCCGAATCCACGCTGATAAGGCGGCAGGGCTGCGTATCGGCCAGCGCAAAAGCCAGCTCCGTCTTGCCGGCCGCTGTTGCTCCCAGAAGACACAGCACCTGCCGGGGCGCACTGGACACCGGTATCAGCGCCCGCGCATGAAGATCTGGTCGAGCTGAGCCAGCGTCTGGACGCGATAGGTCGGCCGACCATGGTTACATTGGCCCGCATTCTCGGTGACTTCCATTTCCCGCAGCAGAGCGTTCATTTCAGTGACGGTCAATCGCCGGCCAGCGCGCACGGAATGATGACAAGCCATTGTGGAGAGCAACTCGTCGCGATGGGCGGCGACCGCCTCAATGCCGGTGCTGTCATCGTCATAGCCGGCAAGGTCCGACAGCACGTCGCGCAGCAACGCAGCAGCGTCGCCACCCGACAGCCAAACCGGCACCTCACGCACCATCACCGACTCCGGTCGCCGACGCTCAACCAGCAACCCCAGCTCCTCCAGAGCCGGCGCAAACCGTTCAGCCATATCGGCATCTGCCTGAGCCAGGAGCACCTCCTGGGGAACCAACAAGCGCTGGCGCGCCACGCCATCGGCGGCCCCGGCCGCTTTGAGCTTTTCGTAGGTCACCCGCTCATGAGCAGCGTGGGCATCGACGACAACCATGCCCTCCGCGTTCTCCGCGAGAATGTAGATGCCGTGCAATTGCGCCAGGGCAAAGCCCAGCGGCGGTATCGCCTGCGCTTCGTCCGGGCTTTGAGTGCTCGGCGTCGCACCAGCAACCTGCTCACCGCGACGCGCAAATTCTGCTGCAGGCGAGGCGATCAGCGGCTCCCGTCCAAGCGAGGCCTCTGCAAACGGTGGCGGCTGGCGCCAGTTGCCCGCCGCTTGCGCGGAATTGAGCGCCAAGCCTCTCTGTTGCGACAGCTGAGCTGCCCCGGCGCTGACGCTGCCCGGCGGCTGACTCACGATAGGCGCCGCCTGCACATCGCCTGGCCGCAACTCACGCAGCGCTCGGTGCAGGCGAGAGAAAATAAAGTCGTGCACGGTGCGTGCTTCGCGAAACCGCACTTCGTGTTTGGTCGGATGAACATTAACGTCCACCAGTTCCGGATCGAGCTCGAGATACAACGCGAACACGACGTGCCGACCGTGGAAGGTGACGTCTCGATAGGCCTGCCGCACGGCGTGAGCAACGATCTTGTCCCGCACATGCCGGCCGTTGACGAAGAAATACTGCTGATCCGCATTGCTGCGAGTTAGGGTCGGCTCGGCAACCCAGCCGTGCAGTCGCAGCCCATCGGGCAGCGATTCGTCGATCGCCAGGCTGCGCTGGGGGAACTCGCGCCCGAGAATGCTGCCGAGGCGACGTAGCGGCTCACCACCCGGCAAACGCAGGCCGGCCCGGCCTCTGATATTCAGCTCGAACGCCACGCGGAAATTCGCCAACGCGAGTCGCCTGACCGTGGTTTCGATGTGGTTTTGTTCCGTTCGTTCGGTCTTCAGGAACTTGCGCCGGGCGGGTGTGTTGAAGAACAGATCTTTCACTTCCACCGTTGTGCCTGGCGGGTGCGCCGCCGGCACAACTTCGCCGCCGCGCTCGCCCGCGATGCGGATCTGCCACGCATCACCACTATTTGCCTCGCGCGAGGTTATCGTCAGAATCGATACCGAAGCCGCGCTGGCGAGTGCTTCGCCGCGAAACCCGAGACTGGCAATTCCGGCGAGATCGGACGCCTGGCGAATCTTGCTGGTGGCGTGGCGCGAGATGGCGAGCGGCAGGTCGTCGCGATGGATACCCACACCGTCGTCGCGAACACTGATGCGCTTGATACCGCCGCCCTCGATATCGATGCGAATACTGCTGGCCCCGGCATCAATGGCGTTCTCGACCAGCTCTTTAACGATGGAAGCCGGCCGCTCAACCACCTCGCCTGCCGCGATCTGGTCGGCAACGAAACTGTCTAGCCTGGCGATTCTTTGGGCGGGGGAACTCACGAACTGGTCGGTATCACGAGAACCTGGCCAATGCGCAGACGATCGTTCGCGAGCGAATTCGCCGAGCGCAGTGCCCGAGTGCTGATGCCATAGCGCATCGCGATTTCGGACAGGGTATCGCCAGGCTCTATCCGATAGCGCTGGGGCTCCGAGGCGGAACGGCTGGCCAACAGCGTGCCAGTCGGCGGCTCGGCTTTCAGATACGCCTGAATGCCGGCGCTCACCGCTTTCGCGATCTTGCGCTGATGCTCGCGCTGGCTCAGTCGTTTGGCTTCGCTCGGGTTCGACAGGTAACCGGTCTCCACCAGAATCGACGGCATATCCGGTGATTTCAGAACCACAAAACCAGCCTGCTCGATGCGCCGTTTGTGCAGCTTGGTGACCTTGCCGAGCTCATAGGCTACGGTTTCCGCGGCCGCCAGACTCGCCGCCAGGGAGGCGTCCATCGACAGCTCCCACAGCACTTTTGCCAGCAGTGGGTCCTTGTCATCGAGGCTCACGGAGCCGACTCCGCCGATCAGATCCGAGGCATTCTCGCGATCGGCAAGCCAGCGCGCCTGCTCGCTCGTCGCGCCTTTATTGGACAAGGTATAGACCGACGCGCCCGTCACCTCGGACGATCTGAATGCGTCCGCGTGAATGGAGACGAAGAGATCCGCGCGCTGCTCCCGGGCAATACGCGTGCGATCAGGCAGCGCGATGTAGTAATCGCCATCACGCACGAGGAACGCCTCAAAGCCATCAACGCCATCCAGCAGGCGCTTGATCTCCCGGGCAATGCTCAGCACAACCTGCTTTTCATAAACCTTACCCTGGCCTATCGCGCCCGGGTCTTCACCGCCGTGGCCGGCATCGATCGCGACCAGCACGTTGCGATTGCGCTTGGGTGCTGCCGGTGGCTTGACTGGTTTGGCGGAGGCATCAACCAAGTCGACCACGAGGCGGTGGCCATAGGGCGAAACTGGCGCGAGCGTGAAATGTCGCGGTTCAAGCGGTCGGTTCAGATCGAGCACTACGCGGTAGCCATTGCCGCGCGCGCCACCGCGGATGCTTTTGACATCGCGGTTGCTGGACAGCACGTCGGTATCGAACCCGCGCACGGCGGACACATCGAACAGATCGACCACCACGCGGCTCGGGTTGTCTAGCGTAAACAGCTCGTAACGAACCGGCGAGCGGGTATCGAGAACGAGGCGCGTGTAGTCCGGCGCCTGGTGCGAGCGAATGCCGCGCAGGTCATCAGCCGCCGCGCCCGGCGCCACAGCCAGCAGCGCCGTGATAAACAGGATCAACGGGATCAACAGCAGTGGTGGTTCAGCTCTGGCAGACATTAAGCGTTCGGCCCGTTCCTTCGACAGCAAGCGACACAGTGACATCCGCTGGCGCGATGATCCCCGCGCCCTGCTCCGGCCATTCGATGAGCTTGAGCGCCGGCGATGTCAGCAGCTCGTCGATGCCAATAAGGAGCAACTCTTCGGGATCGTTTATTCGGTAGAGATCAAAATGATATATGTCGCGGCCATCGATCTCATAGGGTTCCAGCAGCGTGTAGGTGGGGCTCTTAACCGCCCCTGAATAGCCGAGGCTGCGCAGCATGCCACGCACGAGCGTGGTCTTGCCCGCCCCAAGGTCGCCGCTGAGGTAGACAATACTATCCGGCGCCAGGCTTTTGATCAGCTCGGCACCTGCAGCTTCGGTGGCCGCCTCATCGGCGAGAAACCGGCCGGCCACTACGTTACCTCGCTGGCCGAACGGCGCGTCAGCAACGACAACTCATCAATAACATCGCTCGCAAGTAACGACAGCTCGCCCGTGCGGGTGCTGGCGGCATCCGCCGAGGCGCTATGCAGAGCAACCGCCGTAGCTAGCTGATCGAAAGCATCTCCGGCTGCGTTGCCAAGCATTGCAGCCGCCACGCCACAGAGCACGTCACCCATTCCGCCGCTGGCCATACCGGGATTGCCATGGGCGCAGACCGAGAGCCGCCCATCCGGTCCGGCGACGACTGATCCGGGGCCCTTTAATACGACATAAGCGTCATAGCGTTCTGCCATTCGAACGGCCGCCGTATATCGATCGGCTTCAACCTCGTTCGCCGTCATTGAGAGCAGCCGCGCCGCTTCGCCCACGTGGGGCGTTAACAGCCACGGGGAACAATGACCCGGTGCACCGTATCGCTGTGCCAGATCCGCCAGCCAGAAGAGACCATCGGCATCGATCACACTCGGACGATCAGCCGCCAGCGCATACTCGAACTGCTGCCGGCCCCAGGCCTGGCGGCCCAGGCCCGGGCCGAGAGCAACCACGTCGGCCCGCATCAGACCTCGAGCCGGATCGTCAGTGACCATGACTTCCGGACAGCGAACCTGCAGGCCCGTTCGATGCTCAGCGCGAGTCAGCGCCGTCACAAGCCCAGCCCCCGACCTCAACGCCGCCTCACTGGCCAGGGTTACCGCGCCGGCCATGCCATGGTCGCCGCCGATCACGAGAACATGGCCGGCATCGCCTTTATGGTCGCGCCGCCCGCGCGTGGGCAACGCCCGCCGATCAAAACAATGCCAGGGTACGCCGATGCTGCGATCCGTCTCGGTATAGCCCAGATCGTCGAGCAGTAGACGCCCGGTCACGTCCAGGCCAGGGCCCGTCACACAGCCGCGCTTGGCGCCGAGAAACGTGATGGTGGCATCCGCGGCTACCGCATCGCCGGCAATACCGCCGCTGTCCGCGACGAGGCCACTGGGTAGATCAAGCGCAAAAACCGGGGAATCCGCCGCATTGATCGCTTCGACCGCCGCGCGATAGGCCGGCCGCAGATCGCCCGACAGACCGGTTCCAAGCAATGCGTCGACAATCACGTCGCAGCGCCAGTCCACCAGGTCAGGGTCATCACCAGCCATGACAGGAACACGTGCGGCAAGAGCGGATTCCTGCGCTTTTAGCGCGTCGCCCTGCAGGGCATCGGCACGGCCAAGCTGCCAAACCCGCACAGAAAATCCTGCTTTCCTGGCAAGCTCAGCCACCACGTAACCGTCACCGGCATTGTTGCCTTTGCCGCAGCACACCAGCAGCGAGTTTGCGTCGGGCCACAAATCTGTGAGGCTGTCGAAGGCCGCCCGGCCAGCGCGTCTCATGAGCTCAAATGTCGGGATTCCGAGCGAGGTAGATGCACGCTCATCCAGCCGCCGGCTTTGCGCGCTTGTGTACACTCTGTCGACGCCGATTAACGACACGCTTGCCCCATGAACAACCCATTGACCGCCGGAGTATAAGTTGCCGTCAGTGCATTTGGGGAAGTTGCGGGAGTTGGCCGAGGAAATTCGCCAGTGGGGTGCGCAGGCGGGTTTCGATGAGATCCGCATTACCGAAGCGGACGTCGGCGAGCACGGCCCGCGGTTCGACGCCTGGCTGGACGCGGGGTTACACGGCGGCGGGGACGGAGACCTTGGTTACCTCGAGCGGCACCGGGATCTGCGGGTAGAACCGGGGGCGCTCGAGCCAGGCACGCGTCGAGTGATCAGCGCGCGTATGAACTACTTAAGCGCCGATGATCCGCAGCCGGTGAAACTGTTAGACCAACCAGACAAAGGCTACATCGCGCGCTATAGCCTGGGCCGCGACTACCACAAGGTGCTACGGCGCAGGCTGGCTAAACTCGCCACACGCCTGAAAGATGAAGCCGGCGCCAACGTCGCCCGAGCGTTCACAGACTCAGCGCCGGTTTTAGAGAAAGGTCTGGCCGAACGTTCCGGGCTCGGCTGGATCGGTAAAAACACGCTCCTGCTTAACGCGGACGCCGGCTCGTTTTTTTTCCTTGGCGAGATCTATACCGACCTGGAACTACCTGTCGATGCACCGACCGAACAGCCGGGCTGCGGCAAATGCTCGGCGTGTATCACCGTGTGCCCGACCCAGGCGTTCGTCGGGCCACAACAACTGGACGCCCGGCGCTGCATCTCGTATCTGACCATCGAAAACAAAGGCCCGATCCCCGAAGAGTTTCGGGTGGCCATCGGCAATCGGATTTTCGGTTGTGACGACTGCCAGTTGTTTTGCCCCTGGAATCGCTTCGCGCAACCGAGCAGCGAGGCAGACTTCGCGCCGCGCAACGGGCTGCAACAGCCGGATCTTCTGGATCTGTGGAGTTGGGACGAAGAGGCGTTTCTGCACAAAACCGAGGGCAGCGCGATACGGCGAATCAACTACCACCAATGGCGGCGCAATCTAGCCATTGCGCTGGGCAACGCGCCACCGAGCGAGCACGTATTGGCCGCGTTAACCAATGCGCTAGCCGGCGCATCAGACCTCGTGGTTGAGCACATTCAGTGGGCGATCGAACGCCAGCAAGCCTAGCGGCGCCTGTTAGTCAGACTTACTGATCAGAAAGTGCTCGCGGTAGTGACGCAGCTCATCGATAGACTCTCGAATATCAGACAGCGCCGTGTGTTCGTTGCGTTTCACGACGCCGCCTGCGACGTCAGGATTCCAGCGCCGCGCCAGTTCTTTCACCGTGCTCACGTCAATGAGTCGATAGTGCAGATAGTCATTGAGCGCGGGCATGTAGCGGCTGAGGAAACGACGGTCCTGCCAGACCGAGTTGCCGCACAACGGCGCTCGGCCTGCCTCCACATACTCACCGATGAAAGCCAGCGTGCGAGCCTCGGCTTCCGCTGTGGACACCTTCGACGCTCGCACCCTCTCGGTAAGACCCGACGCGCCGTGGTGGGTAGTGTTCCACTCATCCATACCGGCGAGCACGTTATCGCTCACATGAATCGCAAGCTCCGGCCCCTCGGCGATCGTCTCGAGATTGGCGTCGGTGACAATCGTGGCAATCTCGATGATGTGATCCGTGGCGGGGATAAGACCCGTCATTTCCAGATCAATCCACACCAGTACGTCCTGACTCAAGCTACGCTCCCTATTCCTGTCGACTGACCGTCGCGCACTGATTATGGCAAAGACGAGACGCTATTCGGCGTTATCATGCGAGCCTGAATACCCAGGGCCTACGCCATGACCGACAAGCTACTCGACGTTGACGCCGCCAAAGCGTTGCTGGCCAATGACAGCCGTGACGTCATGTTGATCCAGGTGACGAGTGAGGCGACATATTTACAGGCTCACCTGCCTGGCGCCGTTCTGGTCACCCCCGCGGAGCTCGTCAGCGGAGAGCCGCCCGCCACCGGCAAACTTCCGTCGCTGACGCGATTGCAGGGACTCTTTCAACGGCTCGGTCACACAAACCGCCGCCACTATCTCGTGGTCGATGACGAGGGCGGCGGCTGGGCCGGGCGTTTCATCTGGACTCTGGACATCATTGGTCACCAGCAGTGGAGCTACCTTGATGGCGGCATGCATGCCTGGCACGCCGCGGGCGAAGCATTCAGCACGGACCCGGTCGAACCGACGCCGCTAGCCAGCCCGCCAGAGATCGACCTCGACTACACACCGCTGGCGAAGTACGACGAAATCATCGCCAGGCTCGGCGAAGAAGACCTCGTCATCTGGGACGTTCGCTCATACGAAGAATTCACGGGCGCCCGCCCGGCCGCTGCACGCTCCGGCCATATCCCCGGCGCCGTGCATCTCGACTGGGAAGCGTTGAAAGATCCAACCCGCGATATGCGGCTCGTGAGCAACCTCGGCGAACTGCTGGGCCGCCATGGCATAACCGCTGACAAAGAAATCATCACCCACTGCCAGACGCACCACCGCTCCGGGCTGTCTTACCTGGTTGGCCGGCTACTAGGGTTCCCAAGGATTCGCGCCTACCACGGCTCCTGGTCCGAATGGGGCAACCGCGACGACACGCCGATCGAGCAGTAGCAGACATGTCGAAGCCTTTCATCGCGCTGCAGAGGGCGTTGCCGCAGCACGCGCTATCACGGTTTGGCGGATCGATCGCTGCTAGCGAACGGCGCTGGCTCGCCCAGCCGCTTATCCGTGGGTTCATGCGCGTATACAAGGTTGATCTCGCGGAAGCCGAACGCGACCAGCCCCAGGACTATCGCTCGTTCAACGATTTCTTCACGAGAAGCCTAAACCCCGATGCTCGGCCGCTCCCCGAAGACGCGAGCGCCATCGCGTGCCCCGCCGACGGCACCGTCAGCGAAGCCGGACAAATCGAATCGAATCAGTTGCTGCAGGCAAAAGGCTTTCACTATTCAGCCGATGCGCTGATCGGCGGTGGACCTCTCACCGGCGCATTCGACGGAGGCAGCTTCGCGACCATCTACCTCGCACCGAGCAACTACCACCGGGTGCTCATGGCGCTCGCTGGGAGGCGCTATGGGTGCGGTGCCATTCGGGGCGAGTTGTAGTCCGTTTATGCGACATGCGCTGGCTAGGTCGAAGCACTGTTCGCGCGTAACGAACGGCTCGTGTGCGAGTTCGAAGCCGACTTCGGACCGTTTGTGGTTGTACTTGTCGGCGCGCTAATCGTTGCCAGCATCGAGGCCGTGTTCGATGCGCCCGAATCACCCTACCGCGAGCAGATCGAAACTGAACACGACGTTCGCTTCGAACGCGGTGACGAGCTGGGGCGGTTTCTGCTGGGCTCGACGGCAATTGTGCTGTTGCCGAAGGGCGCTGGCGTGATCAGCATCGATACCGACGAAGCGGTGCAGATGGGCCAGTCGATCGGACTGGTTTCTACCTAGGGAACAGTGGTGGGTGCGAAACAACCATCGAGACTAGTGCCTGTGTTTGGACGCAGTCTTCGAATTCCTGGAGATGAGTCTTCTTCGCTCCGGGATTTTTACAAGCAGCTCCAGTTCTTTGTGTGCGCACCGCCCTACCCACATACTTGCTTGGCTTGACGCCTCCAGCAGGTTGAGCGCCACGTTCATGGCAATCTCGTGCGAACCCGTGTCGATCTTCCCTAGCTCGCGTAAGGCCCAGCAACACGCTTGCTTCACATGCTGACGATCATCTCTCGAAGCGCGCTCAATCAGAGTAGCGAACGTCTCGCTGACATCCTCGTCGATCCTTGGCTGCTTCATGCAATGGTTGGCAATGAGCGCCAGCCCGGCACGCCTTGTGTATAGAGCGTCATCTGCTATCCAGCGTGCTGCAAGATCCGCGACATCGAGAACCTGCTCGGATACTCGCTTGGCGAAATGATCACACACACCCCACGAATCGAGTTCGCTAACCCATTTGCCCAATTCATCGGCCGCTTTGTCTGCAAACGGCGCGATGAGTACGGCGAGGATCCGTGCCTCGTGAACGTCGGTACTCCAAAGCTGTTTCGCCAGCAGCTCGTCTTGTCCCAACCGTCGTGCCAGCTTCCGAAGTTCCGCTGTACTGACGCCGAGAACCTTCCGAACGGGTACGCCGCGTCTGTTCGCTGTCGCGCGCATGCCTTTAGACGCCAACGACTCCAGTTCGCGGAGCAGGGCCGACAGATTTGTGCGTTCACTCAATTGACACCGCCTCGCGGGGTTGCCTGGGGCTCGGAATCCGAGGCAACACAACGCGATGATGCCTCTCGAGGGTTTATTTTGAGCTTTTTTTCACGCTACTGTCGAAATCACCGGAGCTCATTCGTTATTCAATCAAGCGCTGGTCCGACTGGCGTATTTGGGCTTCGTCATAACGGAGACCGCTACCACAACAAAATGAGAGACCTGTTATGCAGTACGCACTACTGATTCACGAAAGCGAAAGCCATTGGGACGCCATGAGCGAGGCCGAACAGGGCGAGATCATGGCGGGCTACGGCACCTTCAGCCAACACCTGGCGCAGAGCGGCCAGATTCTCGGCGGCGAACGGCTACAGCCCAGCGACACCGCAACCACCGTGCGAGTACGCGACGGTAAGGTTGCCCTGACCGACGGGCCATTCACCGAAACCAAGGAGCAGCTCGGCGGATTTTTCCTCATTGAGGCCAAAGACCTCGACGAGGCAACGGCCATAGCCGCGACGATACCGACCGCGACGTACGGCTGTGTAGAGGTGCGGCCAATCTGGTTGATGGGTGACTGACGACCTGCAGCAACTGTATCGAAGCCACTTCGGTCAGCTTGTCGCTTCACTCACCCGTTTGACGGGCGATCTGGCGCTGGCCGAAGACTCGATCCAGGACGCGTTCGTGAAGGCTGCTGGCGAGTGGTCCGACCGGGAGACGCCCGCTCATGCGGTGGCCTGGTTGAGAACCACCGCGCGCAACGGTGCGATTGACCACATGCGGCGAACCGCCAGCCGGAGCAAACGCTTGCCGGAGGTCGCTTACATGGAAGAAGTCACGAGGCCGCAAACGGATCTGCACGCGGCCGTGGACGACGAGAAATCGCTGCTGGCCGATGACATGCTGCGCTTGATCTTTACCTGCTGCCACCCTGCCCTGCACATTGAGGCGCGAGTCGCGCTCTGCCTCAACACCGTGTGCGGTTTGCGAACCGAGGAGATCGCCAGGGCATTCATCGTCACCGATACGACGATGTCGCAACGCCTTTGGCGAGCGAAACGCAAGATCCGCGACGCCGGCATCGGCTACAAAGTGCCGGATGACGATGAGCTGGCGGGCCGCCTGGATTCGGTCCTCGCCGCGATCTACCTGATATTCAACGAAGGCTGGCTGGCGAGCAGTGGTGCTGCCGGGATCCGCGCGGGCCTATGCGAAGAAGCGCTTCGGCTGGCTCGACTACTCACGGTTTTGATGCCGACGAACAGTGACCCTCGAGCACTGCTCGGCCTGTTGTTATTGCAGCACAGCCGCCGCGACGCGCGCTTCGACGCTGAAGGCCAGCTCGTCTTACTGCGCGACCAGGAGAGATCGCTTTGGCGCATCGTTGAGATACGCGAAGGCCTGCAGCTAACTCGAAGGGTGTTCCACGAAGGCAACGGAAACACTCGCTACGCTCTCATGGCGGCCATCGCCTGCATGCATGCCAGCGCTCGTTCAGCCAGCACGACCGACTGGGTTGAGATCGCGACGCTGTACGAGCACCTGATGGAGCTTGACCCATCTGCCGTTGTCGCTTTGAACTACGCGGTTGCAATAGGGGAGCGCGATGGCCCCAAATCGGGCTTGCAGCAGGTAAATCAGTTGGCCGAGTCGGCAACGATGCAGCGCTACTATCTGTTCCACTCCACAAAAGCAGAATTCCTGCGCCGCCTGGGCGAGAACGCAAAAGCGCGTGCCGCGTATTCAAGGGCGCTTGAGCTTAGTGAGAACGACGTCGAGAGAGAGTTTCTCACGGGCCGGCTGCACAGCCTTCCGCAGTGAGAGCCGCTCAAATCGCAATCGCTTCCATCGCCTGACACAACCGACCGTTGGAGACTACGCGTGCAGGTTCGCATTGAGACCACCCCAACTAACACCCTTTGACGACACCGCCTCCACGCTTCCCGTCTGACTGTTTCGTCGAAACAGCAAGCCCGACTGACCCGAGAGTGTTTTCGCCTTCACGACTTCACCACTAGCAAGCTTCACTAGCGTGCCTGCTGTTATATACAAACCCGCCTCGACGACACATTGGTCTCCGAGTGATATCCCGATTCCCGCATTCGCGCCGAGCAGGCTTCTCTCACCGATCGAGTTCACTTCTTTACCGCCGCCGGAGAGCGTGCCCATGATGGATGAGCCAGCACCGACGTCCGAACCGGCGCCCACGATGACGCCTGGAGTCACACGGCCCTCGACCATAGCCGCGCCGATCGTGCCCGCGTTGAAGTTGACAAAGCCTTCGTGCATTACCGTCGTTCCCGGCCACAGATGCGCGCCAAGCCGTACTCGATCAGCGTCCGCAATGCGCACGCCCTCCGGCACAACGTAGTCGACCATTCGCGGAAACTTATCGATCGAGTGAACCGTCAGATAATGTCCCTCGTCAGCAACAGCCTCACGCAGCTCGTCCAGCCGTTCGGGCAGCACCGGTCCGGCGGATGTCCACGCGACGTTAGTCAGTAGTCCGAAGATGCCATCGAGATTAATCGAGTTCGGCCGGCGCTGACATTCAGACAACAGGTGCAAGCGCAGGTATACGTCTTCGATGCTGCCGGGTGCGTCATCGAGGTCAGCCATTTCAATCTCGATGCTATCGGATTGGGTGAGCCCCACCTTCTCCGACAAACAGCCACGCTTGCTGGGTTTGTTGGATCGAGGGAACCAGACATCCAGGGTCGTTCCGCTCTTGGCATCTCGGTATCGGTGTCCCCAACGCTTCATAAATCACTTCCCAGAGTTTCGCCGGCGACTATAGCTGACGGTCGCAATCGGAAAAATGCGATAGCTGGTGCAAACTCAGGCTTCGGCGCACTATCCAGGGGCTTATCGCTCTTTCCGCGAAGGTAACTGCCCTAACGAGGTGATACATGTCCTGTTTTCACGCCATTCGATCCGCACTGCTCGTTTTTGGGCTCATGGTTGCCGGCTGCGGAGGTGGCAGTCACGGCGATCTCGATGCCGACTCGGTGCTCGCACTCGAGATTGGGGTTGTCTCCATTCTGGCATCGCCAAACGCCATGTTCCCGATTACGGCCTCTGACGCCCTAATGCAGCGTGTCCAGCAGCACGAAGGGATTCACCGAGACGTCTCAGCGTTCGGGATGATGGGCCGGGGCCGCATCATCAGCGATGGCCCGGGGCGACTGTTGACCTGCCGCATCTCGGGCCCGGTTAACGCCTCGGTAGAAGTCCGCAACGGCGAGATTGGGCTACGGGAGGGTGAAATCTATGTTGTCGAGGGCACGCTTCTCACCAACGCAGAAGGCCGAGAATTCTCCTTTCTCGACGGTACCTGGCACGAGGCGGCGGGCAGCCAACGAGACTCTCACGAGCAAGCCATTATCATTTCGGTAGATTTTTCTGAAGATAAATCGAAGGCGCTCGGTTTATTTGAGAGCGACGTTATGGAGCTAACCGAGAAGATCGCGCAGCTCCACGAACGCAGCTCCGTTGGCACCAATGACGTCGACGCGTTGATACAAATACTCGCTGATCTACCTGTCACCCTGAGCAATCAAGTGACAGTAAAGCTAGGAGATATCGCCCTGATTCGTAGCGAGCGCACTGATGCAGGTAGCGAAGTGCTGGTATTCAGCTATCAGGGACGACGCTTTCCGGAGTGATCGAAATTTAAAGGTCGAGGAAAGAGAGGTCGGGGAAAATTCTACGGCTCCACCTGCCCCGGCCGACGGAATACCGGCACAGGCAATGGAGTCCGGTCGACTCGAAAAGACCAGCGGACAAATCATATTGAGTGCTACCGCCACCTCGGCAGGACACTCTCGATGGACGTTTGGCCGGCTGCCAACATCAACAATCGATCAACCCCAAGCGCAACGCCGGCGCAGTCAGGCAGCCCTGACTTCATCACCGCCAAAAAATCCGCGTCCAACTCTGGCTCGATCAAGCCCTGCTTGCGCCTCGTTTCGAGATCAACAGCAAAGCGCCCTTCAAGCACCTCGCTGGACGTCTCTTCCCAATAGCCATTCGCGATCTCGACACCGTCGATGACCAGCTCGAAACGCGCGGCGACCGAGTCATCTTCGGGTCGCAATCTCGCTAGCGCTGCCTGCTCGGCGGGATAGTCGGTGATGAAATGGCGGCCTTTCGGCAAGCCTGAAACCGCGCGGTCGAATCGCTCGGACTCAGCAATCTCCGCAGGCACATCGACCACAGGGACTTGGCTGACAAGATCGGCGTACGTGTGATGTTCATAGGCACCGGCGCCGAGTAGCGCATCGCTCAGCGCTGAGACTTCATCCATCAACAGAGCGTCATCGAAACCCAGCCGATACCACTCGAGCATGGTGAATTCGGGGTTATGCAGACGGCCGACTTCGTCGGCGCGAAAACACGGGCCGAGGCTATAGAGGCTAGGTGCGCCGTGGGCGAGTAGAATCTTGAGGTAGGCTTCAGGAGAGGTTTGCAGGAAGCCGCCTCGTGTTGGGAGGCTTTCCAGGGCAACGTCGGTGACCGTCCAGGGGCGGAGTGTGGGAGCGGTCACCTCGAGCACGCCGCGCTCAGCAAAGAACGCGCGGATCGCAGCCAGCGCCTGCGCTCGTCGCCGCAGGCTGACGACCAGCGGCGAAGACTCGCTCATGTCAGCCTTTGGCTCGGCTGACGTATTCGCCGCTGCGCGTATCTACCTTCAATACGTCGCCGATGTTCACGAACAGCGGTACTTTGATTGTTGCGCCGGTCGTTAGCGTGGCGGGTTTGGTGCCGCCCTGGGCGGTATCACCCTTGAGGCCTGGATCGGTTTCAATGACTTCCAGCTCGACAAAGTTGGCGACGGACACGCCGATCGGATCTTCATTCCACAGCACAAGCTGGCAGACGTCCTGCTCCTTGAGCCAGTCCTTGGCATCGCCAACGACATCGTTGGTAGCTGCGACCTGCTCGAAGCTGCCATCGGTGCGCATGAAGTGGAAGAACTCACCGTCGCTGTACAGAAACTCCATATCGGTTTCCATGACGTCAGCGCCTTCCAGAGACTCACCGGACTTGAACGTTCGCTCCCAGACACGGCCGTTCTTCAGGTTGCGCATCTTCACCCGATTGAACGCCTGACCTTTGCCGGGTTTGACGAATTCGTTCTCGAGAATCGAACACGGATCGCCGTCCAGCATGACTTTCAAGCCGCTCTTGAATTCATTGGTAGAATAGCTGGCCATAAATCTTCCACGGAAAAACGCGAATGATACCCGCTAGCGAGCTTTCGTGGCGATTCGAGTCCTGGCAGCACCAGCTCAAGCATGCCGTGCGCGACCCCGAGGAGCTGCTGAGGCGGCTCGGCCTCGAAGCGAGCGCGCTCGCCATCGATCTGCGACCCGATTTCCCGGTCCGAGTGCCCGAGGCCTTTATCGCTCGGATGTCGCCTGGCAATGCCGATGATCCTCTTCTGCGTCAAGTGCTGCCGTTACTCGACGAGCGAGTAACGACACCCGGCTACGGCCTGGATCCGCTGGCCGAATCGAATGCGACGCTGAGCCCTGGGCTGCTGCAGAAGTACAACGGCCGGGCTCTAGCGATTACCACTGGTGCGTGCGCGGTGCATTGCCGGTACTGCTTTCGCAGGCACTTCCCCTACGGTGATTCCGGCGCGCTGAGCAGCAAACACCTGGCTGAGTTAGCAAATCGATCCGATGTGCAGGAACTGATTCTCTCCGGAGGTGACCCGCTCTCCCTACCGGACGCCATCCTGGCCAGGCTGCTCGACGAGATTGACGAGCTGCCCCACATTCGGCGCATCCGCCTGCATACCCGCCTGCCTATTGTGATTCCGGCGCGCGTCACCGGTGAGTTGTTGAGGATGTTGGCCGACCGGCGCACGACTGTGACGGTTGTCGTACATGCGAACCACGCTCAGGAGCTGGATCAAGACACGAGCGATGCGTTATCCGCGCTCAAGCAATCCTCTACCGCGCTGTTGAACCAGTCGGTCTTGCTGGCTGGAGTTAACGACAACGTGGACACACTGACCGACCTTAGCAATCGTCTCGGTGATATTGGCGTTATGCCCTACTACCTGCACATGCCGGATGCAGTCACCGGCACTCAGCATTTTGATGTAACCGAGATCCAGGCGCGGCAGATCATGGCCGAGCTGCGCGCGCGCCTGCCCGGTTACCTTGTCCCCAGATTGGTGCGCGAAGAGCCGGGAAAAGACAGCAAAACCGTACTCGTGTGATCTAACTGGCCGACCGACAGCTTCCTTGCCCATCGCGCCAACGACTACTCGAGTGCAGTTTGTGTCATGTCGCTCACTGGCGTTGGTCGAAACCTCTTATACTTTCAGCCTCGACTCCCGCAACTTCGAACCGGACGTTCACAGCAGGCGACATGATGTCAGCGAGCTACGATGCCACCGTGCTAATCACTCCGTCAGCCGACGTGTCCGAGCTGTCTTTCTGCTCGCCTAACCCCAACAGCCTGTCCGACTGGATCGAACGGTTGCCGCTGGCCAATACCGAGCAAACCGCGGAGGCGTTGCGCCAGGCCACGGACGAACTGGCACGGCTCAGCATTCCCTGGCGTACGCGTCTTGCGTTGCTGGAAGTGCTGCGCGAACCCGTCAGCTACCTAAGCACTCGCCTGGACCGACTCGCCAGCGCTTCCATGCAATCAATGTCCGCGGCGGACAACGCGCAGCGCCTGCAGGTGAATCTGTGCGTCGGCTACAAGGGTGTCGTCAAAGACGCGCTGGCGGACGACTCGCGGCCCGGGGACGAGTTGATACTCGCGCTGCATCGATGCCTGTCCGATATGAGCCGCACGCTGCTGCGGGCCTGCCAGCTCTACAGCGCCACACCTTCCCAGTTCTGGCGCGAGCTACATGAGCTGTACCGCATCGCGGAGTCTCTAGAGCTTGAGGACAAGTCGGCTCGCGACACCGAAAATCACCACCGCCAGGATATGAGCATTGGCGATGCCTATCGCCGCGCACTGCTGCTAGCCACCGCAAAACCCAATCAGCTACGCAACGCCGAGCTAACGCAGACGTTCAACGCGCTCGAACTGTGGTCCGCGTCTGTGTCGCTGGCGCCGTTCGAACCGAGCGCGAGCTTCGCAATCGACCAGGATCGGGACGAGCCGCCACGCTACGTATCGCTGGAAAAAAGCGCGAGCGGACTGCTCGGGCTGGGCACCGAGGTGCTCACCTTCGAACTGGTCGCCTATCTGGGCCATGTAGACGGCAAGCTTGAGGTGCCGGACTACCTCACCAGCCGGCTGATCGAGCATCTGGCCACCGCGTGGAGCAGCATGCCCGAGCGCTCCTTTCGTCGCATGCAAACCGACACACCACTCAAGGTAGCGATCGGTCTGCGAGCCGTTCACTACTTCGTTTCCGGTGGCGTTCATTTCGCCGATCAGCTCGGTACGACGGACGCTTTGCTGCGCCGTGAGATCAATCCGTTTCTCGCGGAAGAAGGCGCGAGCCGATCGGGTAGCGACGTCTGGTCGGCGGCGAAGATTCCCGAAAATCCCAACGTTGCGGACCCAGAGCGAATCCTGCTGAGCAAGCGCGGGGAGACGAAGGACGGCGATGACGAACGCTATATCGTGCACGACGCCATCAGTTCGGATATGTCTCCGGAAGGCTATCGAGTGACCTGGGATAACCTTCCAGAGAATACAGCCACGGGAGAGATCGTCACCGTTCGTGACCAATCGGACGAGCGTTGGTGCGTCGCGGTTATTCGCTGGCTACAGCGCGGCTCCGAGGTGCACGCAATGGGCCTCGAGCTTCTCGCACCCAGAGCTATTCCCGTCGCCGCACGAGTCATTCGCAAACGCGGCGGGCCAAGCGACTTCATGCGCGCGCTCGTGCTACCCGAGATAAGGGCCATCGGCCGAGACGCAACGCTCATAACGCCATCGCTGGTGTTTGACGTTGGTCAGAAAGTGCAGATCCAGCGACAGGGCATCCGAACCATCGCCCAGCTGCAGGAAGTCACGCTATCTACTCAAAGCTTTACCCAGTTCACATTCCGACTGTTGGATGGTTACTTGGAAAACGCACCCGTTGATCTCAGCATGAGCTAACCGACGGAGACCATCATTTGATGCTCCAGCGAGTGAGGGATTACCGTGAGAGCACAAACATGTCGTCGCAGATGACAACAACAACCGCTATGAATAACGCGGGTACAATTCGAATGCTGTTTGCCGGGGGTAGCGAGAGCGCCGCCAGTCAGTGGGAGTCCCGCCTGCGCGACTCTGGCATTGCCACGCGCCTGACCTGGACCGAAACGATCGGCGAGGCGCGCGAGCTGCTGCAAGCCGACGGTGCAGACTTTCTGCTCTGTGACAGCAACACCGACAGTAGCCTGGACACCGACGTGCGCGACATACGCGCGTCCCGCCCTGACCTTCCTATCGTGCTGCTGAAACACAACGTCACCGAGCGCGCCGCTGCCGCTGCGCTGTCCATCGGTGCAAACGACATCGTGGCGGACGATGACGACGAACACTTAAGCCTGGTCGTGCAGCGCGAGTTCGCGAACATGTGCCTGTCGCGTCGGCTCAGGCGAGCCCGCGTCGCTCTGAAAGAAGCGGAAGATCGCTGCGCGATGTTGCTTGCGAGCTCGCGAGCAGCCATCGCATACGTTCACGAGGGTATGCACATCTTCGCGAATGCTGCGTATCTGGACTTGTTTGGCTTTGCCAGCGAAGACGATACCGCAGGCCTGCCATTGGTTGATCTGCTCGACGGCGCCAGTGTCACAACACTCAAGGAGACACTGAAGTCCCTGCGCAACAACCGTGAGGACGCAAGCTTCGACTTCATCGGTAATCGGGTCGATGGTGAAGCGGTGACGGGCAATATGACCCTCGGTCGCGCGCAGTACGAAGGCGAAGCCTGCCTGCAGGTTACCGTGCGCCTAGATGACGCCGACGTAGGAACAGCCAAGACAACGGTTATCGCTCAGTCAAGCCTGGGAGACTTTCTCGCCGAGGTTGACGCCGACGCTAACGAAGCAGTTAAGCGCTATCTGTTCATCGCCGAGATCAACGGCTTCGACGAGCTGCAAGCCCAGTTAGGCCTGCGCCTGTCGTCCGAGTACAGCGATCAATTCTGGCCAGTGGTGCGCGAGCGATTCAGCGCCAGCCAGCTCGTCGCGCCCCATCGTTGCGTGCTCGTGCTCAGCACGGACCCGACCAATGATCAGGCCAGCGAACAGGCAGAGATGCTGCGCGAAATGGTCGAGCAGCACATCATCGAGGTCAACGAGAAGAGCATTCGCAGCACGGTGTCGTTGTCTGGCCAGGTTATCGACAGCAGCGCCGAAGCGGCGATGAACCAGGCATACCAGCAACTTCTGCACGGCAACCACGGCGGCGACTGCAACCAGGTGGCGCTGCCCGGCAGCGACGTCGAGGCCGAAAACGCACCGGTAAGCTCCGAGGCGGAAGCGATTCTGCAAAAGATTAACCACGCTATCGAAAACCAGAGCTTCATGCTGCTGTATCAACCGATCATCTCCCTGCGAGGAGATTCGGACGAACACTACGAAGTCTTCCTGCGCATGGTTGATGATGGCGACGAGATCGCACCAGATGAGTTCCTGCAGACGGCGATCGACAATGACGTAGCCGCCAAAATCGATCGCTGGGTCATTCTGCAATCCATCAAGATGCTGTCGGTTCATCGCGCCAAAGGACACAACACGCGACTTACGATCAACGTCACCAGCAACAGCGTGCGTGATCCGGAATTCGCCCAGTGGCTGTCGGTGGCGATCAAGGCTGCGCGGCTGCCCTCGGATGCGGTCATCTTCCAGGTCACCGAGAACGACGCAGCAACGTACCTGCGTCAGACCCGCGCCTTCATCGAAGCATTGCAGGCGATGCATTGCAGATCGTCACTCGGACGCTTCGGGGTGCGCGACGACTCGTTCGAGACCCTGCGCCACATTCCCGTCGACATGGTGAAAGTCGACGGCACCTACGTGGAGGATCTGGAGAAAGAAGCCCAGCGTAATCAGCTCACGGCGACCATTGGCAAATTGCAGCAGGCTGGCAAGCTCACCATCGTTCCGATGGTGGAATCCGCGACGATACTGTCGGCACTATGGCAGGCAGGCGCAAACTTCATCCAGGGTCACTACCTGCAGGAACCGACCACCGAGATGGATTACGACTTCGCCGGCGACGAATAGACCTCGGCGATATCCGAATCGGAAAACCCCATGAGATACAGCACGCTGTCGAGCCCGAAGTTCGATATCGCGTGCTGGGCACTCGCCTGAACGAGGGGTTTTGCGCGAAAGGCGACGCCTAGCCCGGCGCTTGCCAGCATCGGCAGATCGTTCGCGCCATCGCCGATGGCGATCGCCTGGCGCAGGGCGATGCCTTCGGACTCGCAGATCTCACGAAGCAGTGTCGCTTTGCGTTCCGCATCGACAATCTCACCAACAACCTCGCCGGTTAGCACACCGTCAGCCACTTCCAGCTCATTGGCATAGACGTAGTCGATGCCGAGTTGGCTCGCGAGCGCCGCGCCGACCTTATGGATGCCGCCGGAGATGATCGCCGTCTTGTAGCCAAAGTGCTTGAGTGACGCGATCAACCGATCGGCGCCATCGTTAAGCTGGACGTCTTTAGCTACCTGCTCAAGCGCTGTCGCGGACAAACCCTTTAACAAGGCGGCGCGCGCGCGAAAGCTTTGCTGAAAATCCAGCTCACCAGCCATGGCTCGCTCGGTAATGGCGGACACCTCACCGCCCACGCCATGATGCTTCGCTAGCTCATCGATGACTTCAGCGTCGATCAGCGTGGAGTCCATATCAAAGGCAACCAGCCGACGATTGCGTCGATAGACCGAATCCACCTGAAGCGAAAAATCAAACCCGAGGTCCCGCCCGACGTCCTGCAGCGCTTTCTGCAGCGAGCGCTCATTGGCAACCGTTCCACGCAGCGACAACTGAACACAGGTGCGCGGTGAGCGCGCCAGCGTTTCAAGCGGGGCTCGACCGGACAAGCGCACGATGTCATCGATGTTCAGACCCGCATTGGTCACCACCTGGGCGACCGCTGCAAACTGTGCGGACGACACTCCGGCAGATACGACGGTGAGAATGCGTCGATCGCTCCCCTGCCGACCAACCCATGCGGCGTAATCGGCGGCCGACACATCGGTCATGCGCAGGCTGACGCCATGCTGAGCCGCGTAGCTCGCCAGCTCAGCACGAATCGATGCCATGTGCGCCGGCGCAAACGACAGCAACAAGCCCAGAGTAAGTTCGGCGTGGATAACCGCCTGCCCGATATCCAGAATGACCACGTCGCGGCTCGCCAGGCGGCGATTCAGATCGGCCATCATGCCCGGCGAGTCCCGGCCGGAGAGATTGACCAACAAAATCGCTTCGGTATCAAAGCTTGCACTCACGTAGACTGTCCGCCACCGGTTACTGTTAGCTGCGCAGAATACCCGACCCGTGAGCCAAAACCCCCTCAATACAACGGCCGACGTTGGCACAAGACTCAGCGGCATGCGTGCTGGCGGCTCCACCCTGCGTGACTGTCGAGCGCACACGTGAGCTTGCGCGACAAAACGCTATCGCCGCTGCTCTGTGCACTGCTCGTTCTGGCGGGCTGCTGGCTGACGGCAGCCGCCGTGCTGACGACGAGTTCGACAGCGGCAACTGACGACGCCAGGGCTCGCCAGTTTGGTCAGGGCGCTGCGGACCAACTGGCGGCGCTCGCCGCTCAACCCCTGATGACCCAGGACGCCCTGGTACTGAGCGCGCTTGCCCAACGCCTCGCCCTCACCGCAGACATCCGCTTTGTTGCCATCACCACGCTCGACGGCACAGCGCTGGCCAGCGCCGGCTCGCAGGCGCCGGACGGCGCGCTACGGTTCGAGCAGATCATCAGTATCGACGGCGCCCGCGCGGGCATCGCCAGTGTCGGGCTGGCGAGCGAGCGTTTCGCCGAGCCGATCGCGAATCACATTGTCGCGCTGGCACTGCTGCTGCCGATAGCACTGTCTGCGCTCGTGCTGCTGCCGATGGGATGGTTTGCCAACAACGTGCGCTTTGGCCGCCGGCTGGAAGATCAGATCGAGCTGGCCGTCATTCCGGAATCCGCAGGCCTTGGCTCTCGCCAATACGTGCTCGTCGCTAACCTCTTCAACCAGATCAGCCTCGACACGGACGATCGCAGTGTCCACCTCAGCGACGCTCTGTGGCATGCCGAACAGGTTGCCGAGTTGTATGGCGGCCAGGCAATCGCGCTACCGGGTACAGGCGTGCTACTCACCTTCAGCGGCTATACGCACAGCGATCGCTGCTTCGAGATCATCTGCGCCGCCATCCTGCTCGCGGAGATGTTTGCCCGCGCGAACGGGCAGTTCATCGAAGACAGCGAGCCGAGCGAGCTGCTCTACCGATTCGGCCTGCACAAGGTGGATCTTGACGGCACGGAAGCGGGTAATCCGCTGGACGTCGTTGCCGATCACGATGCCGTGGCGGACGCCGTGCTGCTCAGCGCGACCGCGCGTAACTCAACCCTGGTCGTCAGCGAGGATGTGTTCTTCGATCTGGATCGCGTCGAACGCCTGCTCTTCGAGGAGCAGCGCAACCCGGCGCTCGGCGCGATGAGCACGGCAAGCGCGCACTGCTATCTGGTGCACGGCGTCACCGATTCCTATCAGGTGCTGCTCGAACGTCAGGCGGAGCTGCTGCTGTCTCAGTCGCTCGTGGACAACAGCGGATCATTCTGAAAACCCCGCGGTAGCTTGCGTCCTCTGCGGGCACGCTCGCCAACGTAGTTCTCCAGATCCTTGGGCTTCAGGCGCATGTGTCGCTGGCCCGAAAATACCGTCAGCGATCCGCTCGCGGGCAGTACAGCAACCGACGTCACTCGCTCGTTTCCTGCCTTGAACGCCGCGCCCGGAACATTCAGCAGCTTATTGCCTTTGCCTTTACTCAGCTCCGGAAGTTGTGCAAGCGGGAACAGAAGCAGGTGTCCGGTATTGGTGACGCTGGCGATCAGCAGTTCCTCAACATCAGCAGGTATGAGCGCAGGCTCTAGAGCGACGCCGCCCTTAGGTACGCTCAGGTAGGCTTTGCCCGCCCGGTTTTTGGCCACCATGTCGGCTAACTTGCCGACGAATCCGTAGCCGGCGTCAGACGCCAGCAGCAGTTTCTGCTCGCCCTGGCCCAACGCCAAGCCGACAAAGCGCGCGCCATCGACCGGCTTCAGTCGGCCGGTGAGCGGCTCGCCCTGGCTGCGCGCGGACGGCAGCGTATGGGCGGGTAGCGAATACGCTCGCCCCGTCGAATCGAGAAACGCGAGTATCTCGTTGCTGCGGCCGCGAGCGTCCGCCAGCAAGGCATCGCCGCTGCGATAATTCAACTCGGCGCTCGCCACCTCATGTCCTTTCGCCGAACGAACCCATCCCTTCTGGGACAGGACAACGGTTATAGGCTCGTTAGATACCAACTCCTCGTCGCTAAAGGCAGCCGCGCCGTCATCGCCGGAGGCCTCCACCAGCGGAGAGCGCCTGTCGTCTCCGAACGTCTCCGCATCCTCAAGAAGCTCCTTCTTGACCAGGGTTTTCAAGCGCGCCTTCGAAGCCAGAATCTTTTCGATGCCCGCTTTCTCGGTAGCCAGCTCATCACGCTCCGTGGTGAGCTTGATCTCTTCCAGCCGCGCGAGCTGACGCAGGCGCAGATCGAGAATGGCATTCGCCTGCAGTTCGCTCAGGTCAAACGCACTCATCAAGGCCGACTTGGGCTTGTCCTCCTCACGCACGATGCGAATGACCTCATCGATATTGAGGTAGGCAACAAGCAGACCCTGGAGGATATGCAGGCGCGCGTCGATCTTGTCCCGGCGGAATTCGAGCCGGCGCGTCACCGTCTGCTGACGGTACTCAAGCCACTCTTTGAGCATGGTCACCAGGCCTTTGACCGCCGGCCGACCATCCAGACCAATCACATTCATGTTGATGCGATAGCTGCGCTCGAGGTCCGTTGTGGCAAACAGGTGCGACATCAGACGTGGCACATCGATTCGGTTCGAGCGCGGAATCAATACCAGGCGAGTCGGGTTTTCGTGGTCAGACTCGTCTCGCAGGTCATTCAGCATCGGCAGTTTCTTGGCGTTCATCTGCGCCGCGATCTGCTCCATCACCTTGGTTGGCGAGCTCTGATACGGCAGCGCGGTAACAACAACCTCGCCATCCTCTATCACCCACTGCGCGCGCGCCCTGACCGAGCCGCGGCCGGATTCGTACATGGCGGCAATGTCGTCGCGCGGCGTGATGATCGCCGCGTTTGAGGGAAAGTCAGGTCCCTGAACGTGGGTCATGATGTCGGCGACGGAGGCCTTGGGACTGTCGAGCAAATGCACACAGGCGCTGACAATCTCGCGCAGATTGTGCGCTGGCGTGTCCGTCGCCATCCCCACAGCGATACCCGCGCTGCCGTTTAAGAGTACCAGCGGCAAGCGCGCAGGCAACAGCGTTGGCTCGTCGATGGAACTGTCGAAATTGGGAACAAAGTCGACAGTTCCCTGCGCAACTTCGCTGAGCAGAAGCTGCGCGAAAGCAGACAGCCTGGACTCGGTATAGCGCATCGCGGCGAACGACTTAGGATCGTCCGGAGCACCCCAGTTACCCTGGCCATCAACCAGCGGATAGCGATAAGAGAACGGCTGAGCCATTAGAACCATGGCTTCGTAGCACGCCGAATCGCCATGGGGATGGAACTTACCGAGCACCTCGCCGACAGTGCGCGCGGACTTGGCGTACTTGGCTGTGCTTGCCAGACCCAGTTCAGACATGGCGTAGACGATGCGTCGTTGAACCGGCTTCAGGCCGTCGCTGATATGCGGCAGCGCCCGATCGTTGATTACGTACATCGAGTACTCGAGGTACGCCTTCTCGGTGTAGCTGTGCAGCGGCAGCGTTTCAAATTCGCTAGGCGGTGTCGGGGTGGAATCGCTCATGGTTTGGTGTCTTACGTGTGTCCAGAGTTCGGGCGAAAGTTCGGGCGAAAGTTCGGGCGAGGGTTCAGGTGAGAGTTCGGGCGCTGAGGAAGAGGATCAGGTCTTAGCCGAGCTCCGCGGTGTGGCCGTTCTTTTCCAACCAGGCTCGACGGTCCGGCGCACGCTTCTTGGCAAGCATCATGTCCATTGTTTCGTGCGTCTTGGCAGGCGTCTCGAGCGTCAATTGAACGAGGCGGCGCGTGTCCGGCGCCATCGTGGTCTCGCGCAACTGCATCGGGTTCATTTCACCCAACCCTTTAAATCGCTGCACGACCGGTGTGGCTTTCTTCTTCTCAGCGGCGATTCGATCCAGCACGCCTTCAAGCTCCGAGTCGTCCAGTGCGTAGAACACCTCTTTGCCGACATCGATGCGAAACAGAGGCGGCATGGCGACAAACACATGGCCGGCTTCGACCAACGGCTGGAAGTGGCGCAGGAACAGCGCACACAGAAGCGTCGCGATGTGGGCGCCGTCCGAGTCCGCATCCGCCAGCACACAAACTTTGTGGTAGCGCAGGTTGCTCAGATCCGTCGATCCCGGATCAACACCAATTGCGACTGAGATGTCGTGCACTTCCTGGGACGCGAGCACGTCGCCTGATGCGACCTCCCAGGTATTGAGAATCTTGCCGCGCAAGGGCATCACTGCCTGGAACTCGCGCTCGCGAGCCTGTTTGGCCGAGCCACCCGCCGAGTCTCCCTCAACCAGGAACAGCTCCGAGCGCTGCACATCCTGACCCGAGCAATCCGCCAGCTTGCCTGGCAGCGCTGGCCCTGCGGTAATCTTCTTACGAGCAGTCTTTTTGCTGGCTTGCACCCGGCGCTGGGCATTGCCGATCGCGAGCTCTGCGATGAGGTCGCCGTCCGAGGTGTGCTCATTCAGCCAGAGGCTGAAGGCATCCTTAGCGACGCCGCTGACAAAGGCAGAAGCTTGCCGGGACGACAGCCGCTCCTTCGTCTGGCCACTGAACTGGGGCTCGCGCATTTTGGCCGACAGCACGTAGCTGCAACTGTCGAAGAGGTCATCGCCCGTGAGCTTCACGCCGCGAGGCAATAGATCGCGGAACTCGCAAAACTCTTTCAGCGCTTCGATAAGACCGGTGCGCAGGCCACTGACATGGGTGCCGCCCTGGGCGGTTGGGATGAGGTTGACGTAGGATTCCGCCACGCTGACAACACCATCGCTCGCCCACGCAAGGGCCCAGTCGACGGCCTCGGTATTGCCTTCCAGCGATGTGACAAAAGGCGCGGCCGGTACGGTCTCGGCACCGTCCAGCGCCTGCAGTAGATAGTCGGTGATGCCATCCTGAAAGCACCAGGACTCATCATCCTCGGGGCTGCCCTCAACACGGATGCTGATTTCCAGGCCGTCGCACAGCACGGCTTTAGCGCGCAGCAGGTGTTTGAGTCGCGAAACCAGCACCTTTGGGCTGTCAAAGTAGCTGGCGTCCGGCAGAAAGTGCACTCGGCTACCGGTGTTGCGCTTGCCAACCGTGCCAATCGATTTGAGTTTGCCCTTGGGCTCGCCAGACTCGAAGCGCTGATGGTAAACCTCGCCATCGCGCTTGATTTCCACTTCTAGCCACGTCGCCAGCGCGTTCACCACGGAAACGCCAACGCCGTGCAGACCGCCGGAGTAGGTGTAACTGTCGCCGTCAAACTTACCGCCGGCGTGCAGCCTGGTGAGGATCAACTCCACCCCCGTGATGCCATGTTCCGGGTGAATATCCACGGGCATTCCGCGGCCGTCATCGATCACCTCGACCGAGCCGTCCTTGTACAGCGTCACTTCTATGCTGCTGGCGTGGCCTGCCAGCGCTTCATCGACACTGTTATCGATGACTTCCTGGACGAGGTGGTTGGGCCGGGTCGTATCGGTGTACATGCCGGGGCGCCGGCGCACGGGCTCAAGGCCCGACAGTACTTGAAGCGACTCGGCCGAATAGCTGTCAGCTGACATGGTGGTGGTCTGGCTCTCCTGCCGAGGGGCGACGTGCCATCAACTCGGCTTGTATGGGATGAAAATTCAGAAAATGTAGCTCGCTGAACCCTGAACGCGCCGGGGCGCCAATCCAGTCGGTCTCAGCACCAGTGCGCGGTCGAACTCGCCTGGCCGTCGTCCGCCAACTGCCACCAGCGATAACCGGGCCCCGCTTGAGTCACAGCAAACGATGCGCTGGCAGGCTCGAACTGAAAACAGGTAGACGGCGCTGAGCGCATCGGCGTCGCATTGTGCCAGCTTTCCCAAGCCTGGTGCACATGCCCCACCGCAATCGCACGCACATTGCAGTCAGCGTCGTTCAACCAGCCCAGAAGAGGAGAATCTTCGCTGAGTTCTATGGCGTCGGTATCGAGCCAGGGCGTGCCGCAGGGCGCAAACGGGGTGAACGGGTGGTGCACCGTGAGCAAAACATGTCCAGCACTGCGGCAGTCGTCGATCGCCGTGCGCAGTTGGCGCTCGTCGAGCGCCCCGGCGCTACTGCCCGGCTGCCAGGAGGAGAGCGGCTGGATGCGCCAATCGCCGAGTTCACGAGCGGCGCCAAATTCGCGCAGCCACGGCGCCATCACGCCAGCGTCGTCATGGTTGCCCGGCAGCATCATCAGCGGTGCATCGCTTTGCGAACGCAACAGCGCGACAAAGCGCTCGTAGTTCTCGGCAGTCGCATCGTGGGCAATATCACCACTGGCGACAATCAGATCCGGTTGGTATTGCGCCAGCGCGCGTTGCAGCACGAGTTGCAGCGACGCATCAGTATCCACACCCAGCAGGCCCTCCTCGGGCTTGCTGATCAGGTGGCAGTCACTGATTTGCAGTAGGCGAATCATCAGGTCGTCCAGGGCTTCAACGCCGGTTTGGCCCGCGGTCAGTCGCGACGAAAGTCCACGGTTTCCGAGCTCATGCCATTGGCGATGCAATGGCTGAGATACTCGCCGAGCAGCGCATTGATCTGCGTCTTCTCGTCCGGCGCGCGCATGTCCTCGTTAGGGTAGTCGTAGGCGCCGGCAAAGCGGCGCTGACCCTGATACTCAACAACATCCGCGCTATGGGCATCGTGGTACAGGCGCACGGTGAGACGCGGCTCAGTCAGGCTTCGCAGCGCGGGATGCATGCCGTAGGTGAGGTGCATCAACGTGGTGTACGGCGTCTGCTCAACAATGCTGATCACAGCGGTTATCCCCGCATCAGCCACTGGCAGTAAAAACTCCCGGGGGGCGCCACCAGCATCGGCGGCACGCAGAGCCGGGTAGAGTTTGAACAACTTTTCATAGTTGGCGTCACACAAGGCCATGTGGGCTTGCAGATCCACTCGGGCGCGGCGGCGCGCGCGGGCCAACATGCCCTCGTGGTAGCGCTTGTAGACAATGGGTGCCGTCACCGGTTCATCTGCTTTTAGTGTCCTTGTTAACGATCAGCCGAGCACATGCCAAACATCTATGCCGAGCCAGGCTCTTGATTTCTCGCCTGTCGGGGCTCGTTGCAAACGCGCTCCGCTCCAACGCTTTGAATGCCGTTGGGGCGGCAAACGGTGTCACGAACCGCCGCCAAATACCAGCTTGCAACCCGGAACTGAACGCGCTTTGGGATCGACGTTGCACCTTGCGTTGAGCCCCACCAACCGACTGTCTGACAGACTGCGCCGCCCGTCACATTTTGTTACTAAGTTGGGCGTTCAGCGCCATTCAGACACGTACAATTCGCACTGCGGACACGACGTTCGCGCCGTGGCCCGAGTTGCCTTTAGTGTAGACTGCGATGCTTGCGCAGTAGCCTCAGCAACCTGGCGCAGAATCGGAATTCTGACTCTGGATAAGTGCCTGTTTCAATGACCGCTCCAAACACCCCAAACATCAGCCGCCTGCGCTCCATCACGCCGGCTTCGAACCAACCGACACCCCATGCTCCCAGCGCGCTGCGCAAGGCATTCGGTAGCTGTCTGTTGGCCCTACTGGCATGGACCGTCGGTCTGCCCGCAACCGCCGCGGACCTCAAGGACGTATTCGAAGCCGCCAAAGCCAACGACGCCGTGATCGGCGCAGCACGCGCCCAATACGAGGCAGCGCGGCAGGCACTGCCCCAGGCACGCTCCGGCCTGCTCCCCCAGGTGAGCGCCCAGGGCACAACCTCCTGGAATGAGCTGAGCTTTCCCGTCGGGCCACAATTCAACCCCGACACAGGGCTCTTCGAAGAGGTTCCGGACCAGCAATACAACGACCACGGCTGGTCCGCGACGCTTAACCAGCCCATCGTCAATTTCAGCGCCTGGTTCACGTACACCAGCGCCAAAGCCGCCGTAGAACGGGCTAAAACGTCCCTCGACGCGGCCGAGCAAAACCTGATCGTGCGAGCCACCGAGGCGTATCTGAACGTACTACGCGCCCAGGATTTGCTCGACTCAACCCAGGCTGCCGAGGCCGCGGTGAAACGGCAGCTCGAACAGGTTCAGCAACGCTTCGATGTAGGTCTGGTTGCAATCACCGACGTACTGGAAGCACAGGCGGCCTACGACGACGCACTCGTCAATCGGATTCAAGCGGATGGCGACCACGACATCTTTTTCGAGAATCTACGCACGCTAACCGGCACGGCCTACGATTCGTTGAACCGGCTGTCCGAAGAGCTGCCGATTGTGAATCCCGCCCCGGCTAACGAAGAGGAATGGGTGCAGACCGCTCTGAACACCAACTATGGCGTTAAGGGCGCGCAACACGCGGTCGCTGCAGCAGCGCGAACGCTGCGCTCACGTCGATCCGACCACCTACCTACGCTTGGAGCATCCGCGTTACGCAACCACGATGTCACCGGCGGTCCGTCATTCCTTGGCGGCAAAACAGATGTCACACGCTACTCGCTCACCTTGAATGTGCCGATTTTCAGCGGCGGTCTGGTGCAATCGCGAGCACGGCAGGCGAGTGCCGAGCTGGAAGGCGCTCGGCAACAACTGCTTGATTCCCAGCGCACGGTCGCGCGTGATACCCGCAACCTGTTTCGCTCCGTCGCCACCGATGTCGTGCGAGTGCGCGCTCGGCAGCGGGCTATCGAGTCTTCACAGAGCGCGTTGGACGCTACCGAAACCGGCTACGAAGTCGGCACACGTAACATTGTCGATGTGCTACAGGCACAACAGCGCCTGTTCGGTTCGCAGTTCGACTATGCGGATTCGCGCTACCGCTACGTGCTGGACCTGATGCGCCTCAAGCAGTCTACCGGCACGCTGATCGACGAAGATCTGGTGGAGCTGAACAAGTTCACCGATCCGAATGACCAGGTGAAAACTCTGCCGTCACTGCGCCGCTATTCGGGTGATCTCGGGTCGTAGGATTTCGATGAGCGCGGCCGTTGCGCCGCGATTGTCCTCGACCACCTGCCTGGCAAGCTGCGCTTGCTCGTTGCGGTGTTCCTCCGAGCGAAAGCAGCGCAGCACCTGCCCGGCAATCCCATCGGCGCCCTCAACCAGATGTAAACAGCCCGCCCGCGCAAACGATTCGCACACCTGTTCGAAGTTGAATCGGTGCGGGCCCATGACAATCGACTGCCCATGAATCGCCGCTTCAACGGGATTGTGTCCACCACTGGGCACCAGCGAGCCGCCGATAAAGGCGATACTCGATAAGCCCAACAGCGCGCTGACGTCACCCATCGTGTCGCCAACGATCACGTTCGTCGTTACGCGATCTGCGGCGTCATCAGATCGTGACAACCGCCGCGCCTCAGGGCCAGCCAGCGCAGCCACTGCCTCGAAGCGCTCGGGATGCCGGGGCACGACAATCAGCACGGCGTCAGCCTGTACCTGAAGCACTCTTTTGTGCGCCGCCAGCACAATCTCATCTTCACCCGCGTGGGTGCTCGCCGCCAGCCACACCGGCCGATCCGCCAGGCCAAGCTCGATCCGCCAGCGATCGAGGCGCGCCTGAAGATCCTGGGGCAACTCCAGATCGAACTTCACGCTACCGAGCGTACGTATTCGCTCCTTGGAGACACCTAGAGCCTCGAATCGCCGGGCGTGGGCCGGATACTGGCAGGCAATGAGCGTAAGCCGATCGAGCATAGGGCGAGTGAGCGCGGAAACTTTTTGGTAACCCTGCATGGATTTCTCAGACAGGCGGGCATTGATCAACATCGCCGGCGTACCCATGCGCTCAAGGCGGCGTAGCCACACCGGCCAAAGCTCGGTTTCCACAAAGAGCGCGAGCTTGGGCTGCACGGCCGCGAGAAAGCGATCAACGGCGAAGTCAAAATCGTAGGGTGCGTAGCAGTGAGCAACCTTCCCGCCAAGCAAGCGCTGCACCTGCTCCGAGCCGGTCGGCGTCATTGTCGTGACCAGAACAGGCAATTGCGGGAATTCGTCCAGGAGCCGCAAAATCACCGGCGCAATGGCGATCGTCTCTCCGGCGGAAACCGCGTGGATCCAAACACCACCCCGAGCGTGCGCAGCAACGTCCGCGGGCACAGAACCAAAGCGTTCGGCGCGTCGTAATTTGTAAGCCGGTGCTTCGCGGCCGCGCCAGATCAAACGACCAGCAACGACCGGCAGTGCGAGCAGCAGGAGCAATCGATAGAAGAATAGAGCCATCGGCGCAGGGTCGGCGGGCGCCGCCAGCAAGTCAAGAAGGAGTCCCTCTAACAAACAACCAATACTCGCGAGTGCTCCGGGTATGCGGTCGAGCTCAAGTAGCCTGATAAGCTGCACGCGTGAGCTCTACAGATTCAAAACCAGCCTTCGACGTCCTCATTATCGGCGCCGGCGTCGCCGGGCTGTGGTCCGCCAACGTGCTGAGTCACGCCGGCTACTCCGTCGTCGTAGTCGATGCGAAGGGAATTGGAGGTGAGCAGACTCTCGCCTCCCAGGGCCTGATTCACGGGGGCATCAAATACGCGCTAGGCGGTTTTTTCACGGGCGCGTCCAACGCGATCGCCGACATGCCGCGTCGATGGCGCAATGCCATCTCAGGCGACGACATAGCCATCGACCTATCCGGTATTACCCCGGTCGCCGAACACTATCTGATGTTCTCAGCCGATAGCGCGCGATCCCGAATCTCCACGTTCCTGGCTGGCCAAGCGCTGCGCGGTGATGTGCGCAAGCTGACGGGCAACGAGCGTCCCTCTGCGCTGCTGGCGTTCTCCGGCAGCGTTTTTGAGTTGCCTGATCTGGTGCTGGATACCGTCGCAATTGCTGAGCAACTGAACAATCGCCATCGATTTGGCATCTACCAGGCCAGCGCAACGCTCGAGCCACAGACCGCTGCGCTTAACGGCATCACCGTGACGCCGGCCGCCATTGTGTGCTGCGCGGGCAGCGGCAACGAGGCGCTCCTGCAGCAAAGCGGCGTCAGTGATCTGACCTGCCAGCGCCGGCCACTGCAGCAGGTCATCGTCCGATCTTCTAACCTTCCGAACCTGTTCGGCCACTGCATCACCGGTATTAGACGTCCCGAGCCACGATTGACCATCACAAGCCACGACGATCCACCCGGCAGAAGCTGGTACATCGGCGGCCAGCTCGCAACAGACGGCGCGAGCCTGTCAGCGAGCGATCTCATCATCCGTGCAAAGTCAGAGCTCGCCGAGTGCCTGCCCTGGATCGATCTGCGCGACGCCGACTTTGAGACCTTCGCTATCGACCGCGCAGAGCCCGCTAACGATGGACAGCGTCCGGACCAGGCCGCCGTGGAGGTCCGCGGCAATCGCATATTTGCGTGGCCAACCAAACTCTCGCTCGCTCCGGATCTAGGCGATCGCGTACTCGCCGCGGTTCGAGAAATCGCCAAGCCGTCCCAGACGGAGCCGGCAGCCCTGCCGCTGCCCGATGCAAAACGGGCGACACGGCCGTGGTAGCAGACCGACACGACAGGCTTGAGCGACGCCCACTCGGCAACACCGGCATCGACGTTAGCGTGCTCGGCCTGGGGACGGTCAAACTGGGGCGAAATACGAACGTGAAATATCCAGCAGCCTTCGACCTGCCGGATGACTCAGTGGTAATAGAGCTTCTGAACGCAGCCCAAGAGGCGGGCATAAACCTCATCGACACGGCCCCAGCCTACGGAGCAGCCGAAGCGCGGCTCGGGGCGCTGTTACCCGGCAAGCGCGAAGACTGGGTGCTCGCCAGCAAAGTGGGCGAGCAGTTCGATGGCGAGACGTCGAGCTACGATTTCTCGCCGGAAGCCTGCCAGGCGAGCGTTCACGCAAGCCTTAGGCGGCTGAAGACGGACTATCTGGATATCGTTCTCGTGCATTCCGATGGACGCGATGCGGAAATCGTCGAATCCATGGGCACACTTGAGGCTCTCACTGACCTGAAAACTCGCGGACTGATACGCGCGATCGGTCTGTCCTGCAAAAGCGCTGAGGGTGGCCGCATTGCACTGCCTCACGTCGACGTGTTGATGGCGACCATCAATGCAGACTACCGAGAGGAGGTTGGGCTGGTTCGCGAGGCCGGCGCGCTCGGCGTTGGCGTGCTGATCAAGAAGGCGTTGAACAGCGGTCGGGGCAGCCCAGAGTATCTGCGTGCGATCGCTGATGCTCCCGGCGTGAGCAGTATCGTGCTCGGCACATTGAGCCGCGACCACCTCAGGGCCAATGTGTTAGCTGTGAGCCAGGGGCATTAGTCGTGAGCTAGGGCGTCGGCTGTATCGGCTGAGCGGGCGACGTAATCGACAGCGCATCAAAGGACTGGGCTGACAGCTCGCCTTCGCGACGGAACCGGACGCTGCCAATTCCGCTGGTGAATACTCTGCCTGTTAGCTCGTAGCGCACCGCCTGGTCGCGCGCCGCGCTCATGGCCCTGCGAACCGCATCGATCACGCTGATGCTCGCATCGATGTTGATGGTCGTCTCGCCGAGCCCCGGCAATTCGAAGGGCTCGTCGGAGACACCGCGCGCAAACCGGCCGCCGTTGATATCGAGCGCGAGACTTACGCCCGTCGCTCGAATGGCCTTGTCGGAGGGGTTCTGCAGCCGAATGGACAGCGCGACGCGTTGCTCTAGTGCGGTCGAGGGTAGCGCCCGCACACTGGAAAGATAAACATCCACCGGTGGCTGAGAAGCACAGCCTGTGATCAGCAGTTGGCCGAGTAGCAGCAATATCAGCGGGGCTCTAGTCATCGGTCGCTCTCCAGCAATCACTCGCGCACGAAACGCGCTTATCCCGCGAGTCTACTCGCTCGAAGGCGTTTTGAGCTTTTCCACGATGCGCGTCGTCGACAGATCAGCAACTTCGCTGAGAACGGCCACTTCGCCACCGTAGGCACGCACAAGGTCAGCGCCAACGACAGCGTCCAGATCGTAGTCACCGCCTTTGACCAGCACCTCAGGCTTGAGACTGGCCAGCAATGCCTCGGGCGTGTCGTCGCTGAACGAAACCACCCAGTCGACGCTCGCAAGACCGGCCAACACCGACATGCGTCGATGCAGCGTGTTTACCGGGCGACCCTTCCCTTTCAGGCGGGTGACCGAGGCATCATCGTTAACCGCGACAATGAGACGATCGCCGAGTTCACGAGCCTGGGTCAGGTAGGCCACATGGCCAGCGTGCAGAATGTCGAAGCAGCCATTGGTGAAGACGAGTCGCTCACCGTTTTCGCGAACCTGGGTGACCGCGCCCTGCAATGCAGACTGGCTAACCACGCCGCGGCGACTGCGTGAAACCCCGGCAAGCGCGTCGGCAAGCTCCGGGCCGGAAACGGCAGCCGTTCCGGAGCGCGTCACGGCAACGCCGGCAGCAACATTCGCCAGCTCCGCGGATTGCTGAATGGACCAATCCAGCGCAAGGCCAACGGAGAGAGCCGCAGCCGCTGTATCCCCAGCACCGGTGACATCAAACACGTCGACTGGTCGTGCCGGGATCGTGTGCAATTGACCGTCACTCGTCAGTACGCGTATCCCCCGGCCACCCTGGGTGACGACAAGCGCCTGTATGGAAGTTTGCGCCAGGAACTCCGCGGCCCGGCTGCGAGCGTCAGCATCGCTCAATGGCCCACCAAAGGCGGCGATAAACTCCGCTTCGTTAGGCTTAATGAAACTCGCGCCTGGGTAACGCTCGAGCGCTTTGGCTTTGGGATCGACGAGTACCGGCAGCGAGACAAGACAAGCCAGCAGCGCTTCCGGCTCCGCCACCGAGCCTTTGTCATAGTCTTCAACAATGGCGATCTGGCAGCCGGGCGCCTGGCGAGCGGCCTCGGCCGCCACAGCGGCCGCCTGCTCGGAGGCATCAACATCAAAGTCGGCACGGATGAGCTGTTGACCGGCACTGACCATGCGCAGCTTTATCGTCGTTCCCTGCGCCGGTACGAAAGCACAACGAACGCCCGCTGCTTCAAGGCGCTCACGCAGAATCAAGCCGGCTTCGTCTTCGCCGACTGCGCTCACCAGCGTACAACGCGCTCCAAGTGACACCAGGTTGAGTGCGACGTTAGCCGCGCCACCCGGCCGATCATCAATGCTTGAGATACCCACCACGGGAACCGGTGCTTCCTGGGAAATGCGCTCGACGTGACCGTGCCAGTAGCGGTCGAGCATGACGTCCCCGACGACAAGTACGTGTGTGTTCGCAAGCGATGGCAGGGCTGTGGGCAACATGGGGCAATGTTAGCAGGCGCGATCTGTGCAGGCTTAGCGAAAACGCTAGAATGCGCCGCCATGGGTAAGAAACTTCCACCACGACACATCGCTTCGCCCATGTTATGGCCCGCCTGGCTCGCTGTAGCCTTCGGCTGGCTGATCGCGCGTCTGCCATTGGGCGCACTGTTGTGGCTTGGGCGCGGCGTTGGCAGCTCGGTGCACGCGTTCGGCGGCTCACGCAAACGCATCACCGAGAAAAACGCCGAGCTCTGCTTTCCTGAGCTTTCGACCGCGGAGCGAGCTGAGTTTGTACGCGGTGTTTTTCGGCACATGGGTGTGGGCATCGTGGAAACCGCCGCTGCCTGGTTGAACCCCCAGCGGAACCTCGACGATCGATTTACGGTGACCGGGCTGGAACACCTGCAAGCGGCGGTCGCTGAGCAGCGCGGCGTGGTGTTACTGGGTGGCCACTTCGCCGTGCTCGACATCATCGCCGGTACGCTTGCGCGCAACGCATCTGTCGTGCCGATCTACAGGCGCAACAAGAATCCCGTGTGGGAATGGTTGCAACTCAGCGGCCGCGGCGCACATTTTTCGGAGATTATCGAGCGCAGCGATACGCGCGCCATCCTGCGCGCGCTAAAACAGAACAAAGTCATCTGGTACGCCGCGGATCAGGACTACGGCCGCAAACACTCCGTATTCGCACCCTTCTTTGGCGTGCAAGCGGCGAGTATCACGGGCACGGCGCGGTTCGCTCGGCTACGCAATTCACCGGTGCTCCTGATGAGTCATTTTCGGGATCTGGAGACCGGGTCTTACGAGTTGCGATTCTCAGAGCCACTGAGCGGCTATCCGAGCGACGATGATGTGGCCGACGCGACTCGCATCAATGCGCTCATCGAGGCCGAGGTCCGGTTGCATCCTCGCCAATACCTGTGGGTGCACCGACGCTTCAAGACGCGTCCCGAGGGCGAAGCACCCTTTTACTGATCGTCCGCGCGCCCTCGCAGGAGAGTTCAGGTTCGCTCGCCAACGGGTATCGGTTTCAGGATTGCTTCCAATCGAGACGACAGCGCAGACACATCAAAACGCTCTGCCAGGGCGCCGGTATTCGGCGCGACAGGTTCCGCAGCGAGCGCGAGCGCCAGAGCGTCGGCCGTATCATCAGATGCAAATACCGCACCGCTCCCGAGCACAACCATCGGTCCCGGCGCCGGGGTAGAAACGATAGGCACACCGGCAAGCCCTGCCTCAAGCGCCACCATGTTGAACGCTTCATGGTCATTCGAAGCAAGAAGTACTCGGTCAAAAGCTCGGTACAGGCGCTGCGCGTCAGATCGATAACCGGCGAAGCTGACATCCGGTTGAGCCGCCGCGCCGACATCCAGAACGCTGCGCTCATCACCATCCCCGACAAAGACGAGTTGCCAATTCTCCTTGCGAGCCTTTTTGTAGGCGGCGAGCGCGAGCGCGGGCTGCTTCTTCCAATGCAGGCGACCGACAATGCCGATCACCAGCTTGTCCGGCGCAATGTCCAATGCTTGCCTGGCTTGCTCTCGAGGCAGCAGGGCCGACTGCAGCGCGCTGACGTCCACCGCGTTGGGCAACTCCAGGACACCTCGTCCGAGGTGCCGGGCGAGTTCTTGTTGTACGGGCGCTGATACCGCGGCGAAGCGAATTCTACGAGCAAAAAGCCGCAGCCAGAGTCGCCGACGGAGCGAACGCCCGAGACCAAACTCATGCGCGACGCAGAGTATGGGACGCCCCCACTGCACTGCGAGCGCTATGCGCATCGCGCGATAGCGGTGGGCGATCAACGCGGTGAAGTCGCCGTCACCCGGCTCGCTCACAAGCCAGCGCCGCAGGGTGTCAGGCGCATCGGTCGCTCTATCGACATTCAGATAAACCGCGCCTGAGACCGGATCGTTGCGCGCTGCCCCGATAAACACCGTGACAACTTCGTGGCCGAGCGCAGACAGCGCATCAACATAACGCTCGGTGATTTGACCAAACGGCGGATGATCGTTCGGACAAAGTTGCAGCAGCCTCATGGTGCCACCTCTGATCTTTCAACAGCTTGAACCGGCTTCGATACCAGCCAGTCTTCAAGCACAAGATACTCAAGATCGCACGCCAGAAACATGACCAGCGCATCTTCCGGCGAGCAAACCAGGGGCTCACCCCGACGATTGAGCGACGTATTCAAAAGCACAGGATTACCGGTCAGCTCGCCGACCCGATGAAGCAATTTGTAGTAGAGGGGATGCTGATGCCGCTCGACAATCTGAACCCGGGCCGTCCCGTCTTCATGTACAACCTCGGGTACGCGCTCGCGCCACTGCGGTTGCACATCGAAGGTAAACGTCATGAATGGCGACGGATGATCACTACCGAGCATGTCTTCAGCCACGCTGTCAGCGACGCTGGGGCAGAACGGTCGCCAGCGCTCGCGAAATTTGATCTGCGCATTGATGCGGTCCGCTATTCCTGGCGAGTTCGGACAGCCGAGAATACTTCGGCCACCGAGCGCTCTGGGGCCAAATTCCATACGACCGGAGAACCAGGCGACGGGGTGACCGTCAGCGAGAAGCTGCGCGGTTTGCGATACGACATCATCCATTTTGTGCGCAACAACCGCATCCCCCGCTTCACAGATCGCGCGCGCGCACGCCGCCGAATCAAACGCGGGGCCGAGGTAGACGTGGGTCATCTTTTTGACGCGCTCGCCGCGATGACTGGCGATCAACGTCGCCGCCCCTAGCGCGGTGCCCGAGTCTCCCGCCGCCGGTTGCACCCACAGAGTGCTCACATCATCCCGCGCAATGATGCGCTGGTTAAGCTTCACGTTAAGCGCAGCGCCACCGGCGTAGGCAAGCTGGCCACATTCCGCGAGTACCGAGCCGAGGTGTTCATCGATCAGCTCGAGCACCCGTTCCTCAAACAGCCGCTGCAGGCTGGCCGCGATGTGAATGTAGGGTTCGTCCGCGATGTCACCAGAGCGTGGCTCACCGAGCCATTCCACCAGTCGAGGCGAAAAGTAATAACCGCGGCCATCGCGCTTGAAGCGGCGCAGACCGACCGTGTTGACGTACTGCGTATTCACGCGCACGCCACCGGGTACTTTCTTGATCAGGCGCGACAGATCAAATCGATCCGCATCTCCGTAGGGCGCCATGCCCATCACCTTGAACTCGCCATCGAGCATGTCGAAGCCAAGAAACTCAGTCATCGCGCCGTAAACGCCACCCAGACTGTCCGGGTCAAACAGCTCAGCAATCTTGTGAATGCCCTGCTCGTCACCCCAGCCGAACCAGGTGGTCGCGTACTCGCCTTTGCCATCAACGCCGAGAATGGCGGTCTTGCCTTGGAAGCCGCTGAGATGAAACGCGCTGGACGCGTGGGCGAGGTGATGTTCGACGGGTGCAAACTCGGTTCGCTGCCAGTCGATACCGAGCCGTTCGCCAAATCGGTGCACGTCAGCGCGCTTGCGTCGATACCGGCGATTGCCATTGAACAGCGCATCCAGCGCTCGATCCGGGGCGTACCAATGCCGCGCCGCGTAGTGCCAGCGGGCGCGGGAGGCTAGCGAGATAGGCGCATAGGGGTACGCGATGACATCAATGTCGTTGGGTTCCAGGCCAGCTTCCGCCAAGCAATAGCGCGCAGCGTGTTCCGGCAACTGCTTACGCGCATGCTTGTCGCGCAGAAAGCGCTCTTCCTCTGCCGCAGCCACCACTTCACCATCGACGACAAGTGCCGCCGACGCATCGTGATCGAGCGCACCGGATAGTCCGAGAATATTCACCGAGCCAGTATAGTGGATGCGTTAGAGAGGGTTGCGATCAAAGACCTCACGCGCCGCAGCGAGTTGCTCACTGCCGCAAGGAAAGTTCGCAAGAAACCGCTCGCGATCACGCTGACGCTCAGCAAGGCTGCCCGGCGCCATCGCATCAAGGTCGATGATGTAAACGCCGGCAGCCGCCACGACGAAGTTGCTCGCCTTCGTATCGCCATGGCGAAGACCGAGGTTATGAATACCCACAATGAGGCGAGCTGCCGCCGCGACGTTCGGCCCGTTTTGACTGTCGGTTTGATCGAGCGTTGGCCCGGTCAACGATTCACAAACAAGTGTCGCGCTCGGCACAAAAGGCCCAATGCGAGACTCGTGCAGAAACAGCGGCTGCGCGGTCGGCAACCCGAAGTAGCGCAGTACGTGTCCGTAGCTCCAGGATCGCCGCGCGCGTGAGCCTTTCAGCGCGCGCCTTACGAGACGAGGCCAGGACTTAGCGCGGGTCTGTTTAACGACAATCGCTTTCTCACTCAGGCGAGACTGGCTAACCGTTGCGCTATTACCCGACTTCAAACGCGCAGCGTCCGCGAGCAAGCCTTGGAAAGCTGGCGCGTCATCCAGCAGAGACGGCAACGGCAGCGGGCTGTCATTGACCCAGGCGGCAAAAAGGTCCGCGGTCTTGCGCACGGAGAAGGCCGTGCACTGACGAACGGTTTTCGCGGCGATGAGTCGAGTTCGCATCTGGCGAGCCCGCACAATCTGTGCGCGTAGCGTTTCGGCGCTCGCAGGCTTTAGCCCCCGGCAGGTTTCGTAAGCGCGCAGCGCGGTAGTCAATCGCTCCTCATCCGTAGGAGCAAATTCGGCGAGCAAACGGCACGCGTTGCGCCGCCCCGCGGATTCGCTGACGGGCCTGGCTGACTCACTGACATCGCCCCCATCGAGCCAGAGCGGCCGCTGAACTCCTCCGTCCTGCTCAAGAAACACGTTGTCGAGATGCGGATCGTTCAGAGCAACGCCGGCATCGTGTGCTTTCGCTAGATCCTCGAGTAACGCTGCAGCCGCTTCATGGTCATGCCGACCTGGGGATGCGCCGCTCGCGCGCTCGAGCACAAGCAGCTCACCGCCGTCAGCCAGTGCCGCCCGTTGGATCAGCGCGGGCGAGCGCAGACCCGTCTCATTGAGCGACTCCAGTCCCGATGCTTCCCGGTCAGCATCCCGCGTAGCTTTCGGGCCGGTAAACGCTTTGGCGAATCGCTCTGCGCCGTTAATGTGGGCAAGACCCGCGATTCGCTTGCCTTCCAGGTGTCGCAACACCGGCTCTATGACGATGACACCGCCGTCGGCCAGGCGTGCCTGCCAGCGATCAATCAACGCTCACGCTCGGCGAGCGCTTCAAGCGCGTCAACGGCAGCCTCGGCGAGCCGATAAATCTCCGGGTTGTCAGCGAGCGAGCGGGCATTGCGCTGCCACTGCTCGCGCTTCTCCGATGTAAGTATCTCAACCAACAGGTCGTTGAACTGCGCGGGATCAAACGGTGTCGGGCAGACGAGTCCGCCATCACACTCCGCAACATACGGTGCGTAGCCACAGTTGTCTGTCACGAGAACCGGCAGGCCTGCGATCATCGCTTCGAGTATCACCATGCCTGCCGTCTCGTCATAAGCAGGCAAAACAAACGCATCCGCTGCCTGCAACCAACGTGGCACATCATCGCGGCCACCGAGAAAGGTCACCCGCGACTGAATGCCCAGGCGCATCACCATGCGCTCAAAAGCATCACCCCGATCCTGACCAACAATCACAAGCTTCACTTTGGGGGCAATGTGCTCCGGCAACGTGTGCATGGCGACAAGCAGTCGATCGAGTCCCTTCTTGATAAAGCCCGAACCGACGAAAGCAATCAGATGCTCGTCGGGCATAACGGACAGCTCCGCCCGGCACTCCTCGCGCGCGCGCCCGGATACTTCGGTCGCTGCCCTGCTGGGATCGATGCCCGGCGGCAGCGGTACAAACCGCTCGGCCTGGGTGCCGTAGTGATGGCTAAACGCTGCCGGCTGCACCGGCGAGATTGTGAGTATCAATGTCTTGGCTTCTCGATCAAAGACACTCCTCTCAAAATGCGAGAAGTGTCGATAGCGAGGCGTCAGCCGATAGAACCACGAACGCTGGCTACGCGCCTTATCCTCAAAACACGAGTCACCCGCGTAGTACACATCAAGCCCGGGCATCTTGTTCATGCCGAGTACCAGATCAATCTTGTCCAGGTGCATCTGTTCGGCGAGCCACGGCGCAAATCGGGCATAGCGAACATGGTTGAACACGCCTTCGATGGGCGCGACGGTCACCGAGAAATCCTCGGGTAGCTCGTCTTCCCAGCGCAGTGTGTAGAAGCGCACTTCATGGCCGCGAGACGCCGCTTCCCGGGCGATCTTCATCGCATCCCGAGGAATGCCACCAAACGGAAAGTACTTAAAGAGGCAGATTGCGATGCGCATGCATCTGCTCCTGAAGCGCTTGCCACACCCGAGCCGCATCAATCTCCGCAAAACACGGCGGCGCAGGTCGCTCTTCCGGGTAGCGACATGTGCGCGCCATGCAGGGTGAACAAAATCGATCGCTCGCGAGCACGTCTACGTGCACGCCCTGGGGGCGGGTCAGCGCCGGATTGGTCGCTCCAAAAACGCTGATCGTCGGCAAACCCATGGCGGCAGCCGCATGGGTCAACCCGGAATCCACACCCGCAACACCGGCGACGCCCGACAGCATCTCCAATAACTCGGTGAGGCTGAGCTCTGGCAACACGCTCGCACAGGACAGTCCGTCGGCAATCGCATTCGCCTGCACAAACTCCTGCTCATCACCCCAGGGGAGTAGCAGCTCATATCCTGCTTCACCGATGTGTTCTGCCAGGCCACGCCAATACTCCACCGGCCAGGCCTTGCTGCGCCAGGTTGTACCGTGGAACCCCAGAATCCGTCGGCTGTCGCTGCGAACCCCCGGCAGTCCGAAATTCGCCGGAGTTTCCGGAATCGGATAAGCCAGCGCCTGGGCAAAGAGGCTTCGAACCCGGTCCACCGCGTGCTGGCCTTTCGCGACGTGAAACCGCCGGTTATAGGCAAAGCTGGCCAGACTCTCTCTGATCGAAGCGCGATCAAGCCCGGCGACAGGAGTGCCTTTGAGCCATCGGCCGACCCAGGCGCTCTTGATCAGGCCCTGGGCATCGATGACGAGGTCGTAACGCCGCTCACGTAGCTGTGCTTTGAACGCCACTCGCTCTGCTTTGGTTGCTCGAAGGTCGTGGCGCCAACGCCGGATCGCAATCGCGTGAACCCGATCGACCGCAGGGTGTCGTGCCGGCAAAGCCGTGAAAGCCTCCTCTGCGACCCAGTCAAAGCGATGGCCATGCGCGGCGGCATCCGTCACTGCCGGCAGCGTGTGCACAATGTCCCCGAGGGACGACATTTTGATGATGAGGACATTCATGACAGCGCCAGCGTATCGATGACGCGCGTCGGTGACAGCCGTTGCATGCAGTTATGGTGGCCGAGCGGGCACTCGCGCTCAAAACAGGGCGCACAATCCATCGGCTCGCTCAGGGCGGTCGCGCGATCGGATAGCGGCGGCGTGTGGGCGGACGAGCTCGACCCGAAGAGCGCCGTCACTTTCGATCCGACGGCGCACGCGATGTGCATGAGGCCGGAATCGTTCGTCACCACCGACTCGGCGACGCTCAACAGATCGATGGCGTCCAGCAAGCTGGTTCGGCCGACGAGGTTCGTCACGCCATGGGCGAGTTCGGCGATTTCATCTGCTGCGCCTCGATCGCCACTAGAGCCCAGGAGCCAGACCTGCCATCCCTCGGCCAAGGCAGCTCGCGCAACCTGCGCGTAGTGCGCTGCAGGCCAACGTTTCGACGGTCCAAACTCCGCGCCCGGGCACAGCGCCAGGACTGGTCGCTCCAGATTGATATCGAGCGCCTCGAGGCAAGCGTTAAGGTTGTCTGCATCGACCGTCAGCTCGGGCGATTGCGCCGCCGGCGTATCCGCATCGGCAGCCAGCCCTAATGCCAGGTAGCGCTGCACCATGAGCGGATAGCGCTCTGTGTCGAGTTTGCGACGATCATTCAGCACGATCAGGCGGGACTCCCCCATCCAACCGGTGCGCAGCGGGATCTTCGCCCAAAGTGGAATCAGAGCGGACTTGAACGTGTTAGGCAACAGGATCGCCTGTTGGTACTGGCCGCTTCTCAACATCTTACCGAACGCATAGCGTGTGCCGAGCTCGAGTTGGCCATGACCAAGATTCAGCTCAAACGCCTTGTCGACTGCCGCCATTCGCTGCGCCACCGCCAGCGTTGAACGGGGCGCGAGGACATCTACCTCAACCTGACCCGGACGCGCCTTGAGCTGCCGAGCAAGCGGTTCAGCCATGACCATGTCGCCGACCCAGGCCGGCGCCACAATCAATATTCGCTGCAACGACATCGCAGCTATCGCGCCGTACAGCCGGCGCTCAGCAGGGGGTCAGCCACTCGCCGTAATCGCTGCGCTGACCGCGAACCAGATCGAAGTACGTGCTCTGTAGCTGTTCGGTCACCGGCCCGCGAGCGCCATTGCCGATCTTGCGGCCGTCGATTTCGCGCACCGGCATGACCTCGGCTGCTGTGCCGGTAAGGAATACCTCATCGGCGATGTACAGCTCATCGCGGGTGATGCGCCGCTCGCGAATATCGATGCCCATATCTTTCGCAAGATGGAATACGGTGTCGCGCGTAATGCCATCGAGGCAACTGGTCAGTTCAGGCGTGTGTAGCACGCCGTCGCGCAGCACGAAGATATTCTCGCCGGAACCCTCGGCGACATAGCCTTCAGGGTCGAGCATGAGCGCTTCATCGGCACCACCGGATAGCGCTTCCTGCAGCGCCAGCATCGAATTGGTGTAGTTGCCGACGGATTTGGCTTTGCACATCGTGATGTTGACGTGGTGCCGGGTGTAGGAAGAAGCGCGCATGACAATGCCCTTCTCCTTGAGCTCCGGGTCCATGTACGACGGCCAGGGCCACGCGGCGATGGCAACACGCACCGTCAGGTTGTCCGCGCGCAGCCCCAGGCCTTCCGAGCCGAGAAACACGATCGGCCGCATGTAGCCTTCGTTCAGCTCGTTGGCGCGAAACACTTCGCGCTGGGCTGCGATCAGCTCTTCCACCGGGAAAGGGATCGTCATGTTCAGGATATGGGCGGATTGGTAGAGGCGCTTGGTGTGCTCAGCAAGCCGGAAGATGCAGGTTCCGCGGGGCGTGTCGTAGGCACGCACACCTTCGAACACACCCATGCCGTAGTGCAGTGTGTGCGTCAGCACATGCACCTGGGCTTCCCGCCATGGCACAAGCTGGCCATCCATCCAGATGAAGCCGTCACGGTCGTCGAGGGTCGGCATATCCACGGGTCTGTTCTCCTATCTTCTAACTTCTTATTTCTAACTTCTTATTTCTTGGCCATGACTTCTCACGAGCCACAGTCACAAGCGCTGGCCGGGAAAAAGTTGTCTCGACAGCGCTGATGCACGCTCGCGCACCCGCCAAAGGCGGAGTTGCTGACTGCAGCTCTCGCATACCGACACTATTGTAGCGGTCAAAACGGGGGCGGGGCCGAGGCACACAGCGCGCCTGGCGCAACAGGTGCCGGCAGGACGGCGCCATTGCACCACAAACGCACCACAAATTCCTGGGGGTTAGCCTCCGAACAGGCCGATTTAGAGAGGTCGGCGGCATCGGCCCGCCGAGCACTCGCAGCGCGGTTCAGGCGTTCTGGGAAGCCGGCGCGACGCGCAGTACTTCGGCGATAGTGGTTATGCCCTCACCGACCTTTTTAGCGCCAGCCAGCCGCAGCGTGCGCATGCCTTCGCGCATCGCCAGTTTGCGCATCGTGTCCAGGTTCGTGTCACTGGTGACGATGGACTGGATGGGCTCGCTCATCGGCAGTAACTCGTACAAGCCGACGCGCCCGAGGTACCCGGTATCGCGGCATTCGAGACAGCCCACGGGCGAGGCAATCTGGGCTGGGGGTTTCACCTTGTAGGGCTCCGTCAGCAACGCCCATGCCTCGGCGTCGACATCCTCGAACGTCTTGCAGTGTGGGCACAGGGTGCGCACCAGCCGCTGGGCCATGACGCCGAGCACCGTCGCGCGAATCAGGTGCGCTGGAACGCCCAGATCCAGAAGCCGGGTTACCGCCGTCGGGGCGTCGTTCGTGTGCAAGGTCGAGATAACCAGGTGGCCGGTGAGGGCCGCCTGAATCGCCATCTCCGCGGTTTCCAGATCGCGAATCTCACCGATCATGATGATGTCCGGGTCCTGGCGCAGCAGTGCGCGCACGCCGGAGGCAAAGTTCACATCGATATTTGACTGCACCTGCATCTGGTTGAATGCCGGCTCGACCATCTCAATCGGATCTTCAATCGTGCAGACATTCACCTCGCTGGTCGCGAGCTGCTTGAGCGTCGAGTAGAGCGTCGTGGTTTTACCGGAGCCGGTGGGGCCGGTGACGAGGACAATCCCGTTCGGCACCGCCGTCATCGATTGCCACCGACGATAGTCTTCACCCACCAGGCCCAGCTCCGAGAAGCTGCGCAGCAAAACGTCCGGATCGAAAATCCGCATCACCATCTTTTCGCCAAACGCCGTCGGCAGTGTCGACAGACGAAGCTCGACTTCGTCCTCTTCCGGCGTCTTGGTCTTCACGCGGCCGTCCTGGGGCCGACGCTTCTCGGCAACATCCATGCGGCCAAGAATCTTCAGCCGGCTGACCACCGCAGCATTCACCGCAGCAGGCAACTCGTAGACATGGTGCAGGATGCCGTCGATACGAAATCGGATGAGACCCATATCACGACGCGGCTCGATGTGAATATCCGATGCGCGCTGATCAAAGGCGTACTGCAGCAGCCAGTCCACGATATTGACGATATGCGCATCGTTCGCTTCGGGCGATTTGAGCTGGCCCAGCTCAAGCATCTGCTCGAGGTTGGCCACGGAGGACACCGCGAAGCCCGAATCCTGCGCTTTCGCCACCGACCGGGCCATCGTGTAGAACTCGAGCGTGTAGCGCGAGATGTCGGCGGGACTGGAGACAACGCGCGCAATGCGCCGGCCGCGCAGCGTCTGGGTGAGCATGCCCTCCCACTGATGCATAAACGGCTGGGAGCTGGTGACCAGGACTTCATCGTCACTGACGGCGAGCACGAGAATTTTGTGCCGTTCGGCGAACGCGTAGGACATCACCTCGGTTGCGCTGCCGACGTTGATTCCGAGCGGGTCGATGCGCTTGTAAGGCTGACCCGCTTTTTCCGCGAGCCAAAGCGTTAGCGTTTCGAGATCGAGCTTGTGGTTCGGGTGTTTGCGATTCTCGAATTCCCGGCTGGCGACAATCTCCAGCGGATGCATGGACAGCTCTTTCTTCGTGCGCGGCGAGATGAGGATATCTTCAGCCTGACGCTGGCTGATATAGCCCTCCTGGACCAGATCGTCGAGCACGCCAGGAAGATCGAGCAGCCGCTCGGGTTCTTCAAGTCTCGGATCTGTCGCTAAATCGGCCAAAACGCAATCCTGTCGCCCTGCTTCAATGACGAGCACTCAATTGAGGACTCACGCGAGCGCCACGCTTATCGTCACGCCCAGAGCTGCCAACCTATCCACGGGGAACACCCCCAGCAGACAAGAAAAGGCAGTAGATTCGAATACTTAGGCTTTTGCAAGGCAGTAGCAAGCGGCCACATGCAGTCTTTTGACCCGCGTCACAGGCGGGTAGAATCGCCGCCCGCCCCAGGTGATATCGCGATGTGAGCGGATCGATTCGCACACCAGCCCGGGCAAGGAGAGCAGCAACGTGCAGGAACATTCCGACAGCCAGAACGACGGACCCACCGCGAGCAGCGACTACGCACGCTGGTTCCGTGGCTCGACGCCCTATATTCACACCCATCGCGACAGGACCTTTGTGGTCCTGCTGCCTGGCGAGGCGTGCATCGACGACTACCTCGTCAACATCGTCCACGACCTCGCCCTGCTCAGCGTCCTCGGGATTCGGCTTATCGTTGTGCATGGCGCTCGCCCCCAGATCGGCGCCGCCCTGCCGGACAGCGAGCTGGTGGAGCACCAACGGGTTACCAGCGCTGGCGACATGGCCACCATCGTCAGCATTGTCGGCGGGGTCCGCGCGCAAATCGAAGCGCTGTTCAGCATGGGCTTGCCGAATACGCCGCTGCACAACGTGGGTGTTCGAGTTGCCGGCGGCAACATCGTGCGGGCGCAGCCCGTAGGCATCAAAGGCGGGGTCGATCACCAGCAGACCGGCGAAGTTCGAAGCATCGATCGAGCACAACTGGACGCCCTGCTGGATGCGCGCGCGATTGTGCTGCTGTCACCGATCGGCTACTCGCCATCGGGCGTTGCCTACAACCTGGAGGCCAGTGAGCTGGCGGCACGGCTCGCCATTGCCTGCCATGCAGACAAGTTGATCGCCTTCGACGAAAACGGATTCGTGCGCGGCGTCGACAATCAGCGGCTGCGCGATCTGACCCCACCCGAACTCGTCGCTGCCCTGCCGAGCAATACCGAACGCCAACTGCTTCTGAGCGCCCTGCTCCGAGCGGTGCGCGGCGGTGTCAGCAAAGCGCACCTGGTTAGCTATGTGCGCGACGGCGCGCTGCTGGAGGAGCTATTTACCGCCGGCGGTGGTGGCAGTCAGATCAGCGAATCGGCCCACCGCTCCGTTCGCTCGGCAACGCCGGCCGACCTCGCGGGCATCGCAGAACTGGTCAGGCCGCTTGCAGAATCCGGCTCACTGATCGCCCGTAGCGTCGATCAGATCGAACGCGAATTGCATCAGTACCTCGTCGCAGTCGTCGACGGCGTTGTTGTGGGTTGCTGCGCACTGATGCCGTGTGGCGACGATCTCGAACTCGCCAGCGTCGCGGTGCATAACAGCCAGCGTGGTGACCGCGTTACCGGTACGGCTTTGCTCAAGAGCGCGGAGGAGGCCGCGCGAGCACGCGGCGCAACTCGCCTCTGGGCGCTGACCACCGCAGCCCGGGACTGGTTTTTAGACAGGGGTTTCCAGGCCGCTTCCGCACAAGATCTGCCGGAGGCGCGCCGGGCCAGCTACGACGGTGGCCGCAACTCGGCGGTCTTGTGTAAAGTGCTCTAAACACGCGAGATACTTCCTTTCAAACAACAACCGGTCGCGCCAGGCGCAGCCGTCAGCCCGAGAAGCCAGACCATGTCCGATCCGCGCAAGTATTCCTCCGTCATCGTCGACGGCGTTGCCCAGGCACCCAGCCGAGCGATGCTGCACGCGGTGGGCTTTACCCGCGAAGACTTCAAGAAGCCGCAGATTGGCATCGCTTCCACGTGGAGCAACCTGACGCCGTGCAACATGCACATCAACAAGCTTGCTGAAGAAGCGGCACGTGGCGCCGACGCGGCGGGGGGTAAAGCAGTCACGTTCAATACCATCACGGTCTCCGATGGCATCTCCATGGGCACGCCCGGCATGCGCTACTCACTGGTGTCGCGGGAAGTCATAGCCGACTCAATCGAAACGGTTGTCGGGGCGCAGGGTTTCGACGGTTTTGTTGCTGTCGGCGGCTGCGACAAGAACATGCCAGGCTGCGCGATGGCTATCGCCCGCCTCGATCGGCCCGCCGTCTTTGTCTACGGCGGCACGATTCAACCGGGCGCTGAACGCCGCGATGTCATCTCCGTATTCGAAGCCGTCGGCGGCCACTCCGCAGGCACCGTCACGGACGCTGAGCTGATCGCCGTCGAAGAGACAGCCATTCCGGGCCCCGGCTCCTGCGGCGGCATGTACACCGCCAACACCATGGCATCAGCCATCGAGGCGCTGGGACTGTCACTGCCGAACAGCTCGGCCCAGGACGCCATCTCACGTAACAAGGCCGAAGATTGTTTTGCCGCAGGCCAGGCCGTATTCAATCTGGTGAACGCGGGCATCAAGCCGTCGGATATTCTCAGTCTTGAGGCGTTCGAGAACGCGATCACCGTCGTCATCGCACTGGAAGGCTCGACCAACGCGGTTCTGCACCTGCTGGCGATTGCTCACTCCGCCGGCATCCCGCTGTCGCTCGACGATTTCACACGCATCGGCAAGCGAGTACCCGTTCTCGCCGACATGCGCCCCGCAGGTAAGTACGCGATGAGCGAACTGATCGCGATCGGCGGCATTCAGCCGCTCATGAAGATTCTGCTCGACGAAGGCCTGCTGCATGGCGACTGCCTGACCGTCACCGGCAAAACCCTCGCTGAGAATCTGGCCGACGTAGCCCCTTATCCGATCGGCCAGGAAATCATTCGACCGATGGACAACCCCATCAAACCCGACAGCCACCTCGTGATTCTGCGCGGCAACCTGGCACCAGAAGGCGCGGTCGCCAAGATCACCGGCCACGAGGGGCTGACGTTCGAAGGCACCGCTCGCGTTTTCCACGGCGAGGAGGCCGGCATGGCCGCAATTCTCGACGGCAAAGTGGTGCCAGGCGATGTCGTCATCATTCGCTACGAGGGCCCCAAGGGCGGGCCGGGCATGCGAGAGATGCTGAGCCCAACCAGCGCGATCAACGGTCGTGGCATGTCGGATCAGGTTGCGCTCATCACGGATGGCCGCTTCTCCGGTGGCTCGCACGGCTTTGTGATCGGCCATGTCACGCCGGAGGCGTATGACGGCGGTCCAATCGCGCTCGTAGAAGACGGCGACAAAATCTCCGTTGACGCGGAATCCGCTGAAGTCACGCTGCACGTAGACGATGCGGTTTTGGCCGAACGTAAAAGCCGTTGGACGCGGCCAGAGCCCTACGCCACTAAAGGCATTCTGTCGAAGTACGCCAAGCTCGTTAGCTCTGCGTCTCTTGGCGCGGTGACCGACTGACCCCGAACACCGGTCAGGTGGTTTTGCGCATAGGCTGCTGCCGGCGTCCACGATAGAGTGATCGTTTGATTAGCGAGGCGATGCCTGACCATGGATGATCTGCGCCTGCACGACGCCGTCATTTTCCTGACCGCCGCTGGTCTTGTTGTGCCTTTAGTCAAACGCCTGCGCATCAGCCCGGTGATCGGCTTCCTGCTCATCGGCCTGGCCGTTGGTCCCTATGGGCTCGCACGCTTCACCGACGCGGCGCCCTGGCTATCGATGTTTGTCATCTCCGATGTCGCTGGCGTGCATGCGATCGCCGAGCTCGGTGTGATCTTCCTGCTATTCATGATCGGATTGGAGTTGTCCTTCGAGCGCCTATGGGGCATGCGTCGCCTGGTGTTCGGGTTAGGGGGACTGCAGGTTGTGATCACCAGTTTCATCATCGGCGGCATTGCCTACTGGTTCGGCAACTCGATCGAAGCTTCGGTTGTGCTCGGCGGCTGTCTGGCGCTGTCGTCGACCGCAATAGTTATCCAACTCCTGACTGAACAGAGCCGATTCGGCTCGTCCGTCGGACGTGGCGGATTTTCTATTCTGCTCGCCCAGGATATAGCGGTAGTACCCATTCTGTTTGTCGTCGGCGTCTTCGGCGCCAGCGCGGCATCCGGCGTCAACACCAGCGTACTCCCGGCCTTGGGACTGGCCCTGGGTGAGGCAGCGATCGCGGTCGACGCAATACTCGCTCTTCGCCGCCTGGTCGTGCGGCCACTGTTTCGCTTCGTCGGCGCGAGCAACTCGCCGGAGCTGTTCATGGCTATCACGCTGCTTACGGTTGTCGCGACCGCGGTCGCCACCCATGCAGCCGGACTCTCTGCTGCGCTTGGCGCTTTCCTCGCCGGACTGCTACTCGCCGAATCCGAGTATCGGCACGAGATCGAGATCAACATCGAGCCTTTCAAAGGCCTGCTGCTAGGCCTGTTCTTCATATCGGTATCGATGACGATCGATCTCGGCGCCGTCGTGGCCGAGCCGCTATGGATTCCGCTGTCCGTTGTCGGTTTGTTCGCGCTCAAGGGTGTTATCACGACGCTGCTTGCACGCGCGTTCGGCTACGGCTGGCCGGCATCCATTGAGATAGGATTACTGCTCGGCCAGGGTGGCGAGTTCGCTTTTGTTGTTGTGGCGATGGCCTTGAGCTTTGCCCTGCTACCCGCAGACACCGCCCAGTTCATGCTGATCGTTGTCAGTGCAACGATGTTCCTAACTCCGCTCGTCGCTCGCCTGGGCCAGAAGGTGAACGAGGTTCTCAGCCATCGCGCAGCGACGACTTCAGACTCAGCGGACGAGCCTGACGCGGACACCAACGGCCACGTCGTCATCGTCGGTTACGGCAGAACCGGCCAGTTGCTGGCAGGGCTTCTGGACAGGCAACAGGTGGCCCACGTCGGCCTCGATCTTGATCAGCAGCGCGTCACCGACGAGCAAGACAAAGGTGCGCCCTTATATCTCGGTGACGCCAGCCGGAAAGCAATGCTCGACAAGATGCGCCTGGGCAATGCTGCCGCGCTCGCGGTTTGCACGGATGATCCGGACGCGACTAAAAACATAATCAGTGTCGCCCACCGAGACTTCCCAGACATCCCGATACTTGCTCGAGCGCGCGATCCAGAGCACGCGGCAGAGCTACTCGCCCTGGGTGCAACGGACGTTATACCGGAGGTACTGGAATCTGGCCTGCAGATGGGACAGACATTGCTCAAGGAACTTGGCGTGCCATTGGCTGCTGCCAGAGAAGTGATCGACGTGGAACGCTTCGAGCGAATCCAGGCCCTTACCGAAAACGCAACCAAATCCTCCTGACTCTCTAGTGCCATGCCCTGTCAGTAGGACACCGCTAAGCTGGCGACTTCCCTGATCGAGACCATCACTATGAAACTTATCACCCTGCCACCGGCCTTCGGCATGCGTAACGTCAGCCCCTTCTGTCTGAAGGCTGAGATGGCGCTGGCGCATCTGAAACTCGACCACGAGATTGATTGGGAGAAAGACCCGCGCAAGACACCGAAAGGCAAACTGCCGGTCTTGCACGACGGCAGCCTGGTCATCGCGGACTCCGAGCTGATTCTCAAACACCTCGACGAAACGACAAAGGGCGGGTTGTATGGAAAGCTGACGCCGGAACAGAACGCCATCGGCACATCAGCAACGCGCCTCGCTGAAGAACATCTCTACTGGTTCATCGTTGCCAGCCGCTGGCTGGATGACGATTGGTGGCCAAACGTGGTGAGCGGGTTCTTCGGGTTTGTCCCAGCTCTCTTTCGAGGTTTCGCCGCGAATGGCGCGCGCAAAGAAGTAGCGAAAACATTGCACCTGCAAGGCCTCGGCCGCCACAACACTGACGAACAGTTAGGTTTCGCTCGGCGCGATCTGCAAGCGCTTCAGGATCTGGTTGGCGACACACCCTTCCTGTTCGGCAGCGAGGCCTGCGTTCACGATTTTGCCGTCGCCAGCATCCTTGCGGGCGCTATCGATAACAAGCCCGCGACATGGATGACTACGATGGTGGGCGAGTACCCTGCGCTAGTGGAATACACCGAGCGAGTGCAAAACGCTGTGGGTGTATGGGGCATCGAGAAAGGTTAGCCCGTTAACAACGACCTTTCCGTTTCGCCAGAGCCGCTAAAGCCAAACAATGCTGATCGTCCCCGAACTACTCAACGACCAGGCCGACCTGGTGCCGCTTTCACAGAGTCACTCAAGCGGCATGTTTGCACTGTGGTCAGATCCGCACGTCTGCCAGTACTCGGGGCCGGTAGCGGACTACGACGGAAACCCCATCACGACGCCGGTAACCACATCAGCTGACAGCGATCTGATTATCGATTTCTGGCTACGCGCCGCCACTGATGGCTGGGGCTTCCGCTGGGCAATCATGCACAAAGGCGACCGTGACGAGGCATGCTTCGCTGGCACCGTTGGCTTCAACGCACTGGGGCAGCGAGCGGAGATAGCCTGGCATCTTCTGCCAGCATTCTGGGGACAGGGAATCATGTCCGCCGCAGTTCGACGGTCCATGGCGTGGCTAGCCGATACTGGCTGCCAGGAACTGGAGGCATATGTTGAAGATCGAAACTTTGAGTCGATCGCGCTCGCCGAGCGGATGGGAATGCGGACAAGCGGGCATGTTTCAGACGGCGCGAACCAGTATCTGATGCGATTGCGCCGCTAGCGGTCGCGCTCAGAGCGAGACGCAACGCCGGGGTGTCACGGATTCGTGTATGCCGTTCCGCCGAAAACATCGCCGACAACATCAAGGCTACGCAGACCGGATGCACCAACCGCGTAGGGATCCTCGCTAAGCGCCGTGAAATCAGCGCGCTTGCCAACGCTGATCGAGCCGATCTCGTCTTCCAGCCCGATCGCGTAAGCTGCGTCGATCGTAATTCCCCGAAGCGCCGCATCTCTAAAAATGCGTAACGATCAGTAGAAGGTTTGTCGCAGCCAGGTTTTCAATTGCTCAGGCAATGCGCGCAGCGCTACCAGCCCCAGAGAAATCGCCAGCGCATCAACAAGAAAGTCTTTCACCTCTGGGGAACGACCGGTAAAACTTTGAACGACCTCAATGGCGGCTCCGTAGGCCAGCATCAACAGACCAGTAGGCCAGAGCTTGAGATCGAAGTGCGCAAACGCGAGGGCGCCAGTCAGCAAAGTGAATGCTGCCATGTGCAGCAGGATGTCACTGAAGTGCGTGACCGGGTCCGGTGGGCTTGGCGTCAGCGCAAGCCAGGTAATCAGCACGAACGGCAGCCAGAACGCCGCCATTCGCAGCCACTTCATGCGCCGGCTGATCCCGCACGGTAGGACTGCACAAAGCCCACCAGCGCTTTTACGTTGTCGACGGGCGTCTCGGGAATGATGCCGTGGCCGAGATTGAAAATGTGTCCGGGCCTGCCGGCGACTTCATCGAGAATGCGTTTGGCTTCGCGCTCCACGGACGCGCGGTCTGCACACAGAACGATCGGATCCAGGTTGCCCTGAACCGCGGTTACACCGGTTCGCTGCCAGGTTTCAATGATGGGAGTCCGCCAATCCAACGCGAGCACATCCGGACCAGCCTCGACGGTTGCGTCGAGCAGATGGCCGTTGCCGGTACCGAAGTAGATGACCGGCACGTCGCCCTTCAGCCGCTCCATCAGCGCAATCAGGTGCGGCAGCACAAACCGGCGAAAGTCCGACAGAGACAACGCGCCCACCCAGGTATCAAACAACTGGATCGCATCAACCCCGGATTTGATCTGAAGCTTGAGATAGTCGCTTACCGCATCCACGAGCTTGGCCATCAAGGCATGCCACAGGTCTTCGCGCTCGTGCATCATCTTTTTCACATGCACGTAGTTGCGCGAACCCGCGCCTTCAATCGCATACGAGGCGAGCGTGAACGGCGCGCCACCAAATCCGATGAGCGCTATGTCCGATGGCAGGTCGTCGAGAATGTTGGTCACCGTATTGGCGATGTAACCAGTTCCCTCCTCCGCAATCAGCGGCTTCAGAGCGGCAACGTCTCTCTCCGAACGGATCGGGTTCGCAAACTCCGGCCCACGACCAGGCACGTAGTCGAGATCCAAACCCATCGGCACCAGAATCGGCAATAGATCGGCAAACATGATGGCCGCATCAACACCGAGAATCCGCTGCGCATCGAGCGTGGCCTGGGCCGCCATCTCTGCATTAGTAAAGAAATCCAGGCTCGGCGTCGTGCCCTTGAGCGCGTGATACTCCGGCATATACCTGCCCGCCTGGCGATTCAGCCAGATCGGCGTGTGATCGGTGGGCCGGCCGTAGCAGGCTTCAACAAAAGCTTTGGTCATGTCTTGCCTGTTCCTCGAGGCACGGGCGATACCGGCGTGCTAGGAGCGTACCGGCGTGAAGGTCGTCAGGTAGTCGGTGACGGATGCTTTGAGCACAGCCATGCCGTGTTCGCTGCCATAGGTCTCGCCCAGGTCGACCGTGCTACCGGGCTTGTAGGTCACCAGGTAGTGACGAATTCGATCGATGATACCCGCCGGCAGCTCATCCACTTCTCTAGCGCCACCCCAGGCTGGGTCATCTTTCAGCACGAGTATCAATTTGTCGTCGGCTTCGCCGTCATCAACCATCGGAATACCGCCGACAACGCGGCCACGCGCGAGAACGCCTGAGCGCGTCAACGGCACCTCGCTGATCAGAAAGGCATCCAACGGGTCGTCATCACCGGTTTTTGAGTTGGGGTTCAGTGCGTTAACTCCTTCGCCGCAGTAAGTACGGGGAATGAACCCGTAGGCATACGGTGGCAGCGCCGAGTGCAGCGGCCGATCGATCGATAACAGCCCGGTGGGTTTGTCGAGTTCATACTTGAGCGTCTCGAACGGCGTCGCCTCGATGTAGAACTGGACGATATCACCGGCCAGGAACGTCGATATGCCATGCCAGGGATGTGAAGTGGTGGGGTACGCTGTGGTTGCCACGGGGGCCGACCTCCTGTCGTCGAATGATCTGGGCGTGAGCGGCGCGAAGCTTACCGGCGCGAGCAGCACCAAGAAAGGGTAGCAGTGCACGGAAATGGCGAGTGGTGTCATCGAAGTGCCCAGGCAGGTTACTCTGACCATCGATTAATCGCCGTTTTAGTCGGACAGGAGCAGCGCCCATGAAAGCGTCTTGGAATGGTCGGGTGATCGCGGAATCCGATGACACCGTCATCGTCGAAGGGAATCACTATTTCCCCCGGGCGAGCGTCGCGGACCATCTGCTGGAGGCGAGCGACACGACCTCCTACTGTCCGTGGAAGGGAACCGCGAACTACGCGACGCTCCGCATCGACGATGAGCGCAACGTCGACGCCATGTGGTTTTACCCCGAGCCCAAGCCCGAGGCGAGCCAGGTCACGGACAGAGTCGCGTTCTGGCGTGGCGTCCAGGTGAGCGAGTAGGTCAGCGTCGGTGACCGAGCGAACGATTCACGGCCGCTGCCTCTGCGGTGGCGTCCAGGTACGCGTGTACGGCGAGATAGACCAGCTCGACTACTGCCACTGCAGCCAATGCCGCAAAGCATCAGGCACGGCGTTCGCCAGCAACGCGCCGATCACAACCGATCGACTCGACATCACTGGCTCAGATCTCATTCGCGAGTTCGCCGCCTCTGCAGGCAAATGGCGGGCGTTCTGCGGCACCTGCGGCTCCCCCATCTACAGTAGGCGCGCTTCGCGGCCCGGCGAGGTCCGATTGCGCGTCGGTTTGCTGGATGACGCGATCGCACCAGCTAAGCGCCAACACATCTGGGCGCAATTCCGTGCACCCTGGCACCAGATTCGCGATGCCTATCCCACGTTTGCTGAAGAAGCCGGCAGATCGAAGCTGCCAGAGCCGCCATCCACTACCGGAGACAACACGTAATGATCGTTGCCATCTACGCTGCGCTTCTCGCACTGCTATTCGTCGTACTGAGTGTGCGCACGATCCTGACCAGACGCCGCCTGCAAATCGCCATCGGTGATGCCGAACAACCGCAGATGCTTCGGGCGATGCGAGTGCACGCGAATTTCGCTGAATACACACCCATTGCTCTCATTGTGATTGCCGCCGCGGAAATCAGCGGCGCAGCCAGTGGCCTCGTCCACGGGCTTGGCATCGCGTTGCTCGTTGGCCGCTGCCTGCACGCCTTCGGAGTGGCCCAAATCAACGAGGATTTGCGCCTACGCGTATCCGGAATGCTGCTCACGTTGGGCGCTTTGATCGTCGCCAGCCTTACCGCTCTGTGGCTGAGTCTTGCGGGCAGTTCAGCCACATCACAGGTAAGCTCAGCAACCGGCATGCAACAGCTCGAGGACAAGGCGGTGGCGGCAGAAGAAACGTTAGAGAACAGCTACAACTTTCGCCCAGCGAGCGAGCGAGTGACCACCTCGGGCGTCGTGCCTCCCGGCGCGTTGGCTCGCCTCTCAACGGAAGGCGTGGCGGCGGTGATCAACCTTCTGCCCAGCGACTCGGAACACGCCGTCGAGAACGAAGCCGCACTGGTGACGAGCCAGGGCCTGACGTACGTACACCTTCCAGTGGATTGGAACGAGCCGACGGCTTCCGATTTCGAACAGTTCAGCGATGCAATGGATGAGCTAGCGGGCAAACGCATTCACGTGCACTGCGCCGCCAATTTCCGAGTGAGTGGTTTCTACGCCGTATGGGCGGAACAACAGGGCCTGTGGAACCGCAGCCAGGCGAATGACTTCATCGCCGATGTTTGGGATCCAACGGAGCATCCGCAATGGGCGGAGCTGCTCACTAATCTGCGCGGAAACCTGTAAGCGAGGCTAGCGATGAAGAAGACCCTGAGCTGTGATCTGTGCGACGAGACGGCAGAGGGCGAGACCTTCGAAGAGTGGATGCAGGCGCTGTTTCCTCACTACGCCAAAGCGCACCCCGAAGTAATGTCCAATCAAGCCAACGGTGAAGCGGAGCGGGCGCGGTGGATGGCCGAGAATCAGGCGCGCTTCGACGCCGCCTGAGAATCTGGTGATGCTACCCGGAAGCTGCCTATGCGGCGCGATCCAGTTGTTCGTAAAGGGCGATCTTGAGCACGATGCTGAAGCTTGTCATTGCCATCAGTGTCGCAAGCAGACCGGCGGCTATCTGATGGGCGTGAACGTACGCAAGAGCGCTCTGACGATCGACGACGAAAGGCGGCATCTTCGCTGGTATCGATCATCCCCCAAGGTCGAGCGGGGTTTCTGCGCAACCTGTGGCTCTACACTGTTCTGGCGGCCGGATATCGAAGGCTACGAGTGGATCGGAGTATCAATTGCAGCCTTCGATCAACCTACCGGCAAGACCGTCGAGAAACACACCTTCGTCGCGGACAAGGGTGACTACTACGCGATTGCCGACGACAAGATTCAGCACAACGGCTTTTGATCTGGCGCAGCGCCCTTCCTTGGCGCTACGCTTCGCCCATGGACACCCAAATAACTCTCACGATCTTCATCACCGTCTTCCTGGCCGAGCTCGGCGACAAGACTCAGCTTGCCACGATGCTCTTTGCCGCGGATCAGAAAACCAGCGCGCTAACCGTCTTCGTTGTCGCCAGCCTGGCGCTGGTCGCCTCTTCCGCACTGGCGGTGATCGCGGGCCAAAGCCTCAGCAGCTTCCTCGATCCGCGCTGGCTGTCGCTGATCGCCGGCGCCGGCTTCATTGGCATCGGCATCTGGACGCTGATCAACGCCTGGTGATCCGGTTCTCGCCGACTCCAGCCGGGCAGTAGCCTCATCCACGGCCATACCGCCGACCTCCGCCTCACGCTGAAGCCTGGCCGCCCGGTTAACCGGGCTCCCGATCGGCGTGTACTCCAGCCGCCGGCCACCCCAGTCGGCCAGTGTGCAATAGCCACTAGCCAGGCCAATCCGTAGCGCCGGCGTTACATCCACGCCCTGCTGCTGCCACAACCCAGCCAGCTCATCGCCACAATAACTATGGAGCCTTCGAGAGAAGGCATACGCACGCTCGACAGTCGCGGCCCGCCCGGTCTCGCGGGTTGCCTCGAAATAGAGCAAAACGCCATCCCCGGCGACGTGCCCTATCTGGGCGCAATAGCGCTCCGCATACCCAGCCACCCCATCCAGGTAGGCGTTGAGAATACCGGCCAGCTCCTCCGGCTCAAGGCGCCGGGTGAGCCGGCTGAAGCCGCATAGGTCCACAAAGACCACGCACAGCCACGCGCGCCGGGAGAGCCGTTCTGCAAATGGTTGTTGGCCGAGCAACGTGGTCAACTCATTCGGCAGGTAACGGGCGAGGCGGCCGGCATAGCCATCAAGATGCTGCACGCGCTGCACGGCTCGGCCGCGCTCACCCGCAAGACGCACGCTCTGCCGAAAGGCTGCCAGCGATATCGCGATCACCAGCCAAAGCAGCAGGCCGGTAGCCAGAATCTCCGTCGCGAGCGGTGTGCTGATCGTCGCGCTCTGAACCGGCGAGGCCAGTCCACCGAGCGCATATCCGGCGCCCAGCGCGAGCCCGCTCCACATGAGCGCCCAGGCTCCCAGCAGCAACACCGAGGCCGACAGTAGCGAGACGGAAACGGTCAGCAGCACGATGGATGGGGCGCAGAGCAGCCCCGCGGCGGCGCTTGCGAGTAAGCACTCACTAGCAATAAGAGCGCTATGGAAACTATGCCTCTCTCTCCACCATGCGCGGCCACCTAGCCAGGAAACCACAACCGGCCAGAGCCCCATAGACAGCGCGAGTGCGAGCACCCACGCACCCGGACGGCCACTCCCGAGCAGGGACAACAGCACCAGAGAATAGGCTGGAAAGCTCGCTCGGCGCACCGGCCAGGCATGGCGATTGAGATGGCGCAGTCTCATGCAGCCAGACTGACGGAGCGTGCTCTAAGACGGTATCGGCGCTGACCCAAACTGACGTGCGAGATTCGCCCTGCCCTGACTCAGCCGACGGTTAGCGGATCCACTTCCGCGTCGTAGTCGACGCCGTCATGCCCAAACCCGAAGATCTTCAGAAAGTCTTCGTTGTAGCCCGCCAGGTCGCCCAGCTCAGGAAGCGACTCAGTGGTCACTTCTGCCCAGCGCCGGCGCACCTCTTCCTGAACGTCATCCGCCAGCTCAAGGTCGTCCATTCGAACCCGCTCGCCATCATCCAGACGCAGGCCATCTTTGCCATAGAGCTGGGTGGCAAACAGCCGCTGGATATGGGCCGCGCAGTCCTCGTGCTCGCCGCGCTCCTTCATCACCTGAAAAAGCAGCGCTATATACAGCGGGAGAATCGGTATCGCCGAGCTGGCCTGGGTGACCACACCCTTCAGCACCGCCACTCGAGCATCGCCGCCGACGTCGCTGATCTGCTCATTGATCTCGTTGCGGGCGCGATCCAGATCGCGCTTGGCCTGCCCCAATGTGCCCTCCCAGTACAGCGGCCAGGTGAGATCGGAGCCGATGTAGGTATAGGCGTAGGTCTGGAAACCCTCGGCCAGAACGCCAGCTTCCTTCAGCGCATCGACCCAGAATTGCCAGTCCTCACCGCCCATCACTGCAACCGTGTTGGCGGTCTCTTCCTCGTCAGCCGGCTCGAGCTCAACCATGGTGACGTCGCCCTTGTCGACGTTCACACCCTTCATGCGCACAGTCTCACCCAGCGGCTTGATCGCCGAGCGATGCAGCACACCGGTTCTCGGGTGGGCCCGTACGGGTGACGCCAGGGAGTAGATGAGTAGGTCGATATCGCCAAGATCAGCTTTGATGGTGTCCACCACCTGCTGCTTCATCTCGTCCGAGAACGCGTCGCCATCGAAGGTCTTGCTGTACAGGCCAGCCTCGCTTGCAGCCTTGTCGAACGCTGCATTGTTGTACCAGCCCGCGGTTCCGGGCTTTCGCTCGGTGGGCGCTTTCTCAAACGACACGCCGACCGTGGCCGCGCCGCAACCGAAGGCGGCGGCGATACGAGACGACAGGCCGTAGCCGCCCGAGCAGCCGAGTATCAGGGCTCGCTTGCTGCCATCGATGGCGCCGCGCTCACGCATCAGCGCGATCTGCTCATCAACGCCGTAGGCGCACCCCGTCGGATGCGACGTGGTGCAGATGAAGCCGCGAATTTTCGGTTTGATGATCATGGGCAGGTTCCTAGCGGTGCACTCGGCGACAACGCCGACAACGGGCAGACAATCAATCGGCGCGCATCATACCGTGGGCCACCGCGTATCGCATGGCAGCCGCACAGTCGAGTATCCGCGGGCCGTCCCGCTCAATACGCACGCTCGCGGGCTCACCGGGTACAAGCTTGTGATCCCGATCGCCATCGAGCGCGAGAACGCCACGGCCTGCAAACTGAATTACCTCGCCAAAGGCGACGCGGCGAGTCGAGGCCACATCAACATCGCGAAAGTGCCCGGGAGAGACCGGTACGGCAAAGCGGTGACCCGGGCCGAGTTCGACCAGAAGACCGGCGTCAGTGGCTGCGTCGACAACGTCGATGAAGCCACCGATCGGCGACATACCAATAGCATCCGGTTCAGCCCGAGTCAGCAGGATGCGGCGCAGCTTTTCGGCATCAAAAGGCAGCATGTTGCCGACGTGATCATCTTCCAACAGGACCGCGTCGATAACGCCCACATCCTTATCGCCGGCGTGGGTGGTCACGTGCAGCAGCTTGGCCCGCGCGCCGAGCGACGGATCATCGAGCAACCGTCGGCTGTCCAGGGCCGCGACCATGCCCACAATTGTTGGCTCCATCAGCACCGGAAAAACGTTGTTGGTACCCGTGGAGACCGGCAGCAGCGTGATGTCTCGATGCGCCCGAATAATCGCCCGGTTGGTGCCGTCACCGCCAAGGGAGACGACCGTCGAACAACCCGCATCGACAAATGCTCGCACCATGGCTTCACTGTCCGCAGCGCTGTTGGTCAGCGGTGTGTCCACGACGATGACTTTCGCGCGAATCGGCATTTGCTCAACGACGCCCGTCGCCACCTTGAACGGTTCCCGCGCGATGTAGATCTCATCGACGCCAAGCGCATCAGCCCCGGCGACAATCCTGGCCACCATGTCGCGCTTCGCCTCGAATGTCATGTTGGAGGCCCGCGCCGCCAGACGACGAACGTCCCGGCCGGACATCGGATTCGCGCAGATACCAATTCGCGATGTCATTTGCTCGCTTCCTTATCGAGCAGATAGCGCTCCAGAAACAACATGGTCGCAGCGGTCGCATAGTCGCGGTTGCGCTTCTTGCGAAAGCTATGGCCTTCATCCATCGCCATGACAAACCAGACGGGCAAGCCAACTGTCGTGAGACGCTCAAAGATCTGTTCGGCTTCGGTGTAGGGCACGCGCGGATCGTTGTAGCCCTGGGTAATCAGAAGCGGCGCTGCAATCTCATCGGCGCGATTGAGCGGCGAGATCTTCTCTAGAAATGCTCGCATCTCCGGATCGCGCTCATCGCCGTATTCCACCCGGCGAAGGTCCTGCCGATAGGGCTGCGTGTTCTCCAGAAACGTCACGAAATTACTGATACCGACCCTCTCAACGCCCGCCTTAAGGCGGTCCGAATAGCGCACCATCGCAGCCAGCACCATGTAGCCGCCGTAGGATCCCCCAGTCACTGCAACGCGCTCACTGTCGAGTTCAGGATTGCGATCAATCCAGTCGAGCAACGCGCCAATGTCCTTAACCGAGTCTTCGCGAAGAAAGCCATTGTCTAGCTTCAGGAAGCTCTTACCGTAACCTCGCGAACCGCGAACATTCGGCGCGAGAACCGCGATGCCGAGTTCGTTCACCAGATATTGCACGGTGGGCGAAAACGACGGGCGATATTGCGACTCGGGGCCGCCGTGAATACTGAAGGCCACTGGGTGCGGCCCAGGACCCTCCGGCTGATATAGAAACGCGGAGATGTTGCGCCCATCAAAGCTCTCGGTTTGAACAAGACTGGGGGCGACAAACTCGGACGTATCCAGCCCGCCTGCCTCGCTACGCGTCCAGCGAGTCAGGGCAAGGTCAGCCAACTCCAGAACGAAAACATCTTCCGGGTTGGTGGCGCTGGAAACTGACAGAGCCACGGCGCCGCCATCCGGTCTCGCAACCATTGAACGAAGCACACCGACGGGCAGCTTCGGCAGGGCGAGCGTCGCGCCGGTCACCAGATTGCGCGCGCGCAGCGAAGACAGGCCAGCCTCGTTGTACGACAACACCAGCACATCACCCGCCTGCACAAATCCCTCAACATCCCAAGGTTCCGAGGCGCTGAGGGAGGACCATTCACCTTCGGCAAGGGAAAGCCGGTAGAGGCTGACAAACTCACCCTCACGATCCGAGGTCAGCAGAACCGCGCTACCCGTTGCATCGTACTGGGCATTTCGGACCGACGTCTGTTCATCGAGTGAAACCAGAACCCGAACGGCGCCCGTTACGAGGCTCACCTCAAGTAGTTCAGCGACATTGATCGACTGATACTGCAACACGAGCAGGCGCTCACCATCGGGCGAGAAATCCAGCGGCGAGAAACTGCCGGAGGGCCGCTCAAACACCACACGGCGATCGCCCTGGATATCCACAACGGCAACGGCAAAACGATCACCTTCCGGAGCAGCGAGGGAATACGCAAAGCCGCTGCCGTCCCGATTCCACACGACGCTCGAATGGCGGGATCGACCGTCGCTGACCATCGCCGATCGACCGGTCGAAGCGTCGAAGCGAAAGACCTGATAAAACTCTGCTCCGCCGACATCGCGCAGGTACAAGAAGTCTCGTGAATCCGAATCTGGCGACGGGTAGGCCCCGAGTACCGGCTCCGCGAAGAATGTAAGCTGCTCGCGAGCGGCCATCGGGCTGTCTACTCGATGCACCTGGGTTACCTGGCCAAAGCGCGTACCGACGAGTAACGCATCGTCCTGCCAGCCAAACACCCGCGCCCAACGCGTGCTGTTGAACTGGTTCAAGCGAGCGACAAGCTCCGCCGGGAGCTCCGGCACGCCGCGCACAACTAAAGAGCCCACGCGTTTCTCGTTCACCGCAGCTTCGCTTTGCGAATCCGTCGCGTCCACGGTTGCACAACCCGCCAGGCTGCTGCTCAGGAGAAGACCCGCCACCAACAAACCCGCTACTCGCGTCTGCCTCATATCACCCGCTCCCAGGTCTGTATTCGAAATCCATATCGATGTTTGGCATCCGGCCCGAACGAGCGCTCATCCAGGCAGCGCCACTGGCTCAGATCGAATTCCGGAAAAAACGTATCGCCGTCAATATCGGCATCGACTTGAGTGACGTAAAGCGTATCCGCCAGCGGCAAGCAGGCCTCGTAGATGGCGCTACCACCCGCAATGATGACTTCATCGGCACCGATGCCAATCGCGATCCGGCGGGCGTGTGCAATCGCATCCTCGATGTTTGCTTCGTGCGTGACATCGTCGCTGGCGAAGTTCGCATCACGAGTCACCACAATCGTTGGCCGCCCGGGCAGAGGCCTGCGGCCGATCGAATCAAAGGTGCGACGACCCATGACCATCGGTTTGCCTTTGGTGGTGGTCTTGAAGTGCTTGAGATCCAACGGCAGGTGCCAGGGCAGATCGTTGTCCAGGCCAATCGCGCGGTTACGCGACATCGCCCAGATCAGAGCGATGCCAGGCGCGGCGATCGACGAGGGTTTATCAGTCACGTCAGACGGCAATCGGCGCTTTTATGCCTGGGTGGCATTCGTAGTCTCGAAGCTCGAAATCCTCAAACGTGAATCCGAACAGATCGGTCACGTTCGGATTCAGAATCATCGACGGCAACGGTTTCGGTTCACGCTTCAGTTGTTTGTCCGCCTGCTCGAGATGATTCGCATAGAGGTGGGCATCGCCAAAGGTGTGCACAAAGTCGCCGGGTTCCAGATCGCAAACCTGAGCCATCATCAGGGTCAGTAGCGCGTATGAGGCGATGTTGAACGGCACACCCAGGAAGATGTCTGCGCTACGTTGGTAGAGCTGGCAGGACAGCTTTCCTTCGGCGACAAAGAACTGAAACATCGTGTGACAGGGTGGCAACGCCATCTCGTCAACTTCGGCGACGTTCCAGGCACTGATGATATGCCTGCGCGAACTCGGGTTCGTTTTGATCTGCTCAACCAGCTTACTGATCTGATCGATCGTGCTGCCGTCCGGCGCTGGCCACGAGCGCCACTGGCTGCCATAGACCGGCCCCAGCTCGCCGTGCTCATCCGCCCACTCGTCCCAGATGTGCACCCCGTTGTCCTGCAGATAGCGAACATTGGTGGAACCCGAGAGGAACCAGAGCAGCTCGTGGATGATGCCCTTGAGGAACATCTTCTTCGTGGTGACGAGCGGGAAGCCTTCCGCCAGATCAAAGCGAATCTGATGACCAAACACACCGTAGGTGCCGGTGCCGGTTCGATCATCACGGAAGACCCCGTGCTCGCGCACGTGGCGCATGAGGTCAAGGTACTGTTGCATGGCGCGGCTGATGCCTCACAGGACAATCGCTGGGCTGTCGATGCGACGACAGCGGCAAGCGAGCGGAAATTCCGGCGGTGCTAGCCGCCGACGGACGTTGCGGATGCTTCCGGGCGACGCAGTGCCCAGAGCAGCAGCAGAATACCAGCCAGCAGCATCGGTATCGACAGCGCCTGGCCCATCGACAGCCAATTAAAGGCGATGAAACCTATGTCTGCATCAGGCTCACGGAAGAACTCCGTGCAGAACCGAAGCGCCCCGTAGCAGGCGATAAACAGTCCCGTCACCGCGCCCGTTGGGCGCTTTTTGGATGAGTACAACCAGACAATGACAAACAGGACAACGCCTTCCGCAAACGCCTGGTATAGCGACGACGGGTGCCGCGCGACGTTCTCAAATGCGCCGCTGCAGAATCGATTCAGATGAATCACCGCATCACACGGGAAGTTCAGGCCAAAGCCCGATTCGCTGACACGGCCGGGCAGTTCGGCATTGATGAAGTTACCCAGGCGGCCGAAGCCTAGTCCTGGCGGAACTAGAGGCACGAGAAAGTCTGTGGTCGCCAGGAAGGTTCGCTTCTGCCGGCGGGCCGTGATGATCATCGCCGCCAGTACGCCAAGGAAACCACCATGGAAGGACATGCCACCTTCCCAAATGCGAAAAGCCATCAATGGCTCGGCGAGAAACTGATCAAAGGCATAGAACAGCACATAGCCCAAACGCCCCCCGAGCACCGCGCCGAGCGCGCCGTAGAACACGATGTCTGACAGCTCATCCGGGCTCCAATTGGCCAGACCCGAGCGGACCCGCCGTCGACCGAGCCACCAAACGGCAAGAAAGCCTGCGAGGTAGGTCATGCCATACCAGCGGGGAGCGATAGGCCCGAGCTCGAAGATGATCGGGTCAATGATGGGGTAGTTCACGGCGTACGTGGCTCCTGGCCAGAACCGGATGGAGTGCGAGGGCGCGCGATGATCGACAACCCTCGACCCGGCTCGCGCTTTCCGGTTGAATGCGCGGCCCATGTGTCTAATTCTCTTTGCATATCAGCAGCACGCCCAGCATGAGCTGATCGTCGCCGCCAACCGGGACGAATTCTACCCGCGCCCCGCCCTGGCTGCACATCACTGGCCGGACGCGCCCGGAATCACAGGCGGCCGCGACAGAACGGCAGGCGGCACGTGGCTGGCCATGAACGCAGCCGGGCGTTTCGCCGCGGTCACTAACTACTCCGGGCCAATCGAACAACCGCCACCGCCGCTGTCGAGAGGCGAGCTAGCCGTCAATTTCCTGCTCGGTAGCGCCAACTCCCTGGACTACAGCCAGGCAATCGCCGGCGCCAACTATGCCGGCTTCAGCCTGCTGACGTTCGATGGTGAGACACTCACCTACAGCAGCAATCGCGGCGATGCGCCTCGCGCGCTCAAACCGGGTTACTACGCGCTGGCGAACGCGGAACTCGATAGCGCATGGCCCAAGGTGGCGCGCGGTAAGAATATGCTGCGGGCACTGGTCGAAACGGACAGCGCAACACCGGGCAACCTGCTCGACATACTCGCCGACGACTACACCCCTGCCGATGACGAACTACCCGCCAGAGGCAACGACATCGCGTTGGAGCGACGGGTGTCTCCCTGCTTCATTCGCGGCGACGAGTACGGCACGCGCGCATCGACCGCTGTGCTGGTGGGCCAGGGCCAACCCTTGCTGGCTGAGCGCAGCTACGGTCCGCAAGGCCGTCACCTCGGCGAGTGCTGGCTGACGCGGTAGCGCCAGTTCCGCTGAGCCAGCTCAGAGACTGATCTCGATACCCACCTGAACCAGGTCGCGGCCACTGAACTGACCGAACGATCCCGCGCTCGTGCCGCGGAATTGCTCCGCGGCAAAGATGAAAGCCGTTCGATCGCCCGCACTCCAGCGCAACCTGGCCCGCAGCAACTGGTCATCATCGGTGAGCGAGTGATACGCGCGCAGCTCGGCAACCACCGATTCGTAGCGAAAGCTTCGGCGCGCGGCGACGGTCACGATCCGGTCTGTTTCCGGGCGAACAAGTCCAACGTTAGTGCTCCGGACGTGGTCTACAAGAAGTTGCGCATTCACGAACACGCCGCCGGGTGCATTCATCTCCAGAGCCAATGCGCCGCGCCACTGGTCGGCCTCGGTTTCTGTGAGCTCACTCGATACCGAACCAGCCACCCGAGAAGAAAAATACCGGTTCGGTGAATAGGCAACCTCGGAGCGCAGCACAAACGGCCCGATCCCGCCGGCGAGAGCAAAACCGAGCACCGTTCGCCGGCGATGGTAGGTGACCAGTTGCGCTGCGCCGCTAGCTGCTTGGATTTCAGCGAGCGGCTCAAAGTCCAGGCCATTGCTGGCAACAAACTGAACATCCCAACCGCCAATGAAGCGCGACAGCCGCGCCGCCACCGTGCCTTCGCGTTCAACAGCTCCTCGTGGCTTGATCGCGAGGTCAGGCGCTGATGCAGGCGCACCAAAACGGTAACGCGGCGCCGTAGGGGCAAACCAGCCGGGCGAGCGCGGAACGTCGTGAACAGTTGCGTCGGGAATCAATGCCAGCTCAACGCGCCAGTCGGCCAGTGATAGATCCAGCCAGGCTGACCAGAGACTGATTCGCGACTCATCAAAGTCGTCCAGAATAAAGCGTTCAAAACTGGCAGGGTTCAGGACATCCAGAACCTTGATGCCATCCAGCTCACCCCAGACGATCTGTTGCTTGCCGACTCTGAGTAGCCCTCTGTCGAAACGCACATCAACGTAGGCATCGCGTATCTCGGCGCTGCCGTGCGAGCCCAAGGACAACGGTCGGCTCGGACCGTCGTAGCTCGTAAGGTCCGCCCGCCCCGGCCGTAGCCGATCAAACTGCTCACCCGCAACCCGACCGGACAAGACCGACGAGAGCCGATCACTGAAATCGCGACGCCACTCGAGTTGGAGCCTCGCCTCGGCGCCAATGTGACCCGTGACTGAGGGCGCATCACTCGCCGCATTCCAGGACAGTTCTGCGTTGGCAGATAACTCGGCGGTACTTGGCAGCGCAAGAAAAAACAGCGCCAACAGGGTCAGCACTCGCCAACCGATAGTACTCATCGGGGCAATTACCATGACGACGGCAAACCGCGATTCAACTCGCTAGCACGCAACAGCGTCTCAGGCAGCGTCGTGAGATGCTCAATCTCGGAGTAGCGAAAAACGGTTCGATGACCGGTGCGCAGATGCTCGGCAACAATCTCTTCCGGCGTCCAGATATCATCTACCTGACGCAGCGCCGTGATATCGATGACCTTCAGAGGCTTACCGTCGATGCCGAAAAACTCGATGCTCCGTGGAAACCAGCTGCGCGCTTCGATATCGACGTCGAGCCGTCCGTACCCCAGTTCACGGGCAATTTTCGGCGTTCTCGGCGTTGCGATCAGGCGATATCCCGCTTCGCCGTCTATCTCAATCTCACCGTCCAGTTCAAATTCGTAGTCCGCTTTGTCAAAACGGAAATCAGCCTGGATATCTTCAAAACTGAAATCCGTACCGAGGAAGTAGTCTCCCCGGTCGGACGGTGGCACGCGACGAACCTTTCGAGCCGCGGGAATGTAGAGCCAGCGATGATCCTGGGCGTCGGCGTCACGAGCATCGGCACTAAGAAAAGTAAGCTCACGCACCATCGACGGCGCGAGGTAGGTGATGCGGGTCGTCCGCTGCTCAGCTTCATTCAAGCGAAAGATCACCGCCTGACGTTGCCGCTCACGTCCGCGTCGATCCGTGAGAGTCATATCCACAAGCCGCTTGGTCGCACTCGGCTCGGGCCGGTTAGCAACCGCCTCTGCGATGGTTGAGGCATCCAAAGCGCGAGGCTCACCGAGCGAATCCGCTCGCGCGGGCTCTACGCCTAGAACGCCAACCACGCCGAGAACCAGAATCGCAGCCGTCGCAAGCGCGCGTGGCCGGCGCAGTGAAATGCGCTCAATAAGCGCAAGTCCTGCCGGCACGACAACCAGAGCCGCGATGAAACTGGTGACCGCAGCGACGCAGACGAGACCGCCGAAGCGTTGCAGTGTCGGCAGATCCGAGAGCATCAGTACCGAGAAGCCAACACCGAGCGCCGCAGCGTTAAAGAAGCAGGCGCGCGCAATCGACGGCGCTGCCTGTCGCACTCGCTCCTCCACGCTCGCCTCACCAGGCAGAGATCTCAGACCGGCAATTAGATGAATCGCAAAATCCACACCGACCCCCACGGAAATTGCCGCGAACATGCTGGTGGCCGGTTCCAGATGGATGCCGAGCGCCGCCATAACCGCATACAGGCTGAGTACGGTAAGGCTGACCGGAAGCACTGCCACGAAGCCAACGCCCACGGATCTAAAAACGATCATCGACATCAGCAATATCAAGACAAGCGACAGGCCGACCCCAGCAAAGTGGCTGGCTTCCAGGCGCGTCATCCAGTGATAGGAGACGTTCACATCCCCGGCGATGGTCGCTCGCAAGTCGTCACCGGCGAAGTGTTCCGCCAGGTAGTCCTGCAACGCTTCAACAACAACAGCGCCGTCGGAATGCCAGCTTGAGCTGAGCACGCCGCGCACCAGCGCCGCCTGATAGTCGGGAGTGATCTCTTCGTCGAAGTCGCTGGGATCACCGGATGCTTCGTACACCATCAGGTATTGAGCAACCGCATCGTCCGTCGTCGGCAGCGGCCGATCCGCGCTTGCTTGCTCGCCAGCTATGGCCGAGTGCAGCAGCGACAGGTAGTCGACGATGCTGACCGTTTTGCTGACATGGGGCTGGCGCTCGAGGAAGACCTGAAGATCCGCAATACGCGCCATTACCTCGGCACTGAGCAGGCCGTCAGGCTGCTCGGACTCGATGATTATTTTTATTAAAGTCGTTCCAGCTATAGCTTCTTTTTTTCGCTCGTCGGCAATGCGAATCGGCTCGCCCGGTGCAAAG
>CAYGQC010000002.1:0-12385 GCA_964351875.1 uncultured Pseudomonadales bacterium
CCATGCAGGGCACTTCAGGTACGAGCCCTTTCTGCATGTCCGTAATGATGTCGATTGGGTCCTCGCTGCGCGGGTTATCGGAAGTCAGCCAAACCTCGTCTGCGACGTCACAGGCAGCAGCAGCCATCAGCGAACGTTTGCCGCGATCGCGATCGCCGCCACAGCCGACAACACAGATCAGTCGTCCGCGCGTCTCAGCGCGACAGGCCTCGAGGATTTTCTCCAGCGCATCCGGCGTGTGCGCGTAATCTACGACAACCGTTGGCTCGCCTGCGCACCGACTGACTCGTTCCGCTCGACCTGGCACTGGCGCGAGAGAACCGAGCGCGGACAGCGCGGCAGCAAGTGAAGCGCCCTGCCACAGCGCAAGCGTCAGGGCTGCCGCGGCATTGGCAACAGCGAAGTCACCGATGCCCGGGAGCGCAAATTCACCGCTACCCCAGGGCGAGTTGACCTTGACCTGGCCGCCCTCAGCGCGACGAACGCGAATGTCTGCGCCGGGGGAGAATCCGTAACTGAGTCGATCCACGTTGGCCGCCGTACGCTCAAGCATGCGCGCGCCTACGGGGTCGTCCGCACAGGCGAGGGCAAGCTCAAGCTCCGGCCTTGTAAAAAGCAGTGCTTTCGCTTCTTCGTAAGCCTCGAAGCTGCCGTGGTAGTCAATATGATCGCGGGTGAGATTAGTAAAGATCGCCGCCCGAATCTGCACACCATCCAGACGTCCCTGATCCAGAGCGTGGGAGCTGGCTTCCAGGCACGCCCACTGCGCGCCCGCTCGCCGCAAGACAGACAGTCGGTGCTGCACGGTGAACGCATCTTCTGTTGTCAGGCGCGCAGGCATGAGGTCAGCCGACGACAGGCCCCAGCCGATTGTTCCGAGATAGCCGCTCGAAACACCAATCCGCGTTAGAAGGTCCGACGTCTGGAAGCAGATCGATGTCTTGCCATTTGTGCCAGTACAGGCCGCAACACTGAGCTGCTCGCTGGGCCGGCCATAGGCGGTGTTTGCAATCTCGTGCTGTTCATTGGCAAGGTCAGGGCGTACGACACAGGGGACAGGCAAACCCTCGATCATGCGCTCACTGAGAACGGCAGCGGCGCCCGAGGCAATCGCGGCCTGTGCAAAATCATGCCCATCACTGGCTTTGCCAGCCAGCGCGACAAAGACATCGCCCGGCTCTACGGCCCTGGAATCCACCGTAAAACCCGCCACATTCAGAGCCGGCGCGTCCGGCAGCAGGGTGTTGAGTAGCAATGGCCTCGGCAAAGCAGGCATCAGCGCACTCCCGTCGCAGACGCGATCTGGACCGGACCGTCCGGCGGAACAGACAACAGCCGCAGCGCTCGCGCCATTACTTTGCCAAACACCGGCGCCGCGACCGTACCGCCGCCAACGCTATCCCCGGTCGGCTCATCCACCATGACCACCAGCACCAGTCGGGGGTTACTCGCGGGCGCGACGCCAGCAAACCATGCGACGTGACGGGTGTCGTCGTAGCCCGCGCCTTCTTCGCTGCGTTTGCGGACGGTGCCGGTCTTGCCCGCCACCCGATAGCCCGGTACCGCAGCGAGTGGCGCTGTTCCGGTGGGCGAGACAACACCCTCCAGCATCGACAGCAAGGTCGCGGTGCGTTCGGGATCGAACACTCGCTGGCTGAGCTTGTTCGCATCAGCGACGTCCGTTTTGAGAATCGTCAGCGGTACGCGCCGACCGAGCCGGGCAATGGTGGTGTACGCCTGGGCAAGCTGCACAGGCGATACGGCGATGCCGTAGCCATAGGCAAGCGTAGTTCGCACGATTGGGTTGTCGAGCTGGGCATCCGACATCCACGGCGCCGCCTCACCCGGCAGGCCGGTACCGACAATGCCGCCGAGACCAGCCCGGGCATAGGTATCGAAGACAGCGCGCTCTTCAAGGTTCAGCGCGATTTTGGCAATGCCGACCTGCGAGGATTTCTCAAGCACGGTGGTCAGATCGATCTGACCACGATTCACCGGGTCTTCGATCAGCTTGCCGCGAACCGTCATGTAGCCGGGCGCCGTATTAATCATGCTCGTCGGCGTGTACAAACCGCTTTCCAGCGCAGCCAGTGCTGTCAGCGCTTTCACCGTCGAGCCTGGCTCATAGGTATCGGTAACGGCCCGGTTACGCATGCCTTGGATCGACTCGGCATCGATCATGTTCGGGTTGTAGGACGGCTGATTGGCGAGCGCCAGGATCTCACCAGATGCGACATCGACTAACACGAGGGAAGCGCCCTGCGCACCCGTCTGCTGGCGGACGTTCACAAGCTCCTGATAGGCAAAAAACTGCAGCCGCAGATCAATAGCGAGCTCCAGGTCCTGGCCGTACTGAGGCGCATCAACGACACCGAGGTGATCCACGATATTGCCACGCAGATCGCGCAGGACCCGCTGGCTGCCAGGTTCAGACTGCAGGGCATCGTCGAATGCAAGCTCGGCCCCTTCCTGACCTTCGTCTTTCACGTTGGTGATGCCAACCACATGGGCCGCGACCTCACCGGCGGGATAGTAGCGGCGGTAGGCGGATTCGAAGCCGACAGCAGGCATCTCCAGCTCGCGAACAGCCGCCTCAATGTGCGCCGGCACGCGCCGCCGCACGTACATGAACTCTTTGCCCCGCATTCTCTCGAAGCGTTCTGACAGCGCCTCGACATCTACGTCTGCCGCCGCCGCAAGATCTGCCAAACTCGCTACATCGAACCGGCTTGGGTCGAGCGTGAGGGAGGCAACCGGAGTGCTGACCGCCAGCGGCTCACCGCGACGATCGAAGATAATGCCGCGATGGGCTGGCATCGTTGTGTAGCGAATGCTGCGAGCGTCGCCTTCACTTTGCAGGCGATCTCGATCCGAAACATTCAGATAGCCCACGCGCGCACCAGCAACCGTCACGCAGGCGAGAAACCCGAGGACTAACGCGAGGTGCCGCCAGCGCCTCACTGGCCTTCGCCCAGGCGGTCTGGCGCAACGGCAGGCATCGCATCAGATGCGGCCACAAGTACACGCCGCGAGCGCTGCGGGAAACGCATACCCAACTCTGACTCCGCGACCCTATCCACGTTCTGATAAGCCGCCAGCGCGCCTCGCTCAAGCAGCAGCCGTGAACGCTCCGCGAGCAAATGCTCTTTCTGCTTCTGGGCTGCATCCAGCGCGCGCGCCATATCTCGTGCCGTGTCCGCCTGCAGGGTTACTTGCAGGGACGTCACAACCGTCGCTACCAGCAAGCCAATGCCAAGCAGAAAAGTCCGTAACTTCGGCGGCTGTCCAGCCAGCAGACTCAAGCGACCCGCTCCAGTATCCGAAGCATCGCGCTGCGAGCGCGGGGGTTCGCCCGCGTCTCCGCAGCACTCGCCTTTACGGCTCGGCCGATAAGCTTCGCCGGCGGTGGTGGCGCGTTGCGAACGGGTAGGCGCCGTGGCGACTCCTCCGCGCGACACAATGCTCGGAAGGCTCTTTTCACCTGGCGATCGTCACCGGAATGAAACGAAATCACAGCCAATCGGCCGCCTAGCGCGAGGCTCTCATACGCGGCCTGCAAACCCTGAGCAAGCTCGGACACCTCGTTATTGACGACCATGCGGCAGGCTTGGAATACGCGGGTTGCGCTGTGCTTGTGGGGGTCCGGCCTTGGCTGCGCGGCGTTGATGACGTCGACCAGCTCACCCGTTGTCCGTAGCGGCCGAGCCGCGACGATGGCCGAGGCGATACGTCCGGAAAAGCGTTCATCGCCCAGCTCGCGAAAGGCTTTAGCCATATCTCGCGCATCGGCTGTATTCAGCCACTCCGCCGCCGTGATGCCACCGCTGGTATCCATGCGCATGTCTAAGGGCGCATCGAATCTGAAGCTGAAACCACGCTCGGGCTCGTCGATTTGCGGCGACGAAACCCCCGTATCCATAAGAATGGCGTCGACCGGCAGCATGTCAGCGTCGGCCGCGAATTTACCCAGCTTCGAAAACTCACCGGCAGCAACCACAACCCGGGCATCCGTCTCGGCTAACTCCACTGCGGCGGCTACGGCGGCTGGGTCGCGATCGATAACCAGCAAGCGAGCGTTGTCAGGCAACGCTGCGAGCAAAGCCCTGGAATGGCCACCGCGCCCGAACGTTGCATCGATAACTCGCTCACAGGACTGCGGCCTCAGCGCGTCGAGCACCTCGCTTAGCAAGACCGGGATGTGATCGGCTGCAGGGGTCAAATCGACAGGCCTTCGAAGTCGTCACCGTCGTCGAGAGCGGCGATGACGTCGGGAGAGCGCCAGGTGGACATGCCCTCATGCCAGAGCGATTCGCTCCAGATCTCGATCTTGTTGCCCTGGCCAGAGAGCACGGTCTTTTTGGTCAGGCCGGCAAATTCCCGGAGCATCGGCGGCACCAGCAGGCGGCCACTGGCATCAAGCTCAACGTCGCTCGCGTGACCGATCAGCATTCGCTGGACCACTCGCGCGCTGGAGCGCATGTTCGCCATCGCTTCCAGTTGCGCCTGAACCGCCTCCCAATCTTGCAACGGGTAAAGCAGCAGGCAGCGCTCGCGGACATCGATGGTGACCACGATGTGTCCTGCACAGCGGGACAGCAGGCTATCGCGATAGCGCGTTGGCAGCGCTACCCGGCCTTTGGCATCCATGTTGACGCTGGAGATTCCGCGAAACATCGCTTGCTAGCTCGCCTTTGCCCTAAAGAGCGCTGAAGAGAACTGTCCGGGCTTCGGCCGGGCGGCCAATTTCGGACAATGTTGACAGTAAAGCGAGGTAAATGAGTAAAAAATCCCCATTTATCCCCATAAATTCCCACCCAGCGACCCTACCGATGGGGCACCTGATGGTCAAGGGAAAAAGACGGCTAACGCCTCGTAAAATAAGGATTTTTCCGGGTTCCTCGTGGAACTGATCCGGAGGAAGGCGAGATGAACTGGGCCTGAACGTCAGCAAAGGCCTGCAATACAAGCCTCTACCTGTTTTATTCTCGAAACAACCTTAACTATAAGAATGGATCGAGATAAAAATCGGTGTTTTAGCTGCCCCGAGCGATTAGCCCGGCGCGGCAAGCGAATAAATGAGTCGGCCGGTAAGCCGGGTTCTGTCGTGGACAGTCATACATCTCGAACACGCGTCACCACGTGCCTCTAGCGGCTTACCCAGATCCAATACGGGCCGTATCAGTGGATCTCTATTTAGCCTTGCTCCAGGTGGGGTTTACCTAGCCACGCCCTGTTGCCAGCGCGCGCGGTGCGCTCTTACCGCACCCTTTCACCCTTACCTCACGCAAGCGTGAGGCGGTCTACTCTCTGCTGCACTTTCCGTAGGCTCGCGCCCCCCAGGGGTTACCTGGCACCTTGCCCTATGGAGCCCGGACTTTCCTCTCACGCGTTACCACGCAAGCGACTGCCTGGCCGACTCGCGCGCAGGGTAGCAAATGCACAGCCCGCGAGCGCTGATTATCGCTCGCTAGATTCGCTGGTGTCAGCTTGCCGCAAGCGCTCATACAGCAGGCTGCGATCGACACCGGAGATTCGCGCCGCAACCCGAGCAGCCTTGGAGGGAGGCAGTTCCGAGGCTAGCTCCGCAAGGATTCGACCTGCGAGTTCCAGATCGCCATCACGGCTGACTTCAACGCCGCTCAGCAAACAGACAAACTCTCCGCGCAATGCGCCCCGCTCCTTCAGCGAGCTGGCCAGCTCATCAGCGTTGCCGAGCAGAACCTCCTCATGAATCTTGGTCAGCTCCCGCCCGATCACCACCTGGCGCGTGGCGTCGAACGCGCTGATTCTCCGCAGCGCGTCCTCCATGCGATGCGGCGCTTCAAAGAAGACCGTCGCGCTGGAATCACCAAGCATCGCCGCAAAACCCTTGTTGCGCGCGCTGCCTTTGCTGGCGAGAAATCCAATAAAACGATAACTGGGCACGGCCAACGGCGCGACAGACAATAAGGTGGAGACCGCGCTGGCGCCCGGAACAGGAACCACCTTAAGCGCATGTTCGCGGGCCAGTCGCACCAACTCGAATCCAGGATCGCTAACGCAGGGCGTACCCGCGTCACTGACCAGCGCAACGTCCAGACCCTCAGTGAGGCTGGCCACTACGCGCTCACTCTGTCGGCGTTCATTATGTGTGTGCAGCGCGATTAGCTGCTGTGGTGATGCGCCGATCTCGCCTAACAGCACCGAAGTGCGTCTGGTATCCTCAGCGGCCACAATCGCAACGCTCTTGAGGACATCCTCCGCTCGACGAGACAGGTCGCGCAGGTGTCCAATTGGCGTTGCAACGACGTAGAGACAGCCCGTCATGTTCCTTCCTTCTGATCTCATGCCTGATCTTATGCCTGATCTGATGCCGAGCCGCTCAATAGGTCTCGTGGAGCGCTTCCTGGCGAAACGCTGGCTGGCCAGTGGCGCTTCGAAGCCGCTGTACAAACCGCAGATCTATCGTGCGCGACCCGCGCGGCTGATCTTTGCACTCGTCGCTCTCGCAACGCTCGCCGCGTGCGAAAGCACGCAACAACCGCGCCTGCCAACCCAGTCACCTATCCCGGTGGTCGATACCGCGCCGAGTGATCCCGGGAGCCTGATGGATCGCGCGAACCGCAGTCGCGACGGAGCGCAGGCGCAACTGTACCTCGATGCCGCGCTGGCGTACGAACGTCTCGGCGCAACAGAGGACGGTAGCGCTGCGTTCGCGCTAATCGATGCGCGCTGGCTCCCGGTCACGAGCAGCACAGAATACGATCTGTTTCGAGCCCGGGAGCTATTCCGCGCCAACAGGAACCGGGAGGCTACCGATCTGCTGAACAGCATCGCAGCGGAGCTGGGTGGCCGCGCGAGCAGCAGCCAACGCATTGCGCTCGAGCGCACCTACATCGAATTCGATCGGGCTACGGGCAATTTCATCAGCGCCGCCAATCGACTGATGCGAATGCCTGCAGCATCAACGAATGCCAACTCAACTGCCGCATATGACAACGGCGCGGCGCTTTGGACCCTCATGAGTCAGGCATCTGCCGCGCAGGCCAGCGCGGCAGCGCGCACTGCATCTGAACACCGTAACCCGCTGGCTGAGGGGTGGTGGTTGCTAGCCGAATCTCTCACGGGTGCGTTCGGAACAAGCGATGCGCGAAGCCGCTATCTGCGCTGGCGACAGGACTATCGAAACCATCCAGCCGCCGCACTCCCACCCCCGGCTCTAAGAACACTTATCGACTCGCCCGCACGCAGCCAGAGCATCGCCGTCTTTCTGCCACTCAGCGGCAGTCTCGCCAGTGCGGGCAATGCGGTCCGAGACGGCATTGCGGCCGCCTACCTGGACAACCGTGTCGCGCTCGCCGGAGGCAGTAACGCCAGCGTCGAGCTGCGCTTCTATGACACGGCCGAAGACGACATGTCGAGTCTTCTCGACAACGCGCTCGCGTCCGGCAGCACCGCAATCATCGGCCCATTGGCGAGGGATAAAGTAGAAGAGCTGGTCGCGCTAGCACCGCCAGTTCCGGTTCTCGCGCTGAACTACGTAGAGCGATCACATTCGCCGGCGCGGAGCTCGCTACAGCCTGCGGCTACTCCGACAGTTACTCCGACAGCTACTCCGGCAGAAGGCGAGATTCCTGTGCGAGAGAGTTATGCGCCTTTCAACAGTACGGGGGTTTCTGGTTTTACGCCGGATGCAGCTAACGAACCGCGCCAACGCGCTCCAGTGCTTCAGCTCGCGCTCGCTGTCGAGGACGAAGCAAGCGAGATTGCCCGGCAGCTCCGTCGCGACGGCCACAAACGCATTGCCGTTCTGCGCGCGAATTCTTCCTGGGCGGAGCGCGCGACGACCACACTCACTGAGGCCTGGGGAGCAAGCCCGGCTGAGCTGCTGGAAGCCCGCAGCCTGTCCAGCGTGCAAGAGCTCACCGAACAAGTTGGCGATGTGATGCTCGTGAAGGCGAGCGAAGGCCGTCACCAGCAACTCGCGCGCGCCCTCGGATTGGAGGTCGAGTTTCAGCCCAGAGCACGAGACGATCTGGACGCAATTGTCGCGCTCCTCGATGGTCGCCAGGCTAAGGCACTACGCCCGGCTCTGCGCTTTCATTTTGCGGGCAACCTGCCTGTGTATGCCGCGAGTCGCGCACGACGTGGCCTGCGTGACGCCGACCTCGTCGATCTTAATGGCATGCAAATGGTGCAATCCGGCTGGGATCTGGGCCAGACGCCTTTGTCCAGAGAGCTGGCCGACGCGCTCGGCGATCTGCCCGCCTCCCTGGTCGCTCTGCAGGGGCTAGGCGTAGATGCGCTGCGCATCGCAGCGCAACTGCCGTGGTTAGCCGATTACCCACGGACCCTGGCAGGAAGCTCCGGTACTCTCGTTATTCGCGATCATCAGGTGCGCCGACAACCAGGCTGGGCCGTTGTCAGCTCTGGCGCACTCATACCTGTGCCGCAGATCGTCGCAGGACAGTAGCTGCCGGCTCTAACCCAGCATGCCCTTTGGCTCCTGGCTCAAAACGATTACGACCCGCGACGCGGGCACGCTCGCAGAACGTGCAGCAGCGCTGCACCTCTTTCTACGCGGCGGCCGAATTCTGGAGCGAAACTACGCTTGCCGCGCCGGCGAGATCGACCTGATTGCCCAACATCAAAGCACGCTGGTTTTCATCGAAGTACGCATGCGCAACAGTGGCGCATTCGTGAGTGCGGAGGCTAGCGTTGATCTACCCAAGCAGCGCAGAATAATAAAAACGGCGCAGCACTATCTCGCGCGCGAGCTGACTCGACAATTGATGCCCTGCCGATTTGACGTTATCTCGGTGCGGAAGACACACTACCTTCATCGCTGCACATGGATTCAAGGCGCATTTACCGCATGACCAAACCTAACGCTTTCTCTACCCGCTGCAACTACACCGACACGAAGGCTTCATCACACCGCGCTCTGTGCGCGCGCGTCGCGACGGCTGCGGTCGCATGCCTGGTTCTGGCTGGGTGCTCGCTGCTGTCGAGCAACCCCAATACGCGCACTCCCGGCCAGGCATTCGATGACGAAGTGATTGAACGCGTCGTACGTTCCACGATCCGCGATTCGGACGAGGGCTTCAAAGGCACGCATCTAAACGTCGTCAGCTTCAACGGCGTCGTGCTGCTTACCGGCCAGGTTCCCAGCGAGGCTCTCAAGCTGAAGGCGGGAGAATCTGCACGAACGGTGGCCAAGGCTCGCAAGGTGCACAACGAGATTGAGATTCGCGGCCCGACCAGCCATGTCGCCAGAACCAACGACGGCTGGTTGACCTCAAAGGTAAAGTCCAAGCTGCTCGCAGACGAAAACGCGCCGGGCTCACGAATCAAGGTGGAAACGGACAACGGCGTCGTCTTTCTGATGGGGATTGTCACCACATCGGAAGCCGATGCCGCCGTGGCGGTCGCCCAGAGCGTCTTTGGAGTGCAGAAGATCGTCAAGGTGTTCGAGTACGTCGACGAGCCGCTCATCGAGCAGCCAGCCAATGACGGCGCGCCGCAGCCAATGCTGACTGACGAGCAGGAAGGGTCCTAGCGGCGAGAAGCCGCTAGTTTAAGAACTGCTAACAGCTAGTCGCGGCGCGGTTGGCGCGCGCAGCCACACGCGGTGAACAGAAGAAGTTTTGGACAGCGACTATTCAGCCCACAGATCAGCCCACAGATCAGCCCACAGATCAGCCCACAGATCAGCCCGCAGATCAGTCCGTAAATTGAGAGCCAGCGGACTGGTTGCTACGTCAGCAACCAATCCGGCCGTTGCGGAAGTCCGCGGCTTGGAGCCACCGGCTAGGAGCCAGCGCCTCGTTACTTAACGAGCTTGAGTGCCGGCGCGGAGCTGCGATCGTTGCCAGATGCGGCTACCGCATCTGCAGGATCAGTCGATTCACTCTCTTCGACGTTGAACATCATGCCTTCGCCGCTTTCCTTCGCGTATATCGCGGTCACCGCACCAATCGGTGCGCTGACAAGGAAAGGCTGGCCGGAAAAGCGGCCGGTAAAGCTGATGGTGTCGTTCTCAAGGCGTAGCTCGCGCACCGCCGCTGGCGAGATGTTCAACACGATCCGGCCGTCGGCCACATAGTCGGTTGGCACAATCACGCCGGCTGCGTCGGCCGCCACAACCACGTAGGGTGTCGCATCGTTGTCGACAATCCACTCGAACAGCGCACGCAGAAGGTAGGGTCGATTAGAGGTCACGACACCATTTCCAGTTCGAGTTGAGTCATGCTGTCCCGGAAACACGGGCGATCGAAGATCATGCCCATGTACTTGCGCAGCGGTCGCGTCTGACGATCCGGGAGCTTGATATCGAGCAGCTCGAGTCGCCACAAAATGGGTGCGATGCAGCAATCAACCAGCGAAAACTCCTCGTTCATGAAGTAGTCAAGATCCGCGAAGATCGGCGCGATACTGATAATGTCTTCGCGCAATTCTTTGCGAGCCTTGGTCAGAGCCGTCTCGCGGCCTTTGCCAGCGAGCAGCAGATCCACCTTCGGACACCAGTCGGTCTCCATACGATGCATTAGCTGCCGAGACTGAGCTCTGGCAACGGGATAGACCGGCAGCAACGGCGGATGAGGGAATCGCTCATCCAGATACTCCATCATCACGCGGGATTCCCACAGAACCAGGTCGCGATCGAGCAGCGTGGGTAGCGTGTTGTAGGGGTTTATCTCAGCGAGATCTTCCGGCTTGTCGCCGGGGTCAACATCGACGATATCGCATGTCACGCCTTTCTCTGCGAGAACCATGCGGACACGGTGGCTATAGTGATCCGACGGATCAGAAAACAAGGTCATCGCCGACCGGCGAGTTACGATACTCATTCTTTCGATTCCCCCACGACTGGCACATGCCGGCAAAACACCTGGCACAAAACCCGTCGAGTCTGGCAATTTGCCCTTTCTGTCAGCTACTCGATTGCCGATCAACCCAGGTGTCTACACGCACCGTGTTGATCAAAGGCTCTGACTGGCGCGCTACCGCGTACAGCCATCCGAATACTTCACCAGGCCAAGTGGCAAATGCTTGAGTGTAAGCGGGTCAGTCCTCACAGCCCCGCCAAATACGTCGCTCGCTGGCGACGCTTGCCAGGTGCAATCAGTAGCACCGCTACTGGCTGCACCCAACCTGTTCTAGTGCTCTACGTCCTTCCAATATTCCCGGTTCAACAGCCAGGCAAGAGCAAACATGATCACAAGGAAGAGCAGCACAAAGACGCCGATACGGTTTCGATCCGAACGTGCCGGCTCACCCACGTAGTGCAGGAAGTTGGCAATGTCCGCGACAACTTGGTCGTACTCATCCGCGCTCAGCGAACCGGTGCCTTCATCAACAACCAGATTGTCACAGACTTCCTCGGTAATGGGCTCGCCGGAGAGCGGATCACGCTTCTCACCGCCATTGTCCGCGATAACGGGTTCCTGCAGGCAAACGTTATTGCGCTGGATGCCCTGCAGCTCCGCCATTACATGCGGCATGCCGACGTTCGGGAACGCGAGATTGTTAAAGCCAAACGGACGGGATGCGTCGGCGTAGAACGTCTTCAGATAGTTGTAGATGTACTGCGTGCCTTTGATGCGGTCGATCATCGTGAGATCAGGCGCTTTGCCACCGAACCAGGCTTTGGCATCGGCCTCCGACATGGCGTTGACCATCAAGCCGCCGATGCGTTGGCCGGTAAAGACGAGGTTTTCCAGAGCGATATCGTGAGGAATGCCCAGGTCATCTGCCGTTTTTTCATAGCGTTGATACTGCAGCGAGTGACAACCCATGCAGTAATTCGCATACATTTTGAATCCGCGCTGCATAGACGGTAAATCATTAAGATCGGCTTCGAAATGCTCACCCTCATAAGCGGCAGTAGCCCCCAGCGCGGGCACTGAAAACAACATCAACAGGCCACCGAAGGCCATGCTGAGCACGCGTCCGACTGACTGTTTGCCACGTTGAGCGGCGTCCGCAGACGCGCTGATTTGACTGCTCATCACTTTCATTGCGCGCCTCATCGCATCGTCACCCGGTCGGGTACAGGCTTGGTCTTTTCGACTCGCGTGTACCACGGCATCAGGATGAAATAGAGGAAATAGGTAGCCGTAAAGAGCTGGGCTAGTCCCGTCGCAACCGGCGAAGGCGGCACCGCACCAAGGTAGCCCAGAATCACGAAGCTCACGACAAACAGGCCGAGCATGAATTTACTCGCCATGCCTTTGTAGCGAATGGACTTGACCGGGCTGCGGTCGAGCCAGGGCAGTACACACGGCAGCAGGATCGCGGAAGCCATGATCACCAGGCCCCAGAACTTGGCATCCAGACCCAGGAATGGGTACGTGGCCGCGCGCAACATCGCGTAGAACGGCATGTAGTACCAGACCGGCACGAT
>CAYGQC010000002.1:12395-14076 GCA_964351875.1 uncultured Pseudomonadales bacterium
CAATATGTTCCGGCGTCTTGAGAGGGTCCGCTGCCTCGAAGTTCGGTTTCTCGAGGAAGTAGCCGCCCATCTCCGGCGCGAAAAACATCGCCGCACAGAACAGAAACAGGAACACAACGATTGCCTGAATGTCGTGCACCGAGTAGTACGGATGGAATGCGATGCCGTCGAGCGGCACGCCGTTAGCGTCTTTGTGTTTCTTGATATCGACGCCGTCGGGATTGTTGGAGCCAACGTGGTGCAGAGCAACCAGGTGCACGAACACCAGCATGACCAGCATCAGCGGCACCGCCACAACGTGCAGCGCAAAGAAACGGTTCAACGTGATATCGGACACGAGATAGTCGCCACGCACCCACTCCATCAGATCCGGGCCGATGACGGGAATAGCGCCCGCGAGAGAAACGATCACCTGGGCCGCCCAGTAGCTCATGTTGCCCCAGGGCAACAGGTATCCGAAGAAGCCTTCCGCCATCAATAGAATGAAGATAGCCATGCCGATGAGCCACAAAAGCTCACGGGGCTTGCGATAGGAGCCGTACATCATGGCCCGGAACATGTGCAGATAGACCACCACAAAAAACGCCGACGCGCCGGTGGAGTGCATATACCGCAGCAGCCAGCCGTACTCGACATCACGCATGATGTATTCGACGGAGGCAAATGCTCCGGCGCCGCTGGGCACGTAGTTCATCGTCAGCCAGATGCCCGAAAGCAACTGAATGACCAGCACCACCATGGACAGCACGCCGAAGTAGTACCAGAAGTTAAAGTTCTTCGGCGCGTAGTACTTCGACATGTGGTATTCGAAGGTTTCCGTTGCCGGGAAACGCTCATCTAACCAACCCATGAAGTTGCCCCAGGCACCGGGGTTTTGACCAGCTGGTGGCCGTTCGCCTTGAGGATTAGACATTAGGACGTCACCTCGTCTTCGCCGATGAGAATCACGCCTTCGGTGAGAAAACGATAAGCGGGTACCGGCAGGTTAGTCGGCGCGGGTACGCCTGAGACAACGCGGCCAGCGAGATCAAAACGTGATCCGTGGCAGGGGCAGAAGAAGCCACCTTTCCAGTTAGGGTCAAACGCTTCCGGCTGCGCATCAGCGTAGAGCTTGGGCGAACAGCCCAGGTGTGTGCACAAGCCTACGAAGACACCCAAATTCTCGCGCCGCGAACGCCAACGGTTTGCTGCATATTCCGGCTGCTGCGCGACTACCTCTGAGTCCTGATCAGCCAGCCGCGCGTTGTCCTGCTTCAGGTGGCCTACCTGGGCATCCGTGCGATTGATGATAAAGACCGGCTGGCTGCGCCATTCCGCAGTAATCATCTGACCGGACTCAAGCTTGCTGATGTCGACCGTAATTGGTGCGCCTGCTGCTCGGGCTCGCGCGCTGGGCACCCAGGAGCCTAAAAACGGCACCGCGGCGCCGACGACACCAACGGCGGCGCCGACCGAAGTCGCGCCGATTAAAAAGTAGCGCCGTCCCTGATTTACCGGGGTAGGCTCGGATGAGGCCGACGCAAAATTGCCAGCGTCTTCGACAGTCCCGTCACCGCTCACGTAGCTCTCCAATCACTGACCAAAAAAGCGGCGGAATTCTAGCACATTCACTGCCGCTCAGAACGCCCCTGAAGACGATCTTCCACAAGATATCCATCATATTTATCAAGAGTAGTTCATC
>CAYGQC010000002.1:14176-40684 GCA_964351875.1 uncultured Pseudomonadales bacterium
CCCTGAAGACGATCTTCCACAAGATATCCATCATATTTATCAAGAGTAGTTCATCAATGTCGTAACGCAGTTACGACACCCAATGTCGTGGCGCAGTCACGAGCCTTCCTTGTGTCGTAGCGTAGCTGCGACACCCTAGGTTGCGACGCAGTCGCGACCCTCTTCTAAGTCGTGACGCAGTCGCGACCCTCTTCTAAGTCGTGACGAAGCCGCGACCCACCAATATCCAGGCCGTGACGAGGCAACGACCCGCGCTTTCATCCCGCTAGCAACCACCCAATGGATCTGAATACCCTCGGATGAGCTGCCGGAAACACGCGCTTAACTCAGGTACTGAGATCGGAAAATGTTCACGCCTGGGCGGCTGTAGCCCATCCATGAAACGACAACGGGCCTCAACAAGAGGCCCGTTGGATGCTGGCTCGCCAGCAAGCCAGCCGGTTGATCCGGCGAGCTGATTGGATGGCAATCTAGCGCTTGGAGAACTGCGGACGCTTACGCGCTTTGTGCAGGCCCACTTTCTTGCGTTCGACTTCGCGCGCGTCGCGGGTCAGGAACCCTGCACGACGCATCGGGGAGCGCAGCTCCTCGTCGTATTCAACCAGTGCTCGAGCGATGCCGTGCCGGATCGCTCCCGCCTGGCCCGAACCGCCGCCACCGCGGACAGATATCTGAATGTCGAATCGCTCAAGCGCATCGGCCACTTCGAGCGGCTGACGTACGACCATACGAGCGGTTTCGCGCCCGAAATACTGGTCCAGAGGTTTGCGGTTGACGACGATCTGGCCGGTGCCGGGTTTGATGTATACCCGGGCAGCGGACGTTTTGCGTCGTCCAGTTCCGTAGTTGTGCGGTTGCGCCATAGTGTCTTGCTTGCGTTTGGTTCGTTGTTTGGTTGCTTGTTATCGCCTGAATCGAGTCTCGGGCCGTTAGCGGCCGCCAATCTCGAGTGCTTTCGGCTGCTGGGCAGTGTGCGGGTGTTCGGTGCCTGCGTATACCTTCAGTTTGCGGTACATCGCCCGACCCAAAGGATTGCGTGGCAGCATTCCCTTGACGGCACGCTCGATCAGGCGTTCCGGGTGTTCGGCGCGTACCTGGCCGAGCGTACGAGACTTGATGCCGCCCGGGTAGCCGGTGTGCCAATAGTAGTTCTTGCCTTCTTCTTTATTGCCTGTGACATGCACCTTTTCGGCGTTGATCACAACGATAAAGTCACCCGTATCGACGTGTGGTGTGTAGCAGGGCTTGTGCTTACCGCGCAGTCGGCTGGCGATCTCAGTCGACAGACGGCCCAGGGTTTTGCCGGTCGCATCAACCACGTACCAGTCATGCTGGGCATCTTGGGCGCGAACACTGACAGTTTTCATAACGTTCTTCTCTGTTTCACGGGCTGTTTCGGCAGCCTGGGTCTGGCTCTTCGCAGCAGATCAAAGCTCACTTTGCCTTGAATCTGCCTGCGGGTCTGCCAACGCGATAGACGCCACACAATGGTGGGCGCCCAACCGGAATTTTGGGAGCGCGGACTTTATCGAAAAGCCTCGCCGCGAACAAGGATTGTTTGCGCGGGCCCGCCACAGCGGCGCTAGCGGACCGCTACATCGAGCCTCAGGGCACCGGCGCCGGCCGCTGACCGGCCGTTAGTTCAAGGGTTTGCACCTGCTGACCGTCTGTCGGTCGAAGCACATCCGCGGCCAGGATGTCTCCGGGCGCCACTTCGGAGATCGCCTGGGTGATGACGCGGGAATTGATCGCCGGAGTGTCGTTTATCGCCGTCAGAACGTCGCCGCTTCGGATTCCCGCTCTGTGTGCCGGACCGCCGCGAACAACCGACAGAACGCGCAACCCCACGGCACCCGTCGCCGGCACGTTTTCCAGCTCAACGCCGAGCCAGCCGCGCACCACCTGACCATTGCGCGCGATTTGCTCGAGAATGGATCCTGCCAGGTGGGAGGGAATCGCGAAGCCGATGCCTTCTGAGCCGCCAGATCGAGAAAAGATGAGCGTGTTGATACCAATCAAGTGGCCCTGGGTGTCTATCAGCGCACCCCCCGAATTGCCCGGGTTGATCGCGGCGTCGGTCTGGATAAAGTCATCGTAGGGGCTGGCGCTGATCCCCGCGCGCCCCTTGGCACTGATGATGCCCATGGATACGGTCTGGCCAAAGCCGAAGGGGTTGCCGATCGCCAGGGCGATATCACCAACACTGACCGCATCGGAATCGCCAACGGTGATCGGCGTGTGCTCGTCGCCAGGCACGCGTATCACGGCGAGATCAGTCTCTGGGTCAGCCCCAACAACCTGAGCTGTTTCCGTATGACCGTCCATGAAGGCAACGAGAATCTCGTCAGCATCAGCGATGACATGGTTATTCGTCAGGATGTAGCCATCGGCGCTGATAACCACGCCTGAGCCGAGAGAGCTCTGCATCCGGCGGCCATTACCCTTGTACATCTCGCACAGGTCCCGAAACCTCGGTAACTGGCAAATTGGGGACACGCGCTGCTCGATCACCTTGCTGGTGTAGATATTCACCACCGAGGGTGCCGCCTTGCTGACCGCCGCACTATAGCCCGTGCTGGCGACGGGCGTGCTTGGGGCGCTGTACAGCAGATAGAGCGCGCCAAGAGCAAGCCCAACCAGCGCGGGCAGTAGAACGTATCGAGCGGAGAAACTGGCCATCGGCGCAGTGTAACCAGTCAGCCCGCCGCTACCCAGTGCAAGCACAAATAAACACAGCACACACAGCGAGGCAGCCCAAAAGCCCGATCGCTGCACGGAATTACGCGCCGGGGCTGGGCGGCGAGCCATGCGTTCGCTATCGTGCGCCGCCATGCGTCCCGATGAAAAATACCGAGAAGAGCTGAAGCGTCACGCCTTCACAGCAGACCCAGCCCAGGAAATGGCGGTCGCGGCCCTGAGCGAGCTATACGACCGGCTGGTCTTGCGCGATGCGCGACAGCGTAGCGGCGTGGCTGGCTGGCTGGCAGGCCTCCAGGGTAAGCCCCTCGAACCCGAGAAGGGCTTGTACTTCTGGGGTGGAGTCGGCCGCGGCAAGACCTTCCTCATGGACCTCTTCCACGACTGCCTGCCCTTCCCCGACAAGACCCGCATGCATTTCCACCGATTCATGCACGGCGTCCATGCTGACCTGACGCGCCTGGCGGGGACCGCAAATCCGCTGCAGAGCATTGCTGACGAGTTTGCCAGCCGCAGCCGCGTGCTGTGTTTCGACGAGTTCTTTGTCTCTGACATTGGCGATGCAATGATTCTCGCGGAGTTGCTCGATGCGCTCTTCAGCCGAGGGGTCACACTGGTCACGACCTCAAATATCGAACCACACGGCCTGTACCCCAACGGCCTGCAACGTAGCCGCTTTCTGCCGGCCATCAGCCTGCTTGAGCAGCACACCCAGATTCTCAATATCGACGGCGGTATCGACTATCGCCTGCGCGTGCTCGAGCGCGCAGAGATCTATCACTCGCCATTGGACGCCGCGGCGCAGGAAAGTTTGAACGACAGTTTCTGCGGGCTCGCGATGGAAGCCACCGACGAGCCGGTGACGCTGAGTATCGAAAACCGACCGATTACTGCCCGCCGGTGTTCTGAAGACGTTGTCTGGTTCGATTTCGCGGCCCTCTGCGCCGGGCCGCGCAGCGCCGCAGACTACATCGAGATCGCCCGGCTCTTTCACGCGGTGCTCGTGTCTGACGTCCCGACGTTTACCAGCAATATCGAAGACCAGGCCCGACGTTTCATCAGCCTCGTTGACGAGCTCTACGATCACAACGTCAAACTGATCCTCTCAGCGGAACAGCCGCTGGAGGCGCTCTATCAGGGAACCCAGTTCAGCTTCGAATTCGAGCGCACGATGAGCCGGCTGCTGGAGATGCGAAGCCACGATTATCTGGCGCGCACCCACAAGGGTTGAGTGCACCGGAGCCTATCCAGTTAATCCGGCTCGTTTGCCCCACGCCGGGCCTCGGCCGCTAACGCGTGGGCCTCCAGCCCTTCGCCACGCGCCAGAATCGAGGCGGTGTCGACCAGCGCTTCACTCCCCTTCGCTGACAACCGAATGATCGACGAGCGTTTCTGGAAGTCATAAACGCCCAGCGGCGAGCCGTAGCGAGCCGTGCCGAACGTTGGCAGCACGTGGGACGGGCCAGCCACATAGTCGCCCATGACTTCCGGGGTGTGGGCGCCAATGAAGATCGCACCCGCATGGCGTATATCACCCAGCAAGGCATCCGGATCCCGGAGCGCAAGCTCAAGGTGCTCCGGCGCAATGCGATTCGCAATTTCGGCCGCCTCCGCCAGATCAGCGCAGTGAATCAACGCGCCTCGCCGTGACAACGAGGCCTCGGCAATCTCGCGTCTCTCAAGCGTAGGCAGCATTCTCTCCATCTCCGCTTCAATACGATCCAGGTGCGCAAGATCCGGGCTGATCGCGATCGCTTGCGCCGCCTCGTCGTGCTCCGCCTGGGAGAACAAATCCAGCGCCAACCAGTCTGGCCGCGCTGAGCCGTCGCTGATAACCAGCACCTCACTGGGACCGGCGATAACATCAATGCCCACGGGTCCAAACACAAGACGTTTGGCGGCGGCGACGAAAGCACCGCCAGGCCCGACGATCTTATCGACACGCGGGATGGTCTCGGTGCCGTAGGCGAGCGCCGCAATCGCCTGAGCACCGCCGACGGTGAATATTCGGTCTGCGCCGGCAATCAGAGCGGCGGCGAGCACAAGGTCAGATCGCACACCGTCGGGCGTTGGCACCGTGACGATGACCTCACCCACTCCGGCAACCTTCGCCGGCACCACCGTCATGAGCACGGTCGAGGGATAAGCGGCCTGGCCGCCAGGTACATACACGCCAACCCGATCGAGCGGCAGCACGCGCTGACCGAGCAGATTGCCGTGCTCGTCCTCGTAGCTGAACCCGTTCTCGCGCTGGCGTTCGTGATACGACCGTATGCGCTCCGCTGCCGACTCAAGCGCTTCTCGCTGCTCAGGATCAATCGCATCGAGCGCTCGTTCAAGCTCAGGCCGGCTCAGCTCGAGTTGACTGACGTGCGTTACCTGTAGACGGTCGAAGCGGGCGGTGTAGTCGAGGAGCGCGGTATCCCCGCCGTCCTTCACGGCCTTGATAACCTCGGCGGCTATGCGGTTGACCTCGTCATCGCTGCTCACGTCCCACGCCAGCAAGCCGTCGAGTTGCGCCGCAAACGCATCATCGCGACTATCGAGCCGGCGAATCAGCGGCGTTTTCTCTGTCACGACGGCAAAGCCGCTGACAGGTCGTTGAGCACTTTCGTGATCTCATCGAACTTCAGCTTCATCGCGGCACGATTCACGATGACGCGAGTGCTGACGTCGGCAATTGTGTCCATCGCAACCAGGCCGTTGGCCTTCAGCGTATTGCCGGTATCAACGATGTCGACGATGAGATCCGCCAGGTCCAACACCGGAGCAACCTCCAGTGCACCCGACAGCGGGATGATTGTCGCCTGCTGGCCACGCTGGGCGAAGTAACGCTCAGCGACCCGAACAAATTTGGTGGCCACTCGCACGCGACCAGCCGGATAGGCGAAACCCGCAGGTGCAGCGGTCATCAGTCGACAGCGCGCAATGCCGAGATCGAGGCGCTCGTAGTAACCCTGGGTTCCGTGCTCAAGAATCGTGTCTTTACCAGTGATACCGATATCCGCCGCGCCATGCTCTACATAGGTAGGCACGTCGGAGCCTCGTGCGACAAGAACGCGCACGTTGGGGTTAGCCGTGTCGAATACCAGCTTGCGGGAGGCGTCCATGTCTTCGCTGGGCTCTACGCCTGCGGCCGCCATCATCGGCAGAAACTCCTTGAGGATCCGGCCACGATTAAGCGCAATCGTCAGTTGCTTAGGCTTAGACACGATCAGACTCCCTGGATGATCGGCAGAAGGTTGCTTTGCATGATTCGATCATCGGCCCGAAACCCGCTGAACTTCACCGCCGATCCCCGCCAGTTTCTCTTCGATACACTCATAACCGCGATCGATGTGGTAGATGCGATCGATCAGCGTCTTGCCCTCGGCCACTAACGCCGCGAGCACGAGCGAGAACGATGCGCGCAGATCGGTGGCCATTACTGGCGCAGCCTTGAGCTGGCGAACGCCGCGAATCACCGCCGTATTGCCGTCAATCTGAATGTCCGCACCAAGGCGATTGAGTTCCTGCACGTGCATGAACCGATTCTCGAAAATGGTTTCCGTTACCCGCGACGTACCCTCGGCGATCGCATTCAGCGCGACAAACTGCGCCTGCATGTCTGTCGGAAACCCAGGATACGGTGCGGTTCGAATATCGACAGCCAGCGGCCGCGCACCATACATATCGATCGAGATCGTGTCGTCGCCCACGACGATTTCGGCGCCCGCTGCGCGGAGTTTGTCGAGCACGGCGCTCATTGTGTCTGGCTTGGCATGCGTGCAAACCACCCGACCGCCAGTTATCGCAGCGGCCACGAGATAGGTGCCGCATTCGACCCGGTCCGGCATGACCACATAGGGATGTCCCGTCAGTCGCTCGACCCCGTCAATCACCAGGATGTCCGTACCCACGCCGTCGATGCGGGCGCCCATCGCGATGAGGTACTCACACAGATCAGTTACTTCGGGCTCGCGCGCCGCGTTTTCAATCGTGCTGCGACCGTTCGCAAGCACCGCCGCCATCAGTACGTTCTCGGTGCCGGTCACGGTGACCATGTCCATGACGATACGCGCGCCTTGCAGCCGGCCATCGCTGCGGGCAAACACGTAACCGTCCTTCACGTCTATATGCGCACCCATCGCCGCGAATCCCTTGAGGTGCTGATCCACTGGTCGCGCGCCAATCGCACAACCACCCGGCAGAGAGACTTCAGCAGCGCCAAAGCGCGCCAGCAATGGTCCGAGCACCAGGAAAGATGCGCGCATCGTTTTGACCAGTTCATAGGGAGCCCGTTGGCTGCTCAGCTCGCTGGCATCGATCTCAATAGCCATCGTCTCGTCGACCGTAACACCGGCTCCCAGAGAACCGAGGAGCGCGATCATCGTCGTGACGTCATGCAGATGCGGCACGTTACTGATCTTGCTCGCTCCGTCAGCCAGCAAAGTCGCAGCAAGTATCGGCAGCGCGGCATTTTTCGCGCCGGAAACGCGGACGTTGCCCTGGAGCTGGCCACCGCCCGTTATCAGTAACTTATCCATACCGGTTACTCGTCAGATTCGGCGTCGAATTCGGACTGCGCGACCGCGGTGATGGTCACCGCGTGCAGCCTGCCGTCCGCGATGTAGTCATTGAGGCAGGCGTAGACCGCCTGCTGCCGCTTCACGCGGTTCAGCCCTTCAAACGCCGCTGAGACGATATGGAGCTGAGCGCGATTGCCATCGATCACCAGCTCACACTGGCTGGGCTTGAGGGCTTCATCCAGCCGGGATCGGATGTCGTCGTTCACTTGGTAGTTCCTGTAGTGACGCCAGCAAGAAAACCAGCGGTGCGTGATTGTCTGGGGCTTTCAAGAGCTGGCCTGGCCGATAGCAACAGGCCGCGAAACGCTAGAGCGCAGCAGTTTACTCTGCTAACTGGCAAGCTCGTAGCTGACGAGACTGTTCAAGCCGGAAAACTCGAGAATCTTGCCGATAGCAGGTGGCACGGAGGTGAAATTCACGGCTACGCCCCGGGCTTTGCCTTCGCGCAGCCAGGCAAGCATCAACGCGACGGTGACGCTGTTGGATTGGCTTAGCCCTGCCAGGTCCACGCTTACCTCGCGCTGATCACTTCCGGCGTTCGCTACGGCGGCCAGGCCCTGCTTCTTCAGCTCGCCAACCTCATCGAACTCGACATCACCCGACAGATTAAAACGGGCGACTGATTCGATTTCGAGACTGCCGCTCATTGTTCAGCCGTAGCCGGTTCCGATGTAGCGGCTTCTGATGCACCGGCCTCTTCTTCAACGCCGTTGGGATCGACGTCGGAGACCACGGCCGCCCAGCCGTCGATCACGCGATCGAGGTCGCCACCGTACTGCGCGTCCTTCATCGCATCCAGAAACTGCGAGCGATAGGTGAGGCCCATGTTCACGCCGTTGATGATGATGTTGAGCATTCGCCACTGCCCATCACTGCCGAGACCCATCGAGTAGACAACAGGATAGACCTGAGTTGGCGGCAGTCGAATCTCCATGTTGACGCTGGCCCGCTTTGGGTTGCGCGCTGGCCGATCATTCGGCAGAACAACCACCTCGCCGTCGCTGAACTCCGTCAGCGCAAGCGCGTAGGTGCGCACGAGGCCGGTACGGAAATTGTCCGAAAACCTGGCTTTCTGCTCATCGGTTGCGCGTTTTGAATGCGCGCCCATCACGTTGCGGGCAATCGCGTCGAAGTTCACGACCGGATCAAGTACCTCGCGAACAGCAGCGTAGAAGCGCTCTGGATCATCATCCGCGTAAGTCTTGCCGTCTTCGATCAGCGCAAGCACGTCAGCGGTCGCTTTCTCAATCACTTCATTAGCGGATGCGCCCGCTGCGCGGGCGTCGCTTGCGAACAAGGCAAACGCCAGTATCACGGCAACCGTAGCCGAGAGCTGAGTTAGTGCTTTCATGATTAAGACGCTCCGAGCCGGGTCACAAGGTCGCCCACGAGCTTCTCGATCACGAGAGCACCCTGGGTATTGCTGCTGTCTATGACATCGCCATCAACGAAGGGTTCGTCGCTGCCACCCGGCACAAGGCCAACATAGCGAGCGCCGAGAATGCCCTCTGTGAGGATTTGCGCGCCAGCATCGTTACTGATCGCACCAGCGCTCGCATTGAGTTCCATGGTGACAAGCGCTTCACCGTACTCGGTGTCGACTTCGATACGGGATACTCGGCCGAGCGTGACGCCGGACATGCTGACCTTCGCCCGTTCACGCAGACCCGCAACGTCGTCAAAGACCGCGGTCACACGATAAACGTCATCGCTGCGATCCAGATTCACGCCGCTAACCCGGATCGCCAGGAAGGCCACAGCGAGGATGCCGGCGAGCATGAACGCACCGACGGTGATTTCTATCATTCTGATGCGCACTACTTGAAGTCTCCGTACATCACGAGAGTCATGAGGAAGTCGAGGGCGAGTACCGCCACCGACGAAACGACCACGGTTCGAGTGGTTGCCAGGCCAATACCCTCGGCGGTGGGCGCGCTGTTGTAGCCCTGAAACACGGCGATCCAAGTTACCACAATGGCAAACACCACCGATTTCATCATGCCGAGAAACAGATCGTCCCAGAGCAACACGCCGTCTTTCATCAGTGCCCAGTAGCTTTCGCGGTCGGCCCCCAACCAGTCCACCGCGACGACCGAGCCACCCCAGATGGCCACAACGTTGAATACCGCTGTGAGCATAGGAAGGCAAAGAAAACCCGCCCACAGCCGTGGTGCGACGACGCGCTGCAACGGATCGATGCCCATCATCTCCATGGCCGCGAGTTGATCGGTAGTTTTCATCAGGCTGATCTCGGCAGTAATCGCCGAGCCCGCCCGACCTGCAAACAACAGCGCAGTCACCACCGGCCCCAACTCGCGCAGCAGCACCAGGGCAAGGCCGAGACCAACGGTGTCCTGCGCGCCGAAGCGAAACAGCTGGGTGTAGAACTGCAGCGCAATCACCGCACCGATGCTGAACGCAGACAGGCCGATGATGACCAGCGACAGCACGCCAATGTGGTAGATCTGTTTCACCAATATGGAGAAGTCGCCGCGCTTCGGCAGGCCCCAGACCGCCAGCCCCCACATCATGCTGGCACGACCCAGAGATTCTAAAAATCCGAGCGCGGACTGGCCGAGCAGACGCAGATAGCGAATCACGCATCACCCCCGAGCAGATCGAAGCGAAGATCGTCGGCCGGGTAGTGAAACGGCACCGGTCCGTCCGGCAGCCCGTTCATGAACTGACGGATCCGCTCTGAGTCGTGCTGTTGAAGCTCTGCGGGGGTGCCGCTGCCAATCACCTGACCATCGGAGATGACAAAAATCTGATCGGCGATGGAAATGGTTTCGTGAATGTCGTGGGACACCAGCACCGACGTCGTGCCCAGGGCATCATTCAGCGACTTGATCAGCGACAGAACGACACCCATGGCGATCGGGTCCTGCCCGGTAAACGGCTCGTCGTACATGAGCAGATCCGGGTCCAGCGCGATCGCCCGCGCCAGCGCTACTCGCCGCGACATACCGCCGGACAACTGCGACGGCATGAGGTCTCGCGCGCCCCGCAAGCCGACCGCGTTGAGCTTCATGAGCACAAGATCGCGGATCACTTCATCATCGATGTCCGTGTGCAGGCGCAGGGGAAAAGCCACGTTTTCATAGACCGACAGGTCGGTAAACAGTGCGGAGCTTTGAAACAGCATACCCATACGCCGCCGAAGCTCGAACAAGCCTTTGCGTGACAACGAACACACATCGATGCCATCAACTTTCACCGTACCGGAGTCCGGTTTGAGCTGGCCGCCAATAATTCGAAGCAGCGTTGTCTTGCCCGTACCACTGGGGCCCATGATCGCCGTGATGCGCCCTTTGGGAATGCGAATCGACAAGCCGTCGAAAATGACCCGTTCGCCACGGCGAAAGCACAAATTGTCAATCTCGATCAGATCCATCGCCAAACGCGCCGCTCCGTTAGCCGTACTAGCCTTTCCCGATCAGCCACCCCTATCCATTAGGGTGTCCGTCGGCGGCGCATTATAGGGACTTATACCGCGAAGCGAACGCCATCTGCATGCCTGGCTTTCAGGCAACATTCATCCTGCTCGTGTTCAGTAAGCTCGAAATTGCCTTCGGTGTGGCAGGGGCCCACTGCTTGAAGAGAGCTCGATGAGCGCTATTGGGCGTTGCCTGCCCGTGTTGCTTGCGTCTAAAGTGCGCGGCATGACCAAGTGTTACCAACAGTAACCGTCTTCCCATGACATCCATCTGGGTACCGATCCTCGCCTTGATCGGCGGCTTCATCGCGCTCGTCTGGAGCGCAGACCGCCTGCTGTCCGGCGCTGCGGCGGTGGCCACGAACTTTGGCGTGTCAAAAATGATGATCGGTTTGACGGTGGTTGCCGTCGGCACGTCAGCGCCTGAGATTCTCGTCGCGCTCACCGCATCCATCGAAGGCACTCCGCTGTTGGCGGTTGGCAACGCGATCGGCTCGAACATCGCCAACATCGGTCTGGTCCTGGGCATCACCGCAATCATCGCGCCGCTCCCGTTCGCCCAGAGCGTGCTGAAAACAGAGCTTCCGTGGTTACTCGCGGCAACGCTGCTCGTGCTCGCGGTCATGTTCAACCTGGAGCTGTCCCGTACCGACGGCCTGATTCTGTTCGGCGCGCTCGTATTGGTTTTGTACGTGCTGATGCGGGCTCAATTCGCTTCGGCCGACGGCCTGCCAGATGCCATTGCAGAAGAGCTGGACGAGCTGCCAAAAATGCCGACTTTCAGAGCCGCAATATGGGTGCTCATTGGTCTCGTGATTCTGCTGATCAGCGCCGAAATTCTGGTTTGGGCGGCGACATCCATCGCCCTGACGCTCGGTGTCAGCGAGCTGGTGATAGGCCTCACCGTCGTTGCAGTTGGAACCAGCCTGCCAGAGTTGGCCGCCACCGTCGGCTCCGCCCTGAAAGGCCATCCTGAGATCGCCATCGGTAACGTCGTCGGCTCGAACATTCTCAATATCCTCGCCGTTCTGCCTGTACCCGCAGTAGTAGGCGCCGTTGCCCTTGAGCCGGCCGCCCTGTGGCGAGACGGTGGCATGATGCTGGCCATGACAATTGCGCTGTTTCTCTTCGCCTACGGGCTCAATTCCCGGCCAATCATCACGCGCTTCGAAGGTGCAGTTATGCTGCTCGGCTGGATCGGCTACAACATACTTCTCGTTATGGAGGTGTGAGGTGCAACTTTCCGGTGCGCTGAAACGTCGGGCTGCCGCGATTGAACTCGTGATCTTCGACGTCGACGGCGTGCTGACCGATGGCCAGATAACCTACGACTCAGCCGGCAATGAGCACAAGTCGTTCCATGTCCAGGACGGCTCGGCCATCAAGCTCATGATGCGAGCCGGCATCCAGATTGGAATCATCACAGGCAGATCGTCAGAACCCGTAAGCAGACGCGCGACCGAACTGGGCATCGCCTACTTATATCAAGGCAATGAGGACAAGCGCGGCGCCCTGGAAGACATCCACATCCGTAGCGGCATAAGCCCCGAACACATGGCGCATTGCGGCGACGATCTCGCCGACCTGGCGTTGTTTGATCGCGTTGGCTTGGCCGTCAGCGTTCCAAACGGGCATCCGGAAGTACAACGCCGCGCTGACATCATCACGAACTCACCGGGCGGCCGCGGAGTCGCACGCGATCTCTGCGAATTGTTGCTACGTGCGCGTGGTGTCTGGGCCGAGATGCTGCCCCCCTCGCCACCAGCAGGCTGAGAACCAACCGTTGTTCCGCATGGTTACCATCATCTGCGTCATCCTGGTCATCGCCGGAGGCCTGTGGCTGCTCTGGCTCCAGCCTGCCGGCGCGCGAGACGGCTTCGAGACGCTGCTGCCGCCCGAACTCGCCGATGAGCCGGACGTACTCATCGAAGGCGCGTTTATTCGCCAGTTCGAGCTCACTGGGAGCTTGAGATACACCCTGCGAGCGACGGAAATCCGGCACTTCGATCGGGACGCTCTCACCAACCTGCGGAAACCGGAGCTGGTGCTCTTTGACCCGGCCGAACCGCCCTGGAACATAAGCTCCCAACGGGGTCACATCACCGAAGGCAAACTCTCCGGCGTCGCCCAGGAGAAGGTCGAACTGATTGATGACGTTGTTCTTCTGCAGCGTCAGGCCGATGAAGGTTTCATCGAGATTCACACCCCTGGTCTTACGATCTACCCCGACAGCCAGTACGCCGAATCCAGCCTCGATGTTATGATCGACACGAACGTCGGCCGCACCAAAGCGGTCGGACTCACTGGCGATCTCGCCACAGGTGTGATCAAACTCGGATCCAATGCCAAACAGCGCGTCCATACCATTGTTCTGCCGCAGACCTTGTCTGGTCGGCGCTCGCGCTCGTCCTGATTTCGTGAGACCCAGCCGTTTGACAGGATCGACAGGATTGACGGGCACACTGCTCATGCTGCTCGCAGCGATGGGCGTGTCCATGAACGCCCATGCTCTACCGGATGATGCCGGCCAGCCGATCCACATTCGCGGCGACAACGCGGAGTTCGACCAGAACAACGGCCTGTTGATCTACACCGGTGAGGTTCGAATCGATCAGGGCACGCTACGGGTCACTGCGGACCGCATGGTTGTGGAGTATCGCGACGATCAAGTTGTCAAAATCACCGCCGAGGGCAAACCAGCCTCGTATCAGCAACAGCTGGAATCCGACGAAGGCCTGGTCAATGCCGACGCGAAAACCATCGTCTATCACACCACTGCCGAGAAAGTGGATCTCATCGGAGATGCTTTCCTCACCCAGGAAGGCAACGAGTTCCAGGGCTCCGTGATTCGCTACAACATTCGCCAGGGCCGTGTCGACGCCGAATCTGGCAATGATGCACCCGTACGCATGATGCTCCAGCCCGCGCCCGTCGAACGCGCTCGCAATGGCGACTGAAACCTTCATTAAAATCGCAAGCAGGCAACAAACCGGCAAGCGCTCGTGAGCACCCTAACCGCGACCCAGCTCGTCAAACACTACGGCAACAAAGTCGCTGTCGCCGACATTTCGATGCGAATCGACAGCGGCGAGATCGTCGGCTTGCTTGGTGCTAACGGCGCAGGCAAGACCACCTGTTTCTACATGATCGTCGGTTTGCTACGGGCCGACGCCGGTGTCATCGCAATCGACGATCGGGAGATCACCCACACACCCATGCACACACGAGCCCGCCTGGGCATCGGCTACCTGCCCCAGGATGCAAGCGTGTTTCGCCGGCTGAGCGTGGTGGACAACCTCATGGCCGTGATCGAGCTGAATCGCTCCGTTGCCCGCCGCGATCGACGAGCTATGGCCGATCGCCTGCTGTCGGAGTTCAATCTCTCAGCGCTGCGCGAGCAACGCGGCGAAAGCTTGTCCGGCGGCGAGCGCCGACGCCTGGAAATCGCCCGCGCGCTGGCCAGCCAACCTAGGTTCATGCTGCTCGATGAGCCGTTTGCCGGTGTCGACCCCATATCAGTGTCCGACATCAAGGCCGGGATTTCCGATCTTGCCGAGCGGGACATCGGGGTGCTGATTACGGACCACAGCGTGCGCGAGACACTGGACATATGTGATCGCGCCTACATCGTGCATGACGGCGTGATCATCGCCGAGGGCGGAACCGATGACATACTGCGCAATGAGACCGTGCGCAGTGTCTATCTCGGTGACAGCTTTACGCTGTAGGCTGGATATTTAGCAATGTCGATGATCGCCTCCGCCTGACATGAAGCAGTCACTTCAGCTCAAGATTGGTCAATCGCTGACCATGACCCCCCAATTGCAACAGGCGATCCGTCTGCTGCAACTGTCATCGCTTGAGTTGTCGGCAGAAATCACGCAGGCGCTCGAATCGAACCCGATGCTGGAGGCTGACGAAGATGCTGACAGCATCGACGACGACCTCGCCACAGGCGACTCCGACGACGAACTCGAGGCGGACGGTCTGCAGGATCCTGCAGACCCGGAAATGACCGGCGACATGGAAGAAGCCTGGGATGCTGAGCTTCCAGATGACCTGCCGGTCGACAGCTCCTGGGACGATATCTATCAGCCGAGCAGCACGCCGAGCACACCCGCATCCGACGACGATTTCCGCCCCGAAGACAGCAGCGAGGAGACGCTCCAGGACCATCTCCTGTGGCAGCTCAACCTGACGCCCATGTCCGACACCGACCGGGCGATCGCGCTGGCGATTATCGATGGCATAGACAGCGCGGGGATGCTGCTGACCTCACTGGACGACATCGTCAGCGACATGCCCGAGGACGTGGAGATCGAAGAGGTCACGGCAGTACTCAAACGCGTGCAGCAATTCGACCCACCCGGCATCGCTGCGCGCGATCTTGGCGAGTGCCTGTGTCTGCAACTCGCTGCGTTACCGGACCCACCGCCAGCCGCAACGCTTGCGCAAGTCCTGCTGAGCGAACATATGAAAGCGCTCAGCACGCGCGACTACGCGGGAATCAAGCGCGCGTTGAAGCTGTCCGATGAGGAACTCGCTGGGGCCATCGAACTGATTCAGACGCTGAACCCCAGACCGGGCAACGCGGTTGACACAAGCGAGCCTGAGTACGTCGTGCCAGACGTATTCGTGCGCAAGGATGGCAATCGCTGGCTGGTCGAGCTGAACAACGACACGCTGCCCAAACTACGCATAAACAACGGCTATGCCGGGCTGATCAAACGCGCCGATAGCAGCCGGGATAACACCTTTCTGAAGGACAACCTGCAGGAAGCTCGCTGGTTCCTCAAGAGCATCGCCAGCCGCCAGGAAACACTCATGAAGGTGGCCAGCCAAATCGTCGAGCAACAGCGCGGTTTTCTCGAGTATGGCGAAGAAGCCATGAAACCCCTAGTGCTGCAGGACATTGCGGATGCGATCGAGATGCACGAGTCGACCGTCTCCCGGGTGACCAACCGTAAGTACATGCACACGCCCCGGGGCATCTTCGAACTGAAGTACTTTTTCTCCAGCCATGTGGGCACCACCGGCGGCGGAGAAGTCTCAAGCACCGCGATCCGCGCCCTGATCAAGAAGCTCACCGGCGAGGAGAACCCGCGCAAACCCTTGAGTGATAACAAGATTGCCAGCCTGCTCGCCGAACAGGATATTAAGGTCGCGCGACGGACCGTGGCGAAGTATCGTGAGTCCATGGCTATACCGCCGTCGAACGAACGAAAGCGTCTTGTCTAGGGTGCCACCAAGCACAACCTGTCGGGCCGCGCATGACGCGCTAACCAGACCCTGCGCCTGCAGGTTCAGCGCGCCGATTTCTCATCGCACAGCATCCCACGCAGCTCCTTACCCAGCTCGCTTCCCAACTCGCGCCCCGACTCGCGCCCCGACTCGCGGCTCAACTCACCCCCCAACCCGCAATGCACCTGGGGAAGCGAGCCGGCTCGAGTGTCACCCGCCGATCCAGGCCGCGTCCGCAGGTTCCACCCCCGCGTTTCGGGGGCGAATTTGTCGCACAAGCACCACAATCACTGGCCAAACAAGGTCTATGCTCTGGATACCAGTTCAGCGCGGACAACCGCGCGATCGGAGTGCGGGATACACGGATAACAAATCGCTGCGGCATTCACTATCTTTAACCGGCAGTGCACAGCGCACTGCTTTCTTGTCACGCCTGGAGGTAACCTATGCAACTGAGCATCACCGGCCATCATGTCGACGTCACTGACGCGCTGCGTAACTACGTAAACGCAAAATTCGACAGGATTGAGAGGCACTACGACCACATCACCAACGCACATGTCGTGCTGACGGTGGAGAAGCAGATACAGAAGGCCGAGGCGACGCTGCACGTAACTGGCAGCGAAGTTTTTGCTGATAGTGAAAACGAAGACCTGTACGCCGCTATCGATGCGATGAGTGACAAGCTTGATCGACAGATCATCAAGCACAAAGAAAAGACCGTCGAACGCCACCGCGGTCGCTGAGGAGAGACATGAGCGCGCATTCTGATCCCAGCGGTGACCGCAACGCCGCCGCCGAGAAACCGAATGCCAGCTCTCACAGACTGGCCGACGTTCTGCTGTCGGAGTGCACGCAGGCCCAGGCCAAACTGGGCAGCAGAAAGGCGACGCTCGACCTCGCCGCAAACCTGCTCACTGGCCAAAGCCCGAGCGCCACCGGCTCGGACACCACCGACTCGGACACAGAAGACTCTGGCGGCGATCCTGCAAGACCCCCGGCCGATGAAATCGTTCTGGCGCCGAAGGACAACGCCGGCGACGTCGAAGACTTTGAGGAAACGCTAACATCTCGCGCCGTCTACGAAGCCCTGTTGGCACGAGAACGGCTTGGTAGCACCGCGCTCGGTGAAGGCGTGGCCATTCCGCACTGCCGCCTGGCCGGCATGACAGGCATTCGCGCCGCGCTTCTGACCCTCGACCAGGGCGTTGATTTCGACGCGCCCGACGGCAACCCGGTCGATTTGTTGTGCTGCCTGATCGTGGGCGAAGAAGAGCAGGATCACCATCTCAAGCTGCTCTCTCAACTTGCGCAGATATTCAGCGATGCGGGCAAACGCCGAGCGCTTCGAGCAGAAAAGACCACCGACGGTTTGTATCGACAGTTACTAGCGTTCGCACCCGATTCCGATCGGGACGCTGCGCAAGACGCGACGCAATGAAGCTCTACATTCTCTCGGGACGCAGCGGATCCGGGAAAAGTACCGCTCTGCGCGCGCTGGAGGATGTCGGTTTCAACTGCATCGACAACTTTCCCGTGAGCCTGCTGCAGTCCCTGGTCCACAATGCCGTGCGCGATCCGCTTAAGCGCAGCGACAAAACCGCCGTGTGCATCGATGCTCGCAGCACAGCCCTAGAACGCTTTCCCGAGATCCTTCTGTCGCTCGACCGGATGGATCTCGACATACAGCTCATCTACCTCGATGCCCGCAGCCCGGAGCTGGTGAAACGCTTCAGCGAGACCCGCCGCCGACACCCGCTTACCAACGACAATACGGATCTGCGTCAGGCGCTCGACGCCGAGCAAGCCGTGCTGGAGAACATCGCCGATCTCGCTGATCTCAATATCGATACGACAACGATGGCGGCCAGCGCCCTCGTTGAGTTGATCAAATCCCGAGTAGCCGAGCGCGTTGGTGACGAGTTGTCTCTGCTGTTTCGCTCATTCGGCTTCAAATACGGCGTACCCGTCGACGCTGACATGGTGTTCGATATCCGCTGCCTACCGAACCCGTATTGGGACGAAGACCTGCGAGGGTTCACCGGTCTCGACGCACCTGTAGAGCGCTTTCTGTCCAAACAGGACGACGTCAATGACATGTTCAATGACATTCGAACCTTCCTGGAGCGCTGGATTCCCAGCTTCGAAGCCAACAACCGTGTCTATATCACCGTTGCTATCGGCTGCACCGGCGGACAACACCGTTCGGTCTACATGTCAGAACGGCTGGGCGCTCACTTCGAAAGCGATCGCGAAAACGTGCTGGTTCGGCATCGGGAGCTGAATCGCCGGTGACCAGCGCGACCCTGGATATCGTCAACAAGCTCGGCCTGCATGCTCGCGCTGCCAGCAAGCTGGTCAGCACCAGCAAAGCCTTCGGCGCAAAGCTGACTCTGACGTTCAACGACCGCAGCGTCGATGCCAAGAGCATCATGGGTGTGATGACCCTCGGCGCTCCCTTCGGCTCAGTCGTCAACGTCGACGCCGAGGGTGATGACGCCGAGGCGGCGGTCAAAGCGCTCACTGAACTGTTCGCAGAGCGCTTCGGCGAAGCCGAGTAAGCGTCTCGCCAAAGCACCGTAGGGACCACGCTTAACGCCAGGGTCGGGCTGCGCCGCATAGTATCGACACAACCACCGTGTAGACTTTGAGGCATGGAAGCCGACGAACAGATAAGCGAGATCATCCGCAGTTTCGCGATCGACAGCAGCGACGAGACTCGCCTGCTGCTCAGATCACTGCGGCCGCAGGAAATTGCCACCCTGCTCGCGTCGGTACGAACCACGGAACGCCAGGTCGTCTGGGGGCTGCTCAGCGATGAAGCTCGCAATCAGACCCTGCAGCATCTGGGTGAGGACATTCGCGCAGATTTTCTGGTCACGATGGACACGGCAGAACTCGTCGCCGCCGCGGGAGAGCTCGACACAGACGACTTCGCTGACATCCTTCAGCAACTACCTCAAACACTGACCGATCAGGTTCTGGGCTCCATGGACGCGGCGGACCGCGCGCGCGTCGAAGAAGTCCTCGCCTACCCCGACGACACCGCCGGCGGCCTGATGAACACCGATACCATTACGGTTCGGCCCAGGCACGCCATCGAGATTGTGCTTCGCTACCTGCGCCTGAGGAAGGACATTCCTGCGGCAACGGACGCACTGATTGTCGTCAACTCGCGCGACGAATTTGTCGGCCTGCTGCAGGTTACAAAGCTCCTGACCTCAGATCCCTCGGTAACTGTGCGCGAGATCATGGACACGGAGATCGAGCCCATCCAGGTCAACGCACCGGATACTGAAGTCGCTCGAATTTTTGCCGAGCAAGATCTCGTCTCGGCCCCCGTCGTCGACGAGAACGGCAAGCTACTCGGCCGAATCACCATTGATGACGTCGTCGACGTCATCATCGAGGACGCGGGCGAAGCACTGCTCGCCCATGCAGGTCTCGACATCGACGAAGACACCTTCGCGCCGATCGGACGCTCCGCGCGCAGCCGCGCCGTCTGGCTCGGCATCAATCTGATGACTGCATTCCTCGCGTCAGCCGTGATCAGTATCTTTGAAGACACCATCGCCAAAGTCGTCGCGCTCGCCATACTCATGCCTATTGTCGCCAGCATGGGCGGGATCGCCGGAACGCAGACACTGACCATCGTGGTACGCGGCATGGCGCTCGGCCACATCCGCAAAGGCAACCTCATCTGGCTCATGAATCGCGAACTGGCCGTGTCCGTACTGAACGGTCTGCTCTGGGCAAGCCTGGTGGCAATCGCTGCTACCGTCGCGTTTCAGGACACGTTGCTCGGCCTCATCATCGCCATCGCGATGATCGCCAATATGTTCGTGGCTGCACTCGCCGGCTCCCTGCTACCGAGCATGCTGCAACGCCTGGGCATCGACCCCGCCATCGCTGGCGGCGTGATCCTCACAACGATCACCGACGTTGCGGGGTTCTGTTTATTCCTGGGGCTTGCGACGTGGGCGTATGCGTAACAACTTGCGCGCTACCCACCCGCGACCGTCATCCCCTCAATCAGCATCGATGGCGCTCTGATACCACCGCGCATATCCGGGTCATCGCCAATCGCCACGAGGTTCATCATCATGTCTTTCAGATTCGATGCGATGGTGATCTCTTCGACCGGACCGGTGATCTCGCCATTCTCGACCCAAAACCCGGCCGCACCGCGGGAGTAATCGCCGGTCACGCCGTTGACGCCCTGGCCCATAAGACCGGTCACAATCAGACCGCGGTTCATATCTTTCACCAGATCGTCGGCCGGGCGCGTATTGCCCGAGACAATCACGTTGTGAGCGCCGTCAGCATTGCCGGTTGTCGTCATGCCCAGGCGCCGTGCGCTGTAACTGCCAAGCAGATAGCTCGCGACCTCGCCTTTGTCGATGAATGGCTTCGCGCTGGTCGCAACGCCGTCGCTGTCGAACCAACCACTACCCATCGCACCGGGAAGCAAGGGCTGCTCCTCGATACTGAGATGATTAGCAGTCACCGCCGTGCCCAGAGAGTCCAGCAGGAACGACGCCTTGCGATATTGAGAACCGCCACTGATCGCGCCAAGCAGCGAACTGATCAGGCCGGACGCCATTTCCGGCACAAACAGAACCGGGGCCGTCGTGGTGCTGACACTTCCAGCGCCCAGCCGGCTGGCTGCGCGTCTAGCCGCTTTTATCCCGACATGTTCAGGGTCTTCCAGCAACTCATGCCGACGCGAACTCGTATACCAGTAGTCTCGCTGCATACCCGTGTTGTCACGCGCGATAGCGACACAGCTCAAGCCGTGGCGACCGCTGACCACACTGCCGAGAAATCCGTTAGATGTGGCGTAGACCCGCAAACCCTGGCCGGTACTGACCTGGGCACCGTCACATTGAAAGATCTGCGGGCTCTCCGCCAGAGCAGCAGCTTCGCTTCGGCGAGCCAGCTCAACCGCTTCGTCAACGGTTACCGGCCAGGGATGATCGAGGTCAAGATCCACCGGCTTACTGGCAAGTCGTTCGGGGTCAGCAAGTCCCTGGCAGGCATCGGCTTCGGTGTAACGAGCGATATCGCAGGCGCGGCGGACCGTTTCCGCAATCGATGCCTCACTACCGTCGGAGGTGCTCGCTCCACCCTTTCGATCGCCTTTATAGACGGTGATGCCGAACCCCTGATCGTCGTTAAACTCGACCGTTTCCAGCTCACCAGCGCGCACGCTGACGCTTAGCCCGCTGCTGCGGGACAGCGAGACTTCAGCGGCATCGGCGCCCTCTTTTTTGGCAATTTCCAGCACTCGGCTGGCTAACTGTTCCAGCACGCCCTGCTGGGCGGCAGCGGTTGCGGCTACGCCGGTTCTGCTCATCGATTACAATTCCCGAATGAATGATGAAGACGAAGAGTTCGAGCTGCCGAGTAAGTCAGCGGGCAAGCGCGAGGCGAAAGCCTTACGTGATCTGAGTGTGGAGATCGCGTCCATGGATGACGGCGACTATAAGACGATCGAACTGCCGGACGACCTGCGCGCAGCGATGGATGACTACCGCCGCTTTCGCTCGAACGGGGCTCGCCGGAGGCAAGCTTTGTATATGGGCAAACTGATGCGAGACCTGGAAGTCGACGCAATGGCTGATGCCGTCGCGCGGGTAAAGAATAGCGACGGCGCGAGTCGGTTTCGTCATCACACCAGTGAGCAATGGCGCGACAAATTGCTGTCGGAAGGATCAACGGCATTGACCACATTTCTGGATGAGTATCCCGAGACCGATCGCCAGGCATTGCGACAGGCGATCGCAACGATCGCGAAAGCGAAGGACGAAGCAACGCACAAGGCTCGCTACCGAAAGCTCTATCAGTTGATTTATCAGTCATTGCCCGCAGACCCCGCCTCCGACGACTCAGGCGGCGGTGCCACCGACGGTGACCTCGTCGATCTTTAGCGTCGGTTGGCCGACACCGACCGGTACGCTCTGACCATCTTTGCCGCAGACACCGACGCCGGTATCAAGCGCGAGGTCATTCCCGACCATTGAGATTCTATTCATGACATCGGGACCATTGCCGATCAGCGTCGCGCCGCGAATCGGCGCCGTGATCTTGCCACCCTCAATGAGGTAAGCCTCGGTGGTCGAGAAAACGAAGCGACCCGAGGTAATGTCGACCTGACCACCGCCGAAGTTGACGGCGTAAATGCCCTTGTCGACCGAGCGAATGATTTCCTCCGGGTCGCTCTCGCCCGCTCTCATAAACGTATTCGTCATGCGCGGCATCGGCAGATGCGCATAGGACTGCCGGCGGCCGTTACCGGTCGGCGCGACACCCATAAGCGATGCGTTGTGTTTGTCCTGCAGATAGCCTTTCAAAATACCGTTTTCAATCAGTACCGTCTCCTGGGTGGGCGTGCCCTCATCATCGATGCTCAAGCTGCCCCGACGCTCCGCCAGCGTTCCATCGTCGACAATCGTGCACAGTGGAGACGCAACCTGTTCGCCGATTCGGCCGGAGAAGTTCGAGCTGCCTTTGCGGTTGAAGTCGCCTTCGAGGCCGTGACCAACCGCTTCATGCAACAAGACGCCAGGCCAGCCGTTACCCAAAACAACGGTCATCGGCCCGGCCGGGGCAGCGATAGCTTCGAGATTGACTAACGCGAGGCGAACCGCTTCCCGCGCAAATCCATCGACGGTATCGCCATCCAGCAAGCGAGTGAGATCAAAGCGGCCACCGCCACCGGCGAAGCCGCGCTCACGGCGGCCATTGTCCTCGGCGAGAACCGTGACATCGAGGCGCACGAGCGGGCGAACATCGCCCGCCATCGTGCCGTCGGAAGCGACGACAAGACAGGTGTCCTGGGCGGCGACTAGCCGGATATTGACTTCCTTGACGCGGGAATCGACGGCGCGAGCCACGGCGTCGAGGCGGCGGAGCAGGGCAACCTTATCGTCCTGGGAAAGCGTAGAAATCGGATCTATCGAACGATAGCGCGCAACCGGACCACTAACGGGAGCGAGGGAGACGGAGCCCGTTGATCCCGCCCGGACAATGCTGCGGGCCGCATCGGTTGCATTGCCAAGTGCCGGCAGCGCAATCTCGTCCGCATAGGCGAAGCCTGTTTTCTCGCCGGCTACCGCACGGATACCGACGCCGCGATCAACGCTGAACACGCCGTCTTTGACGATGCCATCTTCCAACGAGAACGATTCGAAGCGCTGGTTTTCAAAATACAGCTCGCCGATGTCGAGGTCCTTTGAGTGCAGGCGCGACAACATCTGCTCAACATCGCTTTGTTGCAATCCAGCGGAATCCCAGAGCACGGTGCGGGCTGCCTGCAGCGAATCACTCACGAGTTGCTTCCTTATCGCGCTCATCTATTGGGCGCTCGTTAGTTGTTTGAATTGTCTGGCTTGATTGTTCCGAATCCACAATTTGCGCCGCGTCTGGCGACGAGCCGTCAATCTGCAGAACCTCATAGCCATCCGGCGACAAGGCTGCGCGCGGGCCTTGCACGTAGGCATCGCGGGCCGCCTTTTCGAGCACCCCCCCTTCGGGGCTAACCGGAGCGTTTGGATCATACAGGCTCAGCTCCGCAGCGAGCGGATCCGGCTCTGCGCTATCGGCATCCATCTCATCGCTCATACTTCGGTTGAACAGGCTGACAAACTCGACTTCTGGTTCATCGATGTTGCCACCGAGGCGATACTTGGCCGAGGAAGCCTGCTCAAGGGGGCGCTTGAAAATCTGCTGTCCCAGCAAAACGCCTGCGGCGGCGAGGGGATTAGCTGCAGCCAGGTATAGCGAGTACCAGGGCAAGCTGCTCGTGACAGGGAGCGTCACGATCATCTCTGCATCCATATCACCGGAGCCCAGATCGACGGCACCGGCCACGCGGAACCGACTACCCGTACCTTTGACGACCAGCTCATCATCGAATCGCATCAACCCGTCGGTCAGTTGCGCGGGCATCTGGAGAGAATCGAAGCGCACGCCTTTGCCAAAGACGTCCCGGAAATCCAGCGCCATGCGCTTGGCGACGTTACCGAAGTTCAACAGGCTGAATATGCGCATCGCACCCTGGCCGTTTTCCAATGCGATGAAGCGACCGTTTGTCACCTCCAGATCAAGATCGCCAGAAAGCTTGCCGAGATCGAATGCAAGGGGAGACCCAGGCCAGGACAGGTTCGCCGCTACCGCCATCGATTCGCTCTCGACGCTCGGGGCGAAGCCAAAGCGCGGCAAGACTTCAACCAGGTCATCCGCATCGACCGTGCCATCGAAGACCGTACGCTGTTGCTGGCGAAGCCAGTAAACGTCATCCGCGACAATCGACAGGCCGTTGTAGCCCGCTTGCATCGGACCAAAACTGACTCGGTCCCCGGCGTTGCGTAGCGTCAGTTGCCAGCTACCGTAGTCTTCACCGTCAACCAGCATCGAAGCGATGGCGACATCCGCATCCGGCAGCACGGACAGCACCTCGGCTGACACGGGATCTTCCGCCGACGCCACTGTAGCGGGGAAACTGATTTCCATTCGGTCTGCCGCGATATTAAGCGGCCCCTCGCCAGGCACATCGACATCCGCGGCAATAGTTTCGCCTGCCAACTGAAACCTGCGACCACTATCCGCCAGGGAGACACTGTCGATCACGACATCCGAGAACTGCAGTTCGCCAACGCCGAGTTGCTCCGCGTGGAAACGATCGAGTTGCCAGTTGATTGATGCCACGCTACCGGCAGAGCCGTAGTCCCCGGCAGCGGCCTCTTCAATCAGCCCCGGATCAGACTGTGCTGAGGCGAATTCAGACCACGCAACTACGTCAACGCTTTCCGCCCGACCTGTAATCGTCACCTCGCCGTCGCGGTTTCCGCCTGCCCGCGCGTTGACGCCAAGCGCGCCTTCCCATTTTCCGTCGCTCGCACGTGCAAGCCAGCCACGCAGCAACTCACCGCCGTGCTGAACGCTGACATACTCACCATCGCCCTTGAAATCTACTTCGACTCGGGTGCTTCGTGGTTTCTCCGCCTGCTTGGCGAGGGGCTCAGGCGCAGTGATCTCAAGCCCCTCAAGCTCACTGACCATGCTGAGCCGCATCGGCACGCCGGGTTGCTGAACCGGTATGCGCAGATCGCCGGTGAACGCGGCCCTACCGGTCGCGATGCGCATGGGCCGAACCGCCAGCACGTCAAACGCATTGGCCGGAGTAAAGGAGCCAGCAACACCCAAGTGAATGTTGTTGCCTCGCGTGTCCAGTTTGAGCTCAACCGGTGCCTCGAAGAGCGTGCCCTGAAGCCCATCGCTCGTCAGTTGATACGGATGCAGGTATCTCGCAAAGCCCGTCAGTTTTTCGAACTCGAGCCGGAAGTCTTCCAGAAGCAGGCTCGCACTGAGCGCGCGCAACTGAATATCCGCCTTTAGCTCGTCCGCAACAGCGTTCGAATCGGTCGCAGCGTCATCCTGCGCATACGGCACGACGACAGACGCACTGACGGCAACATCTCCGTCTCCCGACCAGGAATCGTTAACCACCGGCAGCCAGTCAGCGATCGGCGTCTCTCGTACGAACCGCAGCAACTGCGCAGTATTCATGGTGGTGTCGGCTTCGATTTGCACGAGTTGCTCACCGCGGGGCAGGAATATTTGCGCTCGGCCGATCGGACCAAAGTCCGAGGGCATATTCGAAGCGCTGACACGAGTACCCCACCCAGTGAGTTCCAGACGTGCATCTGCCTCAACGATCTCCGGCCAATCCGGATGGTAGGCAACGCTCGCCCCCGTCACATCCGCAACCATTTCGAGCCTGCGATCCACATCAGGGTTCTCAGGCTTCGCAAGCGTCTGAAGGGCTATGTTGACCCGCTGAGCATCACCGGCACGGATGTTGTCGACAATCCAGTTTCTAATGTTCTCGGGCAGCTTGTAGGGAATGAAATCCGCGGTATCAGCATTAGGAACCGCGCCGGTCTGCAGGCTCAGGTACAAGCTCTCTTCAGCTTTCTCGGAGGGCCGGGCGAGAGAAAACGTGCCCACTACCGGTGAGAAACTGGGCCTGGCTCCCAGGTCAACTCCCCGCAAGCCCATGTAGCCGGGCTCGAAGTAAAACCACAGAGCTCCAGACAACGACGACAACGGCCACTGGCGCGTGAACACGTCGGGAAACGCCAGCTCGACCGCCGTGTCGGCAACCTCAGCGCGCACGCTCCGGGCGTTCCCGAGGAAGGTACCGCCGCCACCAACAAGGGTCGGTACGCCATGGTAGCCCGTGATATCAACGTCGCTCACAGAGAAGCGGAAGGCGGGGCCGTCGCGCCAGGCAAAGTGTCCCTCGTCGAACTGGCCTTCGATATTCAGCTCGGTGAGCCATCGAGACAGCAACTCATTGCCAGCCAGATTTGTCGCCAGTCCCCGGACAAGTGGGGCGAGATCAAAGCTGCTGACACGACCAGCCAATACAGCTTCGTGCGGTCGAACGAGCGCGCGATAGCTCGGCACGCGAACACCGATCCCCTCCGCAGCCGTAACGTCGAGCCGGATGATCTCATCGTCCGTCTGCCGAACACTGATCGCCATGCCAATCGCCTCGAC
>CAYGQC010000002.1:40694-82759 GCA_964351875.1 uncultured Pseudomonadales bacterium
CGATCACCTCAGCATCCGTAACGTCGAGCCGGATGTTCTCATCATCCTTCTGGCGCGCCTCGATCAGAATCTGGCTTGAGCCCGCCGGCTTTTTGCCCAACTCGAAAGGCGCCAGAGCAAGTAGCAAGCGCCCGCCGGCCGAAGGCTCGCCAGCGTCATCCAGCGTTGTCCGCCAGAAGCCATTCAGCCGCTCAAGCGCAACGCCAGCAATGTCGTAGCGAGCAAGAAGCGCATCGTCAATCCGAAAGCCATCGCTATCAATACGTGCGGCAATGGCATCCTGGCGCCAGAAGACCACGCCATCTCGCTCGTGTTGACGGACTTCGATCTCACCACCGTCAGCATCGCCCAGGGTCAATGACAATTTGTGGCTGAACCACTCGCCACTGGAACCGAGCGCAACCGCGACGCTGGTAAGCAAGCCAGCCGAGTCGACAACGGAGATCGCACCGTTCAGCTGAATTCGATCGCTATGGCGCAGCGTTGTCAGCCAGTCAGCAGAGGCGTCTCCGCCCCGATTAAGGCCGGGAATCGAGTAGCCACCACTGGAATCACGAAAGACGGTGACGCTGGCGCTGGGACTCGCCAGGCGGCGAAAGGTGAGCGCACCACGGTAGAAGCTCTCGAGAAAATCGATCTCAACATAGAGGTCACGAATGTGGCCGCCGGGAATCTGCAACTCTGCAATCTGCAGCACGGGATTCAGACGATGCCAGCCGCCCTTGAGTCCGGCAGGGATCACATCGAAGCGGGCAAGCTCGGTGGTCAGCCTGGGCTCAAGCCGATCGATGTTCGCCATCGTGATCCGACCGGCCAGTTGAACCAGGGCCAACAGAACCAGCAGCACAGCAAACAATGCGATCAGAAACCGAAACAAGCGAGTGGCCATCTGCTACCGCCGCCAGGTCATGCGTCGGCCAGACGCGGCGATAGCAAAGCGCCGACAGCCACGCAGGCGGCACGCAACCGGGGAGTCTGAATCGAGCGTCGTATCATTCGAACCAGACTGCCCTGCGCCGCTGTACTAACGCTGAACACCTTGCACCAGCACCACATCGTACTGCTCCGGCGTATAGACGGATTCAACCTGCATTCGAATACTGCGATCAATACGGTCGGCCAGGGCCGACAGTGATTGCGCATCCTCGTCCAGCAATCGATCAATCACAGCTTGTTCCGCGCGAACCAGGTAGTCGGCAACATCGCTATTCTCGCCTCGGCGCCGACGTGCATCCGTCTCGATGGCGCGAAAGATGTCGTAGCACGTGCTCTCTGCCGTCTTGACAACGCCGCGACCGTCGCAGGTTCGGCAAGGCTGGCACATTTGCTGGACCAGCGATTTACGAGTTCGTTTGCGGCTCATCTCGACCAGACCAAGAGCGGATGGGCCCTCAAAGCGCAGCTTCGCCGTATCGCTTTCGCAGGCTTTCTCAAGCGCGCGCATAACCTGCCGCTGATGCTCCGCATCTTCCATATCGATGAAGTCGACGACGATGATGCCGCCCAGATTGCGCAAACGTAACTGCCTGGGAATCGCTGCGGCCGCCTCCAGATTCGTGCGGTAGACGGTTTCCTCAAGGTTGTAGCCTCCGAGGTAGCCGCCGGTATTGACGTCGATGGTCGTCATCGCCTCGGTCTGCTCGATGACCAGATAGCCACCACACTTCAGCTCGACTCGCGCTCCGAGCGCTCGACTCAGGTCGTCTTCAATCGAAAACCGCTCGAACAGAGCCGCCTCGCCGGTGTAGTGCTCAAGAAGGTCTGATGCTTCCGGTAGAAACTGGCCGATGAAGCGTTGGACACGATCGAAGGTGTCGGCGTGATCGATCACGATTCGCTCAAGATCATTCGAAGCAAAGTCGCGAATTACTCGAATGTGAATGGGCAGCTCTTCATAAATGACGTCGCCGACCTGTCGGCCGCGCTGACGTTCATCGATCACGCGCCAGGTGCGGACCAGGTAGCGGAGATCGGATAGCAACGCATCCTCACTCGCGCCCTCTGCAGCCGTTCGGGCAATGAACCCCATTTTTATATCGGCTTCAACCCGTCCCGCTTCGATCGATGCGCTCAGGCGTTGACGTTCTTCAGGATCTTCCACCCGAATCGAGACGCCAATGTGATCATTGCCCGGCATCAACACCAGATAGCGCGAAGCGATGGCAATCTGGGTAGTAAGGCGCGCGCCTTTACTGGAGATAGGATCTTTCGCGACCTGAACCAGAATTTCCTGGCCGTCGTGCAGCAGGTCTCGAATGTCAGGCGGCGAGTTGCCAGGCTCGCTGTGCCGATCCGTCATGTCGCGAACGTGAAGAAAGCCAGGCCGAGCCAGACCGATCTCGACAAACGCAGCCTGCATGCCAGGCACGATCCGAACGACCTTGCCCCGATACACGTTGCCGGTCACGCTGTCACCACTGGCTCGATCGAGGTGAACTTCGTGCAGCGAGCCGTGCTCAAGCAGCGCGACCCGGGTCTCGAAATCGTTCACATTGATGAGCAGTTCAGACATAGGCGCGCAGCGGTAAATGATGCTGAACCATAGCATGCAACGCCTTGACTTAGACGTCGATTGCAACGCATCCGGGCGCGGTTTGCCTAGAAAATCACGAGCGAAAGCGCCGCTGTCACCTGCCGGAAACTCAGTGGGCCCGTGTGGCTGCGCGCATCGCCCAGGTATCCAGCCCCGCCTGGCGAAGCAGCAGCTCCGTTTCCGCCAGCGGCAGCCCGACTACTGCGCTGTAGCTACCGTCAACACGATCGACGAATACCCCCGCAATGCCCTGAACGCCATAGCCGCCGGCTTTGTCGAAACTCTCGCCTGTCGACAGGTAAGCGTCGATCTCACCGTCCACGAGCGCGCGCAGCGTGACCGTCGCCGTTACCAAAACCTCAAACTCGCCGTTCTCTGAGCAACAGGCAACGGCAGACAACACCGTGTGCCTGGTGCCGGACAGGCTTTCCAGCATCCGCCGTGCCTCAGCGAGGCTGCTGGGCTTACCAAGGATCTGACCATCAGCAACGACGGTGGTGTCTGCCGCCAGCACCACCTCATCAAACTCTCGCGGACACGCTCTCGCCTTTTTCATCGCCACGCGCGCGACGTATTCCTCGGGAGACTCACCTGGAACGACCGACTCATCAACATCCTGGGCTTTGACCACGTGAGCGAGGCCAATCTGATCAAGTAGCTCGCGTCGCCTGGGCGACGCGGACGCGAGTACAAGCTTCAAGCCAGCACGCTCCACACCAGGGAGCAAAGCTCTCGACGCACGGTTCTCACTAGCGCACGCCAACCTGCCGCTGCAGGCGATCCAGAAGAATGCTCACTGCAGGCCAGATCAGCGTACTGCTCACAGCCACAAGCAGCGCTGCAGCAGGGAAGCTACGTCCATCGACAAGCACCAGAAGCGATCCGCGCAGCACCTCGCCCACTAGAAGCAAGCCAAACAGCACACCACCCTGCTGGAGAATGCTCCACATGCGCAGCCGCTCATGGAATCGCCAGGTCACATAGGTGAGCAGAGCGAGGATAAAGCCGTTCAAGCCGAGGGGGTTTTCGAGCAACACATCCAGCCCGAAACCCAACACCCATGCAACGATTAACCCGAGCCGATGCGGCACAGCCAGCACCCAGAAAAACAGCACCAGCGCCACCCAGGATGGCCGCAGCCATGCGAGAAACTCCGGTGCAGCAGGCGGCAACTGAAAAACAGTCAGCACAAACGCCACGATGAAGGAGACGACAATGAACCAACCACCATCAAATGGATTCACGGCTGGGTCTCCCCGTCTGTCTCAGGGCTTGAACCGCTTGCCACGCCCGCCGCCGACTCATCCGGCACGTCGGAGAGGCCTTCCAGAGGATCAGCCACAAGATTGACCTGGGGCGGTAACTCTCTGACCAGCAGAACATAGCGGGTTCGATCCAGCGCCGCGGCGGGCTGTAGCGTGACCTGGGCAAACGCAGCGCCCGGCTCAATCACCACCGAGCGCACGCTGCCAACCGGGTAGCCACGTGGAAAGCGCCCGCCCAGCGCGGACGTAACCAGAAGGTCATTTTCGCGAATGTCCGTCGAAACCGGCACGCTTTCCAGCGACAGCTCATTGAATACGCCTGTGCCGCTGGCGATGCTGCGTACACCGTTACGATTGACTTCAACCGGTACGGCGTGACCAACGTCCGAGACAAGCAGAACCCGAGCAGTCGTGTTTTCTACCGCAATCACCTGCCCGAACAGACCCGTCGCGTCGATCACAGCCTGGCCTACAAACACACCAGCATCGGCACCTTTGTCGAGCACAACCTGGTGCACTCTGGGGTCCGGCACAACGCCAACGATTTCCGAGATAAGCACCTCGGTCGCAAGCCGTTCCTGGCTGCCCAGCAACGCGCGCAGGCGTTCGTTCTCGGCCGAGAGTGAACGCACCTGTTGAGACACCTGGGCGAGCACAGCGAGCCGCTGCTCCAATTCATCATTGGTTTGCTGCAGCGAATCACGAGAAGCGAACACGCGCCCTACCTGCTCGGTTAGCTGGTACGGCGTCTGGGCGATGAAATACACGGGAGACATCAACGTGCCCACGTTCTGCCGCACGGGCATCAGCAGGCCAGTAAGGGCGTCCACGCTCGCCAGAAGCAGACTGATCAAGGCAAGGGCGAACAGCAGATAGCCAGCGCCAGATTCACGAAAGAATATGGCTTTCACGGTGCGGGCTTATTCCGTTGACAGCAGATCCGCATTACCGGCGGCATCCATCATCTCGAGAGCTTTGCCGCCGCCCCTGGCCACGCAGGTTAGCGGGTCTTCGGCGATCACCACGGGTAAGCCAGTTTCTTCGGCCAGCAGAACGTCCAGATCGCGGAGCAAAGCACCACCGCCGGTAAGCACCATGCCTGTTTCTGCGATGTCCGAGGCAAGTTCGGGAGGCGTTTGCTCAAGGGCCGATTTCACTGCGGAGACGATCATCGACAACGGCTCTTGCAGAGCTTCGAGAATCTCATTGCTATTGAGCACAAAGCTGCGCGGAACGCCCTCTGCGAGGTTTCGCCCGCGCACGTCGATCTCTCGAATGTCTTTTTGAGGATAGGCGGCGCCAATCTCCTGCTTGATCCGCTCGGCAGTCGCCTCACCTATCAGGCTGCCCTGGGTTCTGCGCACGTACGCGACAATCGCTTCGTCGAAACGGTCACCACCCACCCGAACACTATCGGAATAAACGACGCCATTGAGCGAGATAATGGCTATCTCGGTGGTGCCACCACCGATGTCGAGCACCATCGTGCCGAACGCTTCATGCACAGGCAGCCCGGCGCCGATCGCTGCCGCCATGGGCTCTTCGATCAAGCGAACGTCACGGGCGCCAGCGGATAGTGCGCTCTCGCGAATGGCCCGGCGCTCAACCTCCGTCGACTTGCAGGGAACGCAAACGAGTACCCGAGGACTGGGGCGCAGAAAGGTAAACGAATTCTCATGCACCTTCGCAATGAAGTATTTGAGCATTTTCTCGGTCACCAGGAAGTCGGCTATCACCCCGTCTTTCAGTGGGCGAATCGCGGTGATGTTGCCTGGTGTTCGGCCGAGCATCCGCTTGGCTTCAAGGCCGACCGCTGCAACGCTCTTCTGGTTACCCTGATTGCGAATGGCTACGACGGACGGCTCGTTCAGCACAATGCCCTGGTCGCGTACATAGATCAGCGTGTTTGCTGTGCCCAGATCGATCGATAGATCTCGGGAGAACAGCCCGCGTATTTTTTTGAACATTGAACGGCCGGGTCTTCCAGTGGCGTGTGGGGCAAGCGCTGAACGGCCCCAGGGCAGTTCGAGCGCGATGGTCAGTAGACCGATGCTCGGTCTCACTCATTGAAACCGATTCAGGCACACAGCGCAGTGACGCCATTAGACTGTCGGCTGTGACAGGCCCCTGATTGCGGCGAACTTTAGCAATCGCATCAACCTGACTCAACTAGCGATTACGCTAAAATCAGGGACTTACGGGCCCAGAGCAGCGAAGTGGACGCTATTTAGTACCTTTTGCCGTCGCCTTGACAGTGGTATTGCGTGATTTAGCCACTAATGCTTCTCGGATCAGGTCAACCTGGTCTGCTGCCACTGGCTGGAAAACACCAAATGCACATACCGCGTGGGCGATAGGCGGGCCGCCGAAGTCCACCCGATCCATCGCACGAAACAGATCGCTCTGACAAATTCTGCCCACCCGGCTCTCGGTCACCAGGATCGAGTCCCGGCGCATGCCTCGACAACGTCGGGGCAGCTCATTTATCCATGCTCGCCCATGCGATCCACGCACCAGCAGATACTGATCCGAGATTATCTCAATATTTCGGTATCGATGGTTCGCCAGGCAGCGGTCGGCAGCCTCCGCATAGGCATCATCTGGCAGCGCTTCGCTGAGAACCGTTGCTAGATCAACGGCCGGATCATCCGTCTCGTCTTTCTCACCAGACTCACCAGACCCATCAGACCCATCAGAGCCATCAGACCCATCAGAGCCATCCGTTTCCTCAATAGCCGGCGCCGAGGCTGCAACTGGTTCGTGGGCACCTTCACTAGCGCTGGCCCAGATCGTCACGGGGGTGAGGAGTGCAAAGCCCAGCGCAACCTTGAGCCACGCAGAACCGGGCCAGGCAAACAAGGGCGGTAGCTTTGTTATCACTCTGTCCATAATGTCCAAACCCACAATTTTCGCCCAACGGGCTCGCAGCATAGCGCCCGCTGCCAGCCCCGGTCACCTGCACTGCTGGACAATTCAAGCAGCTACTTGCTGAGCCGGTCCGCGCAGCGCAACGCAGCGCCAGCAATCCTGGGCGTACGCGAGTCACCAGTTGGTGAACCGGCCCCCCAATTCACCACCAGTGCCGCCGACAGCTCTCGCGACGGATCGCAGAACGCGCCACTGCCGCCATAGCCGTAGTGCCCGAAGCCTTGCGGCGCGCGAACACCCACCGCAAACACCCGGTGGTAGCCCATGCGCCAACGCATTGGCAGAAACAACACGTTGTCCCGGCTTCGATTTCTGACAACGCCGATCTGCCTGACGGTCGACTCACTCACAAGCCTCACGCCATCGATTTCGCCGTGCCCCGCCAGCATGGCGTAGAGCCGTGCGAGAGAGCGCGCCGTAAACTGCCCATTCGCCGCGGGGATGCACGCCAGGGCGACTTCTTCCGCGTTGAAATCAAAAGGCTCGCTGAACGGTAGCAGCGCGCTGCGAAACTCCGAGAGCTGTACACCAACCCGCTCCAGAGCCGCTTCCATGAGATCGCTGACCCGCTCTCGCCACGGAGCTTTTGCCGCCGGTGGGCCGACGAGCCCCTCCGCCAGGAGCGCGCGGCGTCCCAGCTCTTCCCTGGGCATTCCGATGTAGAGCCCATCCAGTCCGAGCGGCGCAGCCAGCTCACTGGCGAGAAAGTCAGCGAGCGACTGACCGCTGATAGCTTCTATCAGACCGCCAATTAGCCAGCCATAGGTGATGGCGTGATAGCCGTGCTCCTGGCCAGGCGTGTGTGCCGGTTCGGCGTCGGCGAGCACCGATTTCATATGCTGCCAGTCGAGCATCTCAGTAGGCCGCCGAATCATGTCAGTTATCCGGTAGAGACCCGCCTCGTGGCACAGCGCCTGGCGTATGGTAATGGCCGCTTTGCCGCGCGCAGCAAACTCCGGCCAATGCCTGGCGATCGGATCGTCATAGTCGGCCAGGCCTCGATCCACCAGCAGGTGTAACGCGGTAGAAACTACGCCTTTGGTGGTCGAGAAACAGGGCGCCGTGGTGTCTTGCTGCCAGCGACTGCCATTGCCGTCAGTTGTGCCGCCCCACAAATCAACAACCTTGCGGCCTCGGTGATAGACGCAAACGGACGCTCCCGCATGGCCTTTTACCGGCAGCAGGCGGCGAAAGGCGGTTGCTACGTCGGCAAAATTCGGGTCTGTAGTGCCTTCAATCATTCTTTGCGGCTCCACGCATCATTTGCTCGTGTAATCACGAGGGGCTCGATAAAGCGCTCTGGGATGACAACATTAGCAGCAGCTTGTTCAGTGATTCCGAGACCTGGCCGCCTCGAATCAGGAAGAAAGGCTACACTGCCTCTCCAGCGACTTGAAAACCTACATGCGAACTTTCATTTGCTCCTGTGGCAGCCCGGCCTACTTCGAGAACGATCAGTGTTTTCAGTGCGGCCGCAAGCTGGCATTCGACCCCGTTCAAATGCGGATGCTCGCGTTCAACGACGCCGACATCGATCCAGACTCCGGTATCTGGTGGGGCGGTGAAGGAAGCCAGCGCAAGAGCTACCGGCCGTGCGAGAACGACATCAACTACAACACCTGCAATTGGCTGGTCGAGGTTTCGGACGACACGCCAGGGCTTTGCCTGTCATGTTCACTGAACGAAGTCATCCCGGATCTCGATGTGCCCCGTCGAATCAGCCTCTGGTACGACGTTGAGAAAGCCAAACGCCGCATGATTTTCACGCTGCTGGCGCTACATCTACCTATCGTCAGCAAGCGCGAAGCGCCAGGTGGCCTGGCTTTCAGAATCGTCGCAGACGGGCGCCTGGACGGTGACCAGATCGGCATGGATGAGCATGTCTACACGGGCCATTTCAAAGGCCTGATCACCCTCAACCTGATGGAAGCGGACCCCGAAATGCGCATGCAGATGCGTGAGAGCATGAATGAAAGCTACCGCACGCTGCTGGGTCATTTTCGCCACGAGTCAGGGCACTACTACTGGGATGTACTGGTGTCAGGCAAACCTGCCCTGGAGGATTTTCGAGCGTTGTTCGGTGACGAACAGGCCGACTATCGCGCTTCCCTGGATGCGCACTACGCGAACGGTCCGCCAGCAGATTGGGGCGCGCGCCATATCAGCGCGTACGCCGCATGCCATCCCCTGGAAGATTTTGCAGAGACCTGGGCGCACTACATGCACATGGTCGACACGCTCGAAACCGCCAACGACTCAGGAACGCAGTTGTCAGGACGGGAACTCGCGAACCCACTGCAGGCACGTTCTCTGCAGTTTCAATTTGCGATCCCCTACTCCGTAGATTTCGATCGAATAAAGAACGACTGGACCGCGCTAACCCATGCGCTAAACCGACTGAATCGCAGTATGGGATTGGACGACGCCTATCCCTTCTCGGTGACTCCGGTGGTGGCCGAGAAGCTGCACTTCGTGCACCAGCTTATTCACGCGCTATAGGCATCCGCCGCAGGATAACGAGAGACAGTTACCAAACAACGCTCAACGGAGGCTCGAGCCTTGACGATCAATTGGAAAAGCTACGATTCAGGCAACGCCTGGGACGAACTGGTTACCCCGTCGGGGCGCGCCCGGAGTGGCGCAAGTGCGGTGCTGCAGCAGCTGGCGAAGGAGTCCGAGGCGGAGTTAGTGGAGCGACAGAGCAGCGCTGAACTCGCCATTCGCTCGATGGGCATTACCTTTACGGTCTACGACGGTTCGGAGTCGATCGACCGGGAATGGCCGTTCGACATTGTTCCGCGGATCATCAAACGCGCGGAATGGGACGACGTCACTAAAGGCCTGATCCAGCGCGTAGACGCGTTAAACCTGTTTATCAACGACGTGTACAACGAGCAAAACTGCCTGCGCGATGACGTCATCCCGGCGGACTACGTTCTGAAATCGAAGGACTATCGCAAAGAATGCCGCGGCATTACTCCGCCGCACGGGGTGTGGTCACACATCTGCGGAAGCGATCTTGTTCGCGATGGCAACGGCAAATTTTTCGTACTGGAGGACAACCTGCGAGTGCCGTCGGGCGTATCCTACATGCTGGAAAATCGGGAAGTTCTCAAACGCGCGTTTCCCGAGCTGTTCCAGAAACAGAAAATCCTGCCAATCGACGACTACCCCACCCAATTAGCGTCCATGCTGTCGAGCCTGTCCGAGCGTGCGAATCCGGAGATCGTCGTACTGACTCCAGGCATCCACAACTCAGCATACTTCGAACATTCCTACCTGGCTCAGGCGATGGGAACTGAACTGGTGGAGGGTTCCGACCTGATGGTCGGCCGTGATGATTGCGTTTACATGCGCACAATCGAAGGCCTGATCCGAGTCGATGTTATCTATCGCCGAATTGACGACGCTTTCCTCGACCCGGATGCCTTCGAGAAAGACTCAGTGCTCGGCGTGCCAGGCCTGATGAAAGCGTGGCGCAAGGGTAACGTCGCACTAGCCAACGCCCCCGGTTGCGGCGTCGCGGACGACAAGGTTATCTATACCTACGTTCCAGATCTGATCCGCTACTACCTCAAGGAAGAGCCCCTGCTGAGCAACGTGCCGTCTTATCGCTGTGTCGTGAAAGAAGAGCGAGACTACGTCTTGGAGAACATTGAAAACCTCGTTGTGAAACCGGCTAACGAATCTGGCGGCTACGGCATGCTGATCGGGCCGAAATCCAGTAAGAAAGAATGCAACGCCTTCCGACGCTTGATTCGAGCAGACCCTAGAAACTACATGGCGCAACCCATGTTGACGCTGTCAACTGCACCGACGCTGTTCGATGGCCGAGCAGAACCGCGCCATCTCGATCTGCGGCCATTCATCCTCTCGGGAGAATCTCGCTACGTGACAACGGGAGGACTGACTCGAGTGGCAATGCGTAAAGGCTCGATAGTGGTGAACTCGTCCCAGGGCGGCGGTAGCAAAGACACCTGGGTGGTGGACTCATGAGCCGCCAGACTCTCTCCAAAACCGCCGAGCGAACATACTGGCTCGGCCGGTATCTCGAGCGCGCAGAGAATACCGCTCGATTACTGGCAAACGAGTCAGACCTTGCTTTCGAGCTTGGGCGAAGTGACGAGGAAGGTTGGCAACGGTTGCTCACCATCACGGGTTCAGACGACGCATTCAAAGAACGCTACGAGGCGCCCTCGCGTAGCAACGTCGCAAATTTCATGACGAACGACGCGACAAACCCGAGCAGTATCGTTTCTACGCTCCACGCGGCACGTGAGAACGCCCGGACCATTCGCGAGGTGATGCCGGTAGCGACCTACGAATACGTCAACGATTTGTGGCGCGAATCGAAGTCCACGCTGGCTGGCAATCTCAGTGCGAGGCGGCTAGCCGCCGCTCTGCGGGAACTGCGCGAGCGTATCGAACAACTCGAAGGGTTCCTCTCGGCCAACATGCTGCACGACGCGCCGTGGAACTTCCTCCGCATAGGCTGCTTCCTGGAACGGGCAGATATGACAAGCCGAATCATCGACAATGGTGTCGTGGGAGTTCGACAGCTTGACCTGATCAGCCAGCAAGTTCGTCTGCGCGGTGCCTTGAAAGCTATGACAGCGCTGCAAAACTACTCGGCAGAGGTCGGGCAGCCAATTAACCGTGCTGACGTGCTCCGTTTTCTACTCGCCTCTCCGCGCCTGCCTCGATCAGTGACACGCTGCGTAAACTCGCTACGCCGATCTTTAGGCGAGTTGCCCCGGCGCAACAGCGCGATGCGCACTGTGAACGCGTTACGGAGCAAGCTTGCCAAGGAGGATGCCAGCGAGTTGGCGGGGCCTGAGCTCTCGGTATACATCGATGAAATTCAGCAGATGATTGGCGTCACTCACGACGCAATCAGCGGTACCTACTTCCACTTCAAACCGCGTCGTCCGCGCCAAGCACGCAGCGAGACGAACACGATACACAAGGAATCAGAATGATCGTTCTACACGGATTCAGCCGCTCGAACTATTACCGCCTCGCGCGCGCTGCTCTGATTGAAAAGGGCATCGAGTTCGAGATTGCCAAGACAGTGCCCAGCTCGGAGCCGGAGCTACTGAGCCACTCTCCTATGGGTCGCCTCCCATTCCTGTCCGTCGGCGACACCTCTATCTCGGAAACCTGGGCGATCATCGACTACGCCGAGCAGATTCAGCCGGAGCCATCGCTGCTTCCCGCTGAGCCTTTGGAGCGTGCCAAAACGATCGAGCTGATTCGCCACCTGGAGCTGAACGTGGAGCTGGTTGCGCGTCGCTGTTTGGCCGCCGCGTTTTTCGGCGGCACTGCGAGCGATGAGTTAGTGGAGAGCACTCGAGCCGACCTGAAGCGAGGCATGCACGCAGTCGCGTCGCTGCTGACCGAACAAGGCCCGTTTCTGCGGGGTGACAGCTTCACCGCCGCTGACTTGTACGCTCACTACACGTTCATTCTGGCGCCGGACATCTGCGAGAAAGTCATGCAATTCGACTTGCTTGCCGACTACCCCGTGCTCCGCGAACGCCTGGCAGCGATCGCTGCGCGCCCGAGCATCATCGCGGCCGAAGCCTGAATGCAGCCGCAGGCCTAGAGCCAGCGTCGCACTCGCTGGCAGTAGTCGGCATACGCCTGGCCGAATGTGCGGATCATCTGCGCTTCTTCGGCGGGGACAAACGCCAGCCGAATGACGAGAAAGAAGGCGCCGACAATCGCGAGATTCCACGGCTCACCGAGCAGACCCGCAAGTCCCGACAACGCCAGCAGCATGCCAAGGTACATGGGGTTGCGACTGACGGTAAAGACGCCACTCGTCACGAGCGTTGACGCCGGCTGCAGGGGAATGATGTTGGTCTGCGCGCGGGCAAACGCGCGCGAACCGAGCACGGCGATCGCGACGCCGATAGCCACGAAAGCCAGACCCGAGAGTTGCCAGGCGTTAAATCCCGGCTCACCCAGCCAGAAGGAAAGGGCCAGCATCGCGAGGATGCTGGCCACAAAGTAGTGTGGCGGGAGTATTGCAGGCGTTTTCTTCAGCATCCGTTGATCTCCCGCTCCGTTCGCCTTAACCGCCCGTACCAGAGCGCTAGCGCGCACGTCCGTGCCGGCCGTGCATACGTCGATGCTCAGACATTTTGTCAAGAGTCAGACGCTGCTCCTCGTCTAGCGACGCGTAGAACGCGTCTACATCTCCACGCATCGACGACAGACTGGAGCTGGCCAGCGCCAGCGCGGTGTCCATTGCCGCAATTCGCTCGGGCAGGTTCGCAGGCTGTGACTCACAGACCGGCCGCATTTGATCACCCAGTACATTGAGTGAGTCCGAGATCGGCGCCAGTGCCGCTTTCTGATCGTCGCGCAGATCCAGCATCCTGCTGGCAAGCAGGTTGAGGTGGTCGCCGTGATCCTGTAATAGCGCGCAATGGGCGCGATGATCAACCGTTTCATCACCGCTCATGGCATACGCGAGCGCAACCTTGGGCGCGAGTACGTAGCCAGCGAGGGCCAGGCTCGCGATAACCGTAGTAACCGTCACCAGAGTGGCCACGGCCGTTTTAGCTAAAGACATATCGTTTCTCCAACGTGTTCGGGGAGTTGAAGCTTGCGCCAGACGGCCGCGCGAATGGTGTCTGCCGCGCAACGCAACGTAACAAAACGTAAACGAGCTGGTTCGATCATCTGTCTCGGAATCCAGCCGGCTCCCGGAGAAGTTTCAGAACAGGATTGACAGGACAGCCACCAAACCGGGATCGACGGCAGCCTGGAAACGTTTCGTTACATGGCGGCAAATCCAATCGGTTTACACTCGTGGCCAGCAAGCGAGAAGCGCATGGTTTTGACTCATCAACCTCAGATACTGCTGGTCGACGACGACGCGGGCATCCGCGGACTGGCTTGCGACTATCTGCAGGAACACGGCCTGAGCGTTACCGGGGCCGCAAATGCCGAGCAGATGTGGCGGGCGATTCGCACGAACAAGCCCGACCTCATCGTTCTCGACATCATGATGCCCGGTCAGGATGGCATCAGTGTCTGTCGCGAGGTCAACGGCGCCATCCCCATCATCCTACTGACCGCGATGGCCGAGGAAGCAGACCGGGTCCTCGGACTCGAGACCGGGGCCGATGACTACGTCACCAAACCGTTCAGTCCTCGCGAGTTGCTGGCGAGAATTCGTTCGGTTCTGCGGCGCGAAAAGCGCTCAGCGGGTGTCGCAAACGCGGTGGCGACACGCTTGTCCTTTGACGGCTGGACACTCGATCACCCGCGTCGCCTGGTCACCGATCCGCAGCATCGAGTCGTTGTGTTAACCGGCGCCGAGTTTGATCTGCTGTGGACGCTCGCATCCCAACCTGGAGTAGTACTGGATCGCGACACCCTGCTCGCCACGACCCGTGGTCGTGACGCAGCGCCGTTCGATCGCGCAATCGACGTCCTGATTTCTCGACTGCGTAGCAAGCTCGGCGATAGAGATCTGATCAAAACCGTCCGGGGTGGCGGCTATCAGTTCACTGCGACCGTCGAGGCATCAGGCAAGTGACCTTTCAGCGCATAGCCGTGGCGCTCGTGATCGCGTTCCTCGTTCTGCACGTGTCCTTATTCTGGCTGTTCGGGCACGAGCGCATGCTCGACCGGACAACGGAATTCACGATATCCAGCATCGAACGACTGATAAGCGCTGGCAGTGCCCTGAAAGACGACCCGGCGCTGCTGCCGCTTCTGTCCAGCCGCAATTTTTCGCTCAGTATCAGCGCGCGCGCCGCTAGCCCGGCGACGTTGCCGGACGCGGGCTGGCGACACAGTGATGAGATCCGCCAACGGATATCCACATACCTGGCCAATCAGGGAACTCAAATTACCCCATCAATCGCATTCTCCATAGAGCGAGGCGATCCAGTCATGCTGGCCCGCGTGCCCTGGCAATCGTCCCCGGAGCAGCCGGTGCAGTGGTTGAACCTGGTCGCGCGGCCCGCGCAATCTGGCGCAACGCAGCGCCTGCGCGGGGCAGCGGTCAGTACGACGGTTGTGATTATCGTCCTGTTGGCCGTGCTGTGGGCCACCCGGCGCATTACTCGCCACCTGCCAGCATTCGCCGAGGCTGCAGAACAAGTCGGGCGAGGCGCTGCGGCAGAAGTGGACGAGACTCGAGGGCCTCGTGATCTGAAGCGACTGGCGCGAGCGTTCAACGCGATGTCAAAGCGGGTAACCGGCCACATTGCCGAGCGTAGCCAGATGCTCGCTGCCATGAGCCACGATCTGCGCACCATCATTACGCGCCTGACGCTGCGCACCGAACACATCGACTCCCCGGATCAGCGCGCGGCCGCCCAATCGGATCTGACGCAAATGATGCAGATGCTGGACGACAGCATTGAGTTTGCGCGCGACGACCACCATCGCGAGTCTATGGTCACCCTCGATGCAGCCAGTCTCGCGCAAAGCGCGGTAGACGATGCAAGTGACGCCGGTGGTGACGCTCGCTACGTCGGCCCTGACCGCCTCACGATCACAGGCCAGCCATCCGGTCTTCGACGGGCGATCGACAACCTGCTGGGAAACGCGATTCGCTACGGGGGTAGCGCCGAGCTGCGTCTGCACGAGGAAGCTAATGAGGCTCACTTCAGCGTATCTGATCCAGGTCCGGGAATCGCGCAATCAGACTGGCAGCGCATACGCGAGCCCTTTGTCAGAGGCGAGCCGTCGCGCAACCGGGATTCCGGCGGCTCAGGCCTTGGGCTCGCCATTGTCACCAACGTCGCGCGCCGGCACGGTGGCCGCCTTGAGTTCGACGCCGCCGAGAATGGATTCACTGCAACTCTGATCATCCCCATTGAGGCTGGATAGTCGGCTGGATAGTCACGACTCAGCTCGCCTGCGCATCACGGTTGCTCGATAGCCCAGGCAACGACGTTCGCGCGCTTCTGCTCGCAAGCAGACAATAGACGAGCAGCGACGTGGCAAGGCCCGGAAACACCTCATGCAGATGACTGCTCATGCCGCTCAGGATCCAGCCGCCGAGTACCGCAACCCCTGCCGCCATCGACGCCAGAACAGCGTTCGCATCACCTCGCCGCCAATGTAGACCCAGCAACACGGCCGGTAGAAAACAGACGGCATAAAGGCTGCCGGAAAACGTCGTGATCTCAACAATCCCCGCCGGCGGGTTCAGCGCAAGCGTCGCACCAAGAACGGCAAACCCGACTACCGCCCAGCGCGTGTGCCGCACCAGATGCGAGCTGCGCACGACATCGGTGGACAACACCGACGCCGCCACCAGTAAAACGCTATCAAGCGAACTCATCGCCGCAGCCAGCATGGCGATGATCAGAAAATCAGCCGCCCACACAGGAATGATCGATGGATCACTGACCAGCATAGGCACCACCAGATCGGTCTGCGGTACCGACTCGAGCAAGACTCTGGCAAACAGACCAATCGGCAACAGACAAAACATCACGATCGCCAGTCCGACGACCGCCACCCATCGTCCGAGGCGCACGGCCGAGGCATCCCGCAGTCCGTAAAATCGCGCGAGCTGCCTTGGATCCACCAGCAGCTTGAGAGAGCCGGACAGCGCGATGCCAACGAGTACGGCGAAGGGAACACCCGCGTTTAGCGTAAACAGATGTGAGGTGTCGGGGGCCTCGGCAAGATCGCCGAGGGCGGAGACGCCACCTGCAGCCTTAACGACGAGCGTTATCAGGAGCACTGAGCCGAGGATCATGAGCAAACCCTGCAACACATCGGTTCTTACGACAGACACAAAGCCCCCTACCGACGTGTAGGCGACCACGATAATCAGCGTCAGGCCGATAGCAGCCTCGTACGGGATATCGGCAAACCGCTCAAACAGGTGTCCAGCACCCTTGAATACGGCCATGAGGTAAAGAAGCGAAGACAGCACCACAATGACACCGCTGACGCGCGCCAGAAGTTGCGACTGGAATCGACTCGCCAGCAACTGCGGCAGGGTAAGAGCGTCCCAGGCGGCCGCAAAGCGACGCATCCTGGGTGCCACCACCGTCCACGACACGAGCGTCAGAACCACCATCATGACCCCCATCAGCAGCCATGGCGCGCCGTAGTCATAGGCTTTGCCCGCGTTGCCAACGTAGCTGTTCGTGCTGGCAAACGTGGCGAAGAAAGACACGCCGATCACGAACCCACCCACATTCCGACCACCCACCAGATAGCCGGCTGAGCTGGTACTTGCCCGTTTGCCTATCCACGCGTTTGCCACTAGCGCAGCCGTGTAGAGGACAAACAACAGCGCCGCCAGCCAATGAATCTCAAGCCAGTCCAGCATCAGCGTTGGCGCCAAAGTTGATACTGATCCCGCCACGCGTTTATCCTGCTGACCCATCCAGATTTGCTGACGGCCATGCGCTACCTCGTACAGCTACTCATTCCGGCCCTGATCCTAATCGCTGTCATCGCCATCGTCGCGCGGAAAAAGCCATCCTCTGAGGCTGACGGCGAAACCCGAGAGCTAATGAGCTCGAATACGTTCATCCTGATTCTCGTGATCGGCGCAACGGCCGCGGTAGCACTGCTCTACGGCGTGCAAAGTTGGGCCAGCCTATGACGCGTATTGCGGCCTCTTTAATACGGCCTCCTCTCTCCTCTCTCCTGCTCCTGCTCCCTCTCCCTCAGTCAGGGCGCCGCCTATCATGAGCATTGAAGTCATTCCAACCGGTCGCGCGTGCGGCGCCGAAATCAAAGGCGCAAATCTGGCGGCACTAACCGATGACGATGTGGACGAGATTCGAACTGCCTGGTTGAACCACGAGGTCGTCTATTTCAACGATCAGCCGTTAAGCATTGATCAGCTCGAACGCTTCACCTGTCAGTTCGGTGAGTTCGGCAGCGAGCCCTACGTCGAGACGATGGCCGATCACCCCCACGTCATCGAAGTGCGACGGGAGCCCGACGAGAAGGCATCACCATTCGGAGCCGGCTGGCATTCGGACTGGTCGTTTCAAGCCGCTCCACCGGCCGCAACCATTCTTCACGGCAAGATCATTCCGCCGATCGGTGGCGAGACCTGGTATGCGTCCGGGCGCGCTGCCTACCGCGCGCTACCCGCCGAGCTGAGCGAGCGGATCAGAGGGGTTTCCGCAGAACACTCTGCGCGCGGTCCTTACAGCCACGAGGGCTACAAGGCGACCCGAGGTGATGAGCGGGCAATGAAGATTCTGCCTAACGACAACGCCTACGACAGCCAGATGCATCCCGTGCTACGCAAACACCCCGAAAACGGCGAGCCAATTCTCTGGCTGAACTCGGTCTACAGCATCGCTCTGCATGGCGTTGCACAAGGTGACCCCGACGAGCTGCTGCAGACGCTGCTCGACTGGTGCGTCCGGGACGAGTTCGTCTACCGGCACCGCTGGCGGGAGAACATGCTGACCATGTGGGACAACCGATCGGTGGCTCACCTGGCTCGAGGAGGCTACGACGGCCATCGTCGGGTGATGCATCGCACCACTCTGGCCGGCGATCAGCCTCAGGCGTACGCGCCCGAGGCGCGCTGATCCGCCGCGCACGTAAGCTGCCACACCACAAAAGCGCCGATCCTGCCATTAGCTGCTCACAGCAGCGACAACCTTCAGCGTTTCTCCTTACAAAGGCCACAAAGAGTCGCTACGCATTCGCTGAATAATGCCCGCCACAAATCTGTTGGGGGAAAACAGTGAGTACTCAAGCGTCGAGAAGAAGCGAATTGCTCGCCGACATAGCTAACCACCTGCGCAGCGCGGGTTTAGCTGACATGAGCCTACGGAGTATCGCCAGAGCGCTGGAGCTGTCCGCGCCGGCGCTGCTATACCACTTTCAATCGAAAGAAAACCTGCTAGCGCAGGCGCTGGACTACCTGCAGAAAGAGGATCTGGCTCACTTGCACGATGCCGTGGGCCGCAGTGGTTCGATTGCCACTTCCGTGCAAGCACTGTGGCAGCAACAGAGCAGCACCGGCGCACGCAAAGTGCAATTGGCCATGGCCGAGATCGAAGGGATTGCGGCAAACAATCCTGAGCGGTTTCCCGCGTTCCAGCAAAACCTCGTCTCCGCTCGCCTCAAGGCATTCGGCAACGCTCTGGAACGAGCGGGCTGTCCGGAGCGACTCAGGGACTCCGCGGCTGTGTTGTTGTCCGCCGTCTATCGCGGCCTGTTAATGCATCGTCATCACACTGACGACAGGCTTCAAAGCAACGACGCGATGACCACACTGTGCAGCCTTCTGGACGACTGGCAACGACAGTGGGAACAGGAGCCCCAGTTCGGGACCAGCTAGTTTGGTACCGCGGCTACGCGAGAAAAGTGGTCAGACGATGCTGTAACGCTGTCCGTCGCAGCAAGTGCTTCAGCGACAGCATTTCCTTGTTCGAGCACTTCGCTTCGCACGAGTTGCAGGCGCGTGCCCACCAACCGGTTCACAACCATCCGCTCCAGCACCGGATAGCCAGCGTGTTCAGCGAACCTGACGTTGGCCGAGTAGCTGTCGCCGTCGTCGTTGCGCACGTCATACCGACAGGTGCCATCTTCCTGAAGCGTACGGGCGACCTCATATCCATGCCGGCCGTTGTGGAGGTCTGCGGCGTCCACGCAGCTCGCGACCACCCATAGAGCCGTCAGCAAGTCGACCCCGGGATGAGCATCCTCCGGCGCCCGCGCTTCACCGTTCTTGGTCACGAAGAGCTGGCCGCCGGATACGACGACGATCTGGTCCTTGTCCTTCCGAGCGCTTATCTCGCGCAACATGTATCGATCGGCGACCGCTTCTCCCGCCACCAAACGACCAGCCGAGTTAAACTCAGCCTGCCAGTCATCGATGGAGCGCCAGAAGCCGATGATTTCCGCCGTACCGTTAACCTCGTATCCCGCATCGTCGCGAGCGAGATCGACCACCACGACCCCCGCCAGCGCGCCACCGATAAACGCTTCATAGTGAAATCGAGTCAGCGGAGCCGCTTCGTTAGTTAACGTTTCATCCGCAGGTAACGCTTTGACCGGCGACGCAGCGAAGACAGCGAAGGCCGCGAAGACAGCGCAAACACAGGCTAGCGCAGCGAGCTGGAAACGACGCGGAGCAGACGCTGTAGAACTGTTGGCTGGTGTCGAAGCGACCATGGCATTGGCTCTTGCGCGATTCAGATCGCAGGACTTTACCTGATCGGACTGAATTGTGGCTGAATCGACATGGCCCGCTCGCGTGTTCGCTCGCGGCGCTACCGCGCGACCAATCCGCGCAGACGCTCAATCATTGGGTTGGCTCGCTGTTGCCAAAGGGCAGCAACGCGCCTCCGGGGCGGACGAATCGGGGAGAAGTCGACTACCGGCCAGAGCCGCTGCCGCGCCAGACGCCGCAGACGGCGCTTCGGGTTTACCGCGACAGGCCAACCGACATTTTCGAGTAACGGCAGATCTTCTTCGCTATCGGTATAGAAGCGCGCACAGGCCATTGATCCGCCGACACGTTCTGCAACTGCCAACGCCGCATGGAGTTTGCCGGTTCCAAAACACGTGTCCGCATTACCCGTCAGCGTGCCATCAACAACTTCCAGTTCGGTGCAGCAGAGCTCACTAATTCTCAGTGAGCGCGCGATTGGCGCTGCCTGGAAACGGCTCGCCGATGTCACCATCACCACGTGTCGACCCGCGGCCCTGTGCCTGCGAACGAGCCGTCGGGCTTCCGGGTAAATGTTGCGCCGCAAATGCCGTCGGTAGACCCTTTCTGAAAACAGCGCGAACTCGCCGGCATCTTCGCCGGCGAGCTGCGCCATACAGACGTCGGTCAGACGTTGATAATCCCAGCGTCCAAGCGAGTAGAGCGCGACTGCTTTCGCCTGATCCCAGAACTCCGCGAACGAGACCTGCCCACCGAGCAACCGCTCGACAGCAAACGCTGAGATCGAATAGCCACTGATCAGGGTGCGATCGAGATCGAAAAATACGAGCTCAGGACCCACAGTGCGCGTCGATGGTAACTGGCAATCGGACATGTCATCGCCTCGCTAGCGGAATTTGGCCGACTATTTACGCGCGCCAGGTGTCATTCCCATGACTATGTGCTCGCGAAGTCCGCCGCACGGCCCCGCGACGTTACGAATACCACAGGACCTGTGACCTGGCGCACGACGTTGCGCACATTATTTGTCCAACACAGAACAACTTGCGATGCTGCACGCGCTGCTTCAATCCGGATCGAAGCGGTGTTTTTCGCAAGGATTCATCCAATGACACAGATGACGCTCTGGTCGCTGCCCGCAGTGTTCGCACTGCTGGTATCGATCGGGTCTTACATTCGCATTCGCGACAAGGGTCATGTACCCGGCGTCGAAGCGTTTGGCTGGCTCACCGCCGGCATCGTCTTCTGGACCACCGCCCAACTGATCGGGGGCATTTTCACAAGTCCGGACGTTCAGCTCTGGGCGCTCCGACTGCAGTACGTGGGTATCGTTATCGCCCCCGTTGCCTGGCTCGCGTTCGCCCTCACCTACGTTTCGCGCCGCGTCCACATGGGATCCTGGTCGATACTGGCCATGGCCGTGATACCGATCATCACAGTATTGATCGTGTTTACAAACGACGGCCACGGACTGATGTGGCAAAGCATCGAACCCGGCGAGCATCAAGGCATCAGCACGCTCGACACCGTCCGAGGCCCCTGGTTTATCGTTCATGCAGGTTATTGCTACGCGATGCTGATCGCCGGCACCGCAATCCTGGCTCAGAACCTGGCCCAGACGCGCCTGCACGCTCGCCCGCTGGTCTCGGTAATCGCTGCGCCTCTCGTTATTGTCATCACTAACCTCTACACCCTCTCGCCGTTCAATCCGGCTCCCTGGTTCGACGCCACACCGCTGGGCTATGCGTTAGCTGCCGTAATCCTGCATGTCGGCGTCTTGAGTTTCGGCTTGCTCGACTCCGCGCCCGTCGTACGACATCGAGTTGTGGAAACGCTGATCGACGGCGTCATGGTGGTTGCGCCGAACGACAAGATTGTCGACATCAACCCGACTGCCCAGAGACTGTTGAACATCAACAGCCAGGCCATGAGAGAGCGCGCTTTTTCTGATCTCATTGGCAACGCCAACCTGAAGTCGCTCGTCGATAGCCCACGCGAACAGAACAAGACGGAAATCACCATCGATCGCCGGGCCTACGACATCTCTGCTTCGCTGCTGGACGAGTCGGACCCGAATAGTGAAGTCGTATTGGTTTTTCGCGACATTACCGCCAGGCGCAAAGCCGAAGACCGACTGCGTAACATGCGCATGGAACTGCAACGGCTCGCGAACACCGATCCGCTCACCGAGCTGTATAACCGGCGCTTCTTCGTTCAACGACTGTCGGAGGAGACCGAGCGCGTGCGCCGTCACGGCAGCGAACTGTCTGTTTTGCTATTCGATCTGGATCACTTCAAGAAGGTCAACGACACGTACGGCCATGACGTTGGCGACAAGGTGCTCGTGCTCGTCTCCAAAGTTACGGAACACGTAAAACGCATCACGGATGTTGCCGCCCGCGTTGGCGGCGAAGAATTTGCCTTGCTACTGCCAGAGACCGACCGCAAAGGCGCTGTGCGCCTTGCCCAGCGGCTTCGTCAGGCGATCGAGAAGCGTCAGGTGAAAACCGAGCGCGGCCTCGTCAAAGTCACGGCCAGCATTGGCGTCGCAACGGTCGCCAACAACCACAAGGAAGTGGAGCATCTGCTGACCCACGCCGACCGGGCGCTGTACAAGGCCAAGGAGAGTGGGCGCAACATGGTTTGTTGCGCTGAGCTCTGAAGTAGTGCCGCGAACGTGGATCGCTGCGCTTGTATCTGAAGTAGTGCAGCGAACGTGGATCGCTGCGCTTGTATCTGAAGTAGTGCAGCGAACGTGGCTAGCCAATGGAATCGCATTCTGTGCAGCGCGCGAACCCGCCGCACAGAATGATCTCGTCGCTAGCTGACGAGCGGTTTGAGTACGAGCTCTACGCGCCGATTCAACTGACGACCAGACGGCGTGCCATTGTCTGCCACCGGATAGTTCGGACCGTAGCCATCTGCATAGATTCGCATCGGTTCAATACCCTGGCTCTGAAGATAGCGAGCAACGCTACCCGCCCGTCGCTGGGACAGATTCATATTGTGATCAAAGCTGCCCGTGCTGTCGGTGTGGCCAGCGACATCGATTAGCGTCTTGTCATACTCATCAAGCACGAGAACGACCGAGTTAAGCACGTCGTAGAAGTCCGCCCGCAAGGCATGCTGATCGACATCAAAGGTGATGTTGCCCGGCATGCTGAGCACGAGCTGGTCGCCCGTTCGAACGACGCGAACGCCAGTGCCTTCGAGCTGGGCTCGCAGCTTGTTCTCCTGCGCGTCCATGTACGCGCCAACGGCGGTTCCGCTCAACGCTCCAACGCCAGCGCCGATCAATGCTCGCTCGCGACGCTCATCCGCATCATCACCGGTGAGCGCACCAACAACCGCGCCGATAGCGGCGCCGATCGCTGCGCCCTTGGCCTTGTTAGAGGCTTCGCGTTCGCCGGTATAAGGATTTGTGGTGCAGCCAGCGACAAAGAGGCCGGCCGCGGTCAGTAGAATTATCCGTCGCATGTTGTGTCTCTGCTCAAAGTTGACGTTCGAGGAACCCGCGCGGCCAGGGGCCGCCCAGGTCATGGGTGTTGAGAGTAGGCTCGACAAGCATAGGTTGCATGGCTAAACGCAACCTGAACACCGCGCACTTAGTGAAGCGGCAGTGTGATAGACATCGCAGTCCCGCCCGGTAACGGCGTAGCGCTAAGAAGCACCCCAGTGTCACCCGGCAGAAAGGCCTCGCTAACAAAGCGAGCAATGAAATTGCCCAACGCAAACCCGGCCAGAGCATCGCTCATGTGGTGCTTACCGCCTTCGACCCGCGCGAAGCTGCCGCTCGCCGCCATCGTATACGCAGTGGCATTCAACCCGGTCCTCGCCCAGCCCGGCATATCGATGGCCGACAGGTTGCGACGAATAAGGTGAGCGCGCGCCGCGGAATTGGTCGCATGCCCGGACGGGAAGCTTCGATCATTACGGCCGTTGGGTCGCTCCCGGCCGGTCACTTCCTTGAGGCCCTCCGCAACCGCACCCTCGAGCGCGAAACTCAGCAGGCCCACACCGAGCCCGCGCGCTTTGTCGCCCAGCGAGTCACTGGGCGCGATCAGCGCACTGATGACGTAGCCGGCACCGAGCAGATCTCGCAAATCATCGGAGCGACCCAGCGCGTCCTCGCCAAACAGTGGCGCCTCGTCCATCGCCCAGTCAGTAACCTCGTCATCGAGATCACCGACGGTGAGCAGTGCAGCACCGGCGAGAGGCGCCCAGCTCACTGGATCGAACGCGGCCGTCTTGAGCGCAGCGCCAAGATGCTCTCCAGTCGGCCAGCGAGCACTGCTGCCCCAACTGTTTCCAGCCGGGTTACTGGCACAACCGCTCAGCAGGCAGAGGGTGATGGCTGTGACGATATACGCTGGCGAGCGCGGGATGCTGGACATGGGGCTTATCCGGACAAACGAAATGGAATCGAGGCGGCTCACCCTAGCGACAGCCACCGCGAAATCAAGGCTTAACGACGTCGAATCACTCGCCGGAATCGCAAGATTAGCGAAAACACCCCATTGCAGGTGCGCGCTGGCCGGGTAGAGTTTGGCCAACCCGCCAGAACCACCGAATGCGCAGGAGAGCCCAACATGGATCAAGAGCTGACAGTTAACGGCGAGGCGGGAGCGATCCAGGCTCGGCTGACGGCCACCGAGGCCGACACTGTTCGGGGGATCGCCGTGCTCTGCCACCCGCATCCCTCGTACGGCGGCAGTATGGATGACGCCGTTCTGAACACGGCCGCCCAGACGCTGGGCGAAAACGGCTTCCACTGCCTGAGATTCAACTTTCGCGGCGTGGGCGCGAGCGAGGGGGCATTCGATTCGGGTCTCGGTGAGCAGAAGGACGTCGTCAGCGTCGTCGAGTTCGCCCGCACGCAGTCATCCGGCGAACTCGTACTGCTGGTGGGCTATTCGTTCGGTGCAGCCATGGCCTGGAACGCGGCGTCCCACGCTGGAGAACTGGACCAGCTACTACTCATCGCTCCGCCAACCTCGGCGATGACCTTCGATTCAGGCCCACCGCCCTGCCCCACCACAGCCTTGTACGGGAGCGTGGATGACTACGTCAGCGAGTCTGCCCTGGCGGCTTACGGCGAAGTAATCTGGCGCGTCATAGATCACGCAGATCACTTTTTCACCGGAGAACACGAACAACTCGCCGCGCTCATCGCCGACTCCCTGCCGCCGGATTCGGTCTCGCAGGACGTCTAACCGGTTCAGAATCAATTCAGCGCCGCGTGCTACGGTCTGGCCTGAGGATTGCTTGAAGGAGCAGACTGATGAACCACCCTGTACTCAACACCCTGAAATCGGCGGCCAAACGAGCGCCGCACTCCGCTCGCGCGCGCAAGCTGCGCAGCAGCTCAATCGGCGCTGTGATGGCAATCGCTCTATCCATGCTATTCGCCAGCGCACCGGCTAGCGCTGGCGATCGAGGCCACGGCTACCGGTCGGGGCACGGTGATTTTCGCAGTGCCGTAAGGCACGGATATCGGGACAACTACCGGCACCGCGGCTATCGCAACGACTATCGACATCACAACAGTTACTACAGATCCCACCGTCGACACAGCAACAACGATGCTGCCTATCTGATTGGCGGGTTGGTACTCGGCTCAGTGATTACCCACGCGGTGACGAACCGTTACGACAGCCCAAGACGCTACAACACCTACTCCAATCGGGAAGTCGTCTACGTGAACCAGCCGCAGACGGTGCGCACCTACTCAACGAGTGCCCCGGCCGTGCAGGGTCGCCGTCTGTACCGCGATCTCGACGGCAACTGTTTCGAGCGCTTGAACGATGCTGCCGGCAACGAGCTATTGCAGGAATTGCCGGAAGGTGCCTGCGAATGGTGAGTCTACGGGCTACGCCCCGGGGGCGGCTGCCTGACGCTGCCTTCGCTGCTAAACCCAGCTAAACCCAACAGAAAGCGCGGCTCCGCTCAGGGCGGACCGCGCTTCGGACGATGAGGGGATGGCTAAACGCCAACTCCGCCCTACCAGTAGATCGCTGCCCCGCCCGATAGCCATTCGTGGCCCCAGAACATCGCGAGATACCCCAGCACGCCGATCAGCACCGGCAGCCAAAGCTCCGACAGCACCAGCTTGTTGCGCCCTTTGAGAATGGCGCCGAAGGGCACATTCGATGTGACTGAAGCAAAAGCCGTCCAATTCGACCCGAGAGTCGAAGCCTTCTTGGCATCAATCAGGATCGTTCCCAGCCCTGCCAGCAGCAGGAAAATGCTGAAGAACGTTACCGCGACCGTGTCAGGATTGGCCACGATATGGCCGATCGACCAGATGATGACAGACCACATAAATGGATGGCGCGTGATTCGAACCAACCCGCGAGCGGGCTCCGGATCAGCCGCGCGATCTCCCATCCCAACCTGGGTCGGGTTAGGTACCAGAAAGCCGCCAAAGAGAAAGATGGCCGCGATGGGCATGGTCAGCTTGGACACCCAGTAGAGCGACGCATCGAGAGACCAGAGGTAGTCGAAACGCGGCGCGTTAGCGAAAGCCCATATCAGCCAGCCGATCGCAGCCAATGAGACAAGCGAGTACAGACCGAGATAGGGTCCTTCGCCGAGCTTACCCACTAAAGCCGCCCGAGCCGGAGAGCTGCTGATGCCGAAATGGCTGACGAGCAAAAAAGCACCCGCGATCATTACTTCAACCATGTTTGGTCCTTGAGTCATCCGTTGCGTTTTCGAGAGCCGAGCACCCGCCCAGCCGCGAAGCGCGGCACGGTTATCCTTGATCACGGCGCCACCTGTCAAGGCGAGTGCCGGGGCGCGAGCGTGTGACAACCTGTCGACTGGCGAGTACGCCAGGTAACTCATCCGGTCTTGCCAGCGAACGAGCCTCTGCCTAACCTCGATGCTCGCCGGAGACAACGTGCATTCGGCGACACTCAACAAGACACGATCATCAGAGTCATCCGGGGGGAGACATTTTGGATACAGCCGGTAAAACCGCGTTTGTCACAGGCGGCGCGAGCGGGCTTGGGCTAGCGATGGCCAAATCATTCGCCGCCGCGGGGATGAATGTCGTTCTCGCAGACGTGGAGCAGGCTAGCCTGGACAGCGCGACAGCCTGGTTCGAAAGCGCCAACACCGATGTCCTGCCGCTGCGGCTGGATGTCACCGCGCGAAACAGTGTCACCGACGCCGTTGACGCAGCCGAGGCGCGATTCGGTCCGATTCACGTGCTATGCAACAACGCCGGTGTGGCCGTCGGCGGCGCGGCGCAGGACATGCAGTTCAATGACTGGGATTGGGTCCTGGGCGTCAATCTCAACGGCGTGGTCAACACGCTACAGACCGTGTTGCCACGAATGCTGGCACACACAGAGCCGGCTCACATTGTGAACACGGCATCGATGGCCGGGCACTTCGGTATCGCCGGTATGTCGGTCTACAATGCCAGCAAATTCGCAGTGGTCGGGCTGTCTGAATCACTGCGGGCCGATCTCGCCGCAACCAATGTGAACGTCTCGGTGCTCTGCCCCGGCGTGGTCCGTACCGGCATCTTCGAGTCCGGCCGCAACCGGCCAGACGGCCTCACATCGAGCGTCGACACCGCCGCTCAGACGCTGACCAGTGACGCAACCGACGAAGAACGGCCGGAGCGCGTGGCTGCAATGCTAGCCAGCGCACTCGACGCCGAAACCGTCGGTGACATGGTTCTCGATGCCGTACGCGAGAACGATTTCTACATCTTCAGCCATCCGGAGTACGCGCCGGTGCTCACTATGCGCAGCGCGGAGCAAGCTGAAGCATTCGAGCGCTGGCAACGATGGCGCCATGACCACGGCATCAAAGACACAATCCTTGGAAATCTCTGACATGAAAAGACTCGACGGAAAGACAGCACTGATCACAGGCGCGGCTCGAGGGTTAGGCGAGGCCATTGCCCGTCGGTTCGCCGAAGCCGGGGCACGGGTTTTCATTAACGATCTGAACCTGGCCGCCGCGCAGGAAACCGCAGAGCGTCTCGGCGGCTACGGGCTCGCCGCAGACGTGGGCAACGCCGACTCTGTGACCGCCATGTTTGCCGAGCTGTGGCAACAGACCGACAGCCTGGACATACTCGTTAACAACGCCGGCATCAGCGGGCTTGAAGGCATGAACGACATCGAGTCACGCATCACTGACATGCTGTCTCACGCGGAAAAAGTTGCCACCGGTGAGCCAATCGAGTCCATCCCAGGTGGAACCGACAGCGCGACCGATGCCGACTGGCACAAGATGATGTCGGTGCATGTAGACGGCACGTTCCACTGCAGCCGCGAAGCCCTGAAACGCATGTATCCCGCCAAGACCGGCAACATCATCAACATGGGTTCGATCATGGGTACGCTCGGCCGCGGCGGCGGTACCGCTTACTGCACAGCCAAAGCAGCAATTTTGGGTTTCACGCGCGCGCTGGCCCACGAAGCCGCGCCAATGAACGTTCGCGTCAACGCTATCGCACCAGGCTGGATCGCAACCGACATGACGGACCCGATGGAGGCCATGCATCCAATGCTGAAGATGCAGACACCCCTCGCCCGACTTGGGGATGTTGACGATATCGCGTGGGCCGCGGTCTACCTGGCAAGCGACGAGGCCAAGTTCGTTACCGGCCAGACGCTGTCGCCTAACGGCGGCTGGTATATGTCTCAATAGCGTACCGGCCGGGACGCTTCAAAACCCTCAGACCAGATAGCGCTCGCGCAGCTTCGCGCGGGCGTTATCATCCAGACCAATTTCACGCAGATAGCCGTCGATACTGCCGAATCTCGAGCGCATCGTGTCCAGCGCTGTCCCCAGATACTCTGCCCGAACACCCGATAGAGCCCGCACCTCCTCGGGGTCGATGTCCGTAATGCCGTAGTTCTTAACCAACCGGCGATACATGTAACCCTCAAAGTCGAGCACATCGTTCGTGAGCAGATAGTCGGCCATGACCGACTCTTCACTGACACCGAGGGCGAGCTGGACGATAGCGACGGCAACACCGGTGCGATCTTTACCCGCGGTGCAGTGCACCAGAAAGCCGCCGTCGTCCGTATTCAGCAGGGCCTGCACGTAGAGCCGGTAATCGTCGACATGAGTAGCGACGAGCTCGCGATTGATCGCGCACATGAAGTCCACGCGCGCCTGCACACCCGCCGTCTGCCGCTCGCTGGAAAGCGATGCGCCAAGCATCGCAGCGCTGGCCGGATCCATAGGGATGTGCACACGCTCAGTATGATGCTCGGCAATCGCTGTTGGGTCCTCAAGCAGTTCGTCGTGGCGCCGCAGATCGCACAGCCTAACGATCCCTAGCTCGGCAAACTGCTCAATACCCGCGGGCGTGATGCTGGCCAGATTGCCGCAACGAAAGAGCATGCCGGAACGGACTTGCCGGTTATCAGTTCCAGGGTAGCCGCCGAAATCCCGAAAATTCAGGGCTCCATCGATCTGCAACAGTCGATCCGACATCACTCGCTCCCGCGGAAAAGCGCGCGAGTATAGCAATGCCGGATCATTGAAAAGCGAACCGATGGCCCGCGTGGTCTTTCTGGTTGGCGTTAGCGGCCCACCTCAAGCGGCCGCCAGGGATCCGGCGACGGGTCGAAGGTCGGCACCTGGCCTCGGCGCTGGCCCAGATTAGGGTACAGCTCGACGAAGGGTTCGACCCGGGGGCACGGCGACGTATCGCAACCGCCGGATACATTGAGCAGCTCTTCAGCCTTCAGTTCTCGCATGGGTATGTCCTCATGAGTTCAGGGACGCAAACGATAGCCCGCGCAATTGCTGTGAGCTGGCCGAAATCACCCCATCGCGCTTGCTCAATCTGCCTTCAGGCACGTAAGTTGTCGCTCATATCAGTTCACCTCGATCAGTTCACCGCTATGAGTTCACACACGGAGACCCGCCATGTCCGCCAACAGCTTTGATGCAGAAACCTTTTTCGATTCCCCTGAAATGGTGCAGCTGCCCGGTGTGAAGCTGGCTGTCTACAGCGCGGGTGAGGGCCGGCCGATCGTGCTCTGCCACGGCTGGCCGGAAATCGCCTATTCCTGGCGCTTTCAGGTGCCAGCGCTTATCGATGCGGGCTATCACGTGATCCTGCCGGACATGCGCGGCTTCGGCCGGTCAGAGGTTCCCGAAGCAGTCGAGGCCTATGATGCGACCCACATCATCGGGGATCTTACTGCGCTGATCGGCCACTACGGTTACGACAGCGCGGTCTTCGTGGGCCACGACTGGGGCGCGATCAACGTCTGGAACCTGGCCGAGCTGGCACCGGCAAGCGTTGACGGCATTGTCAACATGAGCGTGCCGCACCTGGATCGGGGGCCGAAACCCTGGGTCGATTTCTGGGACGAGATGCTCGGGGACGATCTCTACATCGTGCACTTCAACAAACATCCCGGCGTCGCCGACGCCGCATTTGAAGCGGGCACGGAGAACCTGCTGCGCGCGCTGTATCGCGGCGGCCAATGGCTGGAGGAGCCTCGCTCACTGCCGCCGGGAATGCCGATGCTGCATCTGGCGAACGGCGTCGAGGTCGGTGGCAAGCTGATCATGAGCGAAGCCGAGCTGGCCGTTTTTGTTGCAGCCTTCAAAACCAGCGGTTTCACGGGCGGTTTGAATTACTACCGCAATTTCAATCGCAACTGGCACCTTCTAAAAGACAAGCCGCTCCCGATCACGATTCCCACGCTGATGCTGCAGGGCCGCTTCGACATGGTACCCGCCGATGCCAGCCTGGGTGACCGCGTCAGCAACCTGACCTACCACATGCTCGACTGCGGACACTGGATTCAACAGGAACTGCCCGAGCAAACCAACGAGTTGATGCTGGCCTGGCTCGCCGAGCACGCGGCTCCGTAGAGCGACGACCTATAGCGCGATCACCGCGCCGACGATGGCGGCCAGGATCAACACGAAGTTGGCGAGCACAGTGACGATCATGCCAGCGCCGCGTTTGCTCGCGTCCGCCGAATAGGCAAAGAAGTACATGGTCCGGCCGATCAGAAAGGCAATGCCGCCGATCACCGCAAGCATCTCGTTCATGAACCAGGCGCAGGCATAGACTGCCGGAACAAAGACAACCAACTGCTCTAACGTATTCTGGTGGGCTCGGAACACACGCTCAAACGCTTCGTTCCCGCTTATTGCCGGCGCCGCGATGCCTGTTGCAGCGCGTGCGCGACCAACCAGAACGCCAAACACGATGTACTGAATCAGCGCCAGCATGACGACTAGTGTAGTTTCCGGCATAACGATCTCCCCGATCCGCTCAATTGTTGCTGGCACAGCTTGGAGCCGGCCGGTGAATACCCTCATTGAGCCAGATAGTAACGGGAATCGCCGACTCGAAGGCTACTTTGCCTCAATCATAAATCGGCCCGTCGCCTCAGCAACGACACTCTCGTCATCGATTCGGATAACGCGCCCCAGCATCTCGGCAAGCCGTCCTCGCCGCCTGGCCAGCTCGCCTTCCAGACGCACAGGGGTGCCAACGGGCAGCGCAGCTCGATAGCGAATATCGGCGCGAGCCGTGAAACTCTTAATCCCCTGCAGCCAGAGCCAGTTAGCCATGACGTCATCGAGTAACGAAAAGACAATACCGCCATGGGTCACACGGTCGTAACCCGCATGCTGCTGTTGGGGCGTAAAGGTTGCTCGACAGATATCGCCATCGAGGGAAAACCGAACGCCGAGGCCGATCGGGTTGCCCGGGCCGCAAACAAAGCAACGATTGCCTTCATTCTCCAGCGCGTTGCTCCTGCGCTCGGTTCGGTCATCCGCGCCCGAATCCGATCCTTCTCTCGTGCTTGCCATACAACCGTCCTGACGATTCAAGCGGTCTCGCTCGAAACGGCGGACCTTACCTGGAGTATCATAGCGGCGTGCCCGATATCGATACCATCAAGCAACGACTCAGTCCCTTCGAGGGCGTCGTGGAGAAACGCGGCGGGAACACCCGCGAAGCCGCTGTCGCCGTCGTCCTCAGACCTGCGCGCCTCTATTCGGACACGGCTACCGAAGTGCTGCTCATCAAACGGGCAGACAAACCCAGTGACCCCTGGTCCGGCCAGATGGCCTTTCCCGGAGGCCATCTGGACCCAGTCGATGCGAACCTGCGCGCTGCCGCCGAACGCGAAACCCTGGAAGAAGTTGGCCTGTCCCTGGACGGCGCTGACTATCTGGGATCGCTGGATGAGACCAGCGCAATGGCGCGGGGCCGAAACATCGATCTGATCATCGGCCCGCACGTTTTTGTGATCGATGACGACCCGGTGCTGGCACCAAACTACGAAGTTGCAGAGACCGTTTGGGCGCCTCTAACACCAATGCTGCTCGGTGAGCTGCATCATTGGCAAACGATGGACTTTACGGGCACAGACACGATCTACAACGGCTACCTCGTCCAAGACCAGTACTTTGTCTGGGGCCTGACCTATCGAATGATGAAATCATTCTTCGCCGCCATCGAACCCGATTGGCAACCGCCTCCCGAGCGAGACTAGCGCGCTCAGCTACGCAGCCAAGCGAGAGCCGGGCTAACCCACTTACAGGCGGCGATAGCTCGCAATAGCAAGGCCTGCAGCGACCGACGTAAACGGATCATGCTCGACGACGCGTCCGGGGAACCTGTCTTCCAGAATCTTCAGCACGGCCGGAATCAGCGACGAGCCGCCTGTGCGCAGAACCAGATCGATCTGATCGGCGCCCAGGCCAGATAGCTCCACGGTCCGATCCACCGCTTCAGCAACGGTCTCAAGCAGATCCGAGATCATCGATTCGAAATCACTACGTTTCAGCGTCAGGTCGATATCGATTTCCGGGATGTCGAGCCGAGCTTCGTCGGCGTAGGAAAGCGCAGCTTTGGTTTCCTTGAGTTCCTGGAACACGAGGTAGCTGTAGTTGTGTTTGATCAGCTCCCGCAGGCGACGGAATTTGTACATGGCAGGGCCACCCTGCTCGATGCAATCCATCACCGGCGTCGTGAACTTGTTCTGATTCAGCGTGTACGTAACAGCCCAGTTGACGAGCAGGTCTTCGTACTCTTCGAACGGAAACTGCGTATCGATTTCACGATCGAAACCCTTCCTGCGCCAGCGCTCACCCTTACCGAGAAGAGGGAACAACAGCTCTCGGTACAGGCGTTGGTCAATGTGATCACCGCCAATTGCGACGCCATGGGTGGCCACAACATCGAAGTCTTCGCCCTGCCGCTTGAGTACGCAGAAATCCAGCGTTCCACCCCCGAAATCGAGCGTCAGGAGCGTTTCGGCAGGGCTGTCAGGGTTCGCATTCAGGTAGCTAACAGCGGCCGCCGTCGGCTCCGGATAGAAGTGCTGCTCCGCCACTCCCGCATACTTGTAGGCTTCGCTAAGGCGATTAAGTGCCAGCTTGTTGCGATGATCATCGCGACCTTCAAAATTTACCGGATGCCCCAGGTGAGCAAAGCTCGCAACGCCAGCGCCCGCCTCAATCGCCTTGCGCATGCGCAACAAGAGCGGCGTGATAAGCGCGACGAGCCGGAAGGGATGATCGAAGACCATCAAGCGGCGAACCTTCTCGTCACCCAGCAGGCGCTTGGTGCCCCGGAACAAACGCCCCTGCAACCCGCTATCGATGACGGGCGCGCCGTATATCTTCGTCGTCACGCCTTCGACGGCTGACGGTTCGTCACCACCCCCGCCGTTGTCCGCGAGGGCGCTGTATTCGCCAATGACCTCAGGGATCATCTCAACCGTACGGCTGGTGTTGTCCGCAATGTACTGATTGATCGCGTTCTGACCGGTATCCGTCTGTAGATCGCGATCGATGTACGTGGCGGACGGCATGATGTCGCTGTCACGCTCAAGGCGAACCAGGCGCAGCGTCTCTCCATCGAAAAGCGCGGCCGCAGAGTTACTGGTACCGAAATCGATGCCGATCCCGATTCGTCGTCCTGTGTCCTGACTCATGGCTGGCTCTGCGCCAAGGCCGGCTGGAAGCGAGCGAGCGCTGCCTCATCCATGCCGAGCCACTCCAGCGCGACAGCCTCGTTGTGCTCGCCCTGATGCGGCGCGCCACCGCGCACACCGCTCGTTGCATCGGAGAAACGATAAGGCGACTGCACCACCTCCCGTTCGCCACCGGCGCGATCGTCCACGCGGGTAATCATTTGCCTGTGAGCCAGCGTTGGCTGTGTTCTCGCATCACCCGTTCTGCGTACGTCACCCCAGGGAATGTTCATGGTTGCCAGCGCATCGACAACGGAAGCTCGGTCCGCACAGCGAACGTTGAAGAATTCATCCATAGCTGCCCGCCTGGAGGCGATCTTGGTTGCAAGGTCCGCGCCTTCAGGCGTTGGATCAACCACGCCAAAGTGCCGAACGAGCTGTTTCCACAAGAGCCTCAAATCCGTCGACAGCAGCAGTTGTCCCGCCGACGTATCAACGATGGGCGGCACGCCCGCTTTCGTATCCAGAGAGCCTTCGAGGTGGTAGTGCAGGTCGTCATCGGTCGCCACCATCGCATCGATCATCGCCATGTCGATGTGCTGCCCGAGCCCGGTTCTCCCACGCATATGCAGCGCAGCCAATAGCCCAACCAAACCGTGCAGCGATGCATTTGTGTCGGCAATGGACAGCGCAATATCGGCCGGCGCGCCCCCCGCCCGCTCGGCTTGCCGATGTATCAGGCCTGACTCCGCATGAATCACGGGGGCGTAAGCGGCGCGTTGGGATTCCGGTCCGTTCGCACCAAATCCGGAGATCGACAGCATGAGCAGGGCCGGGTTGTCCGCCTTCAGGTCTTTGTAGTCCATGCCCAGCCGCGCCATGACGCCCGGTCGAAAGTTTTCCACCAGTATGTCCGCCTTAGCGGCGAGTGCTCGCGCAAACTCGACGCCTTCCGGCTTCGACAGATCCACACTGACATTGCGTTTGCCGGCATTCTGCTGGCTGTAGTAACCGCGGATACCGGCGATGTCAGCACCCCAGATGCGCGTGATGTCGCCGTCCGGCGGTTCCAGCTTAACGACGTCCGCACCGAGGTCACTGAGCATCCGGCCGGCAAAAGGACCGGCCAGAACACGAGACATGTCGAGGACTTTCAGGCCTTCCAGGGGGTAGCTCATAGTGCTGCTCGCGAAATCTGTCTAGAGAGCATCGGCACTGGCAAGCGCCGGCACGTCACAACTCACGCCTGTGCCGCCCAGACCGCAGTAGCCATTCGGCACTTTGGCCAGATACTGCTGATGTGCAGGCTCTGCGTAATAGAAGGCCGGCGCAGGCAAGATCTCGGTGGTCACCTCACCGTAACCCGCGCCCACGAGACGTTCGGAGAATGCGCGCGCAGATTGCTCGGCCAACTTTAGCTGAGCATCGCTCGTCGCAAAGATCGCACTGCGATATTGGGTGCCGACATCGTTGCCCTGGCGCATGCCCTGGGTCGGGTCGTGCCCCTCCCAGAACACTTTCAGCAATTCGCCATAGCTGACAACCGCGGGATCAAACACGACGAGCACGACCTCGGTGTGTCCGGTGCGGCCGGAACAGACTTCTTCGTACATCGGGTTTGCGGTCAGGCCGCCCGCGTAGCCAACTGCGGTGGAAAAAACGCCCTCGGTCTGCCAGAACTTACGCTCGGCACCCCAGAAACAACCCATCGCGAAAAATGCGGTTTCGAACGTATCCGGAAACGGACCCGCAAGCGAGTGGCCGTTAACAAAATGCTCGTCGGGCACAGGCATCACCTGGCTTCGGCCAGGTAAGGCATTCGCTGCATCGGGCATTACGGTTTTCATCTCGTTGTCTCCACAAGGGTTGTCAGGAACCACCAGGCGCTGCGCATCGCATGATAACTCTGCGGAGCCTATGCTGGGCAATCTGTCCGGCAATGCGGCGGGCAATCGTCAAATGCGAGCACAGCGCAGTCGAATCTTGCTGCCAGTTCGACTATAAGATTGTCATGTTTACCCTCTCAAACCGAACCATTCGCACTAGCCGTCACGGCCAGTCCGCGCGCACCCCTCGCATCGCCTTGATACTGCCGCTGCTGCTGGCATTGACGGGCTGCGCCAGCCAGGCACCGCCCGAACCCTACGATTCCGTGGCAGTGCGCATCACGGCAGGCGACGATGTGGCCGCGGCCACCCTCAGGCGCTCCTTCCTGACGGCTCCTGACTTCCCGTCGAGGCTGCAAAAGCTCGGGCCGCTCGAGCAGCAGGTAATGCAAATGATCGATGACGAGCCGCTGAGGCTCGGCAGCATCGGCAGTGCGATTCTCGAGATCTATTATGGCTCCCTCGCTGGCCACTACGCGATGCGGGCGTACTATGAGCGAGTGGGCGCAGACGATGCGGTCGCGCTTCACGACGGCTGGCTCGGCAAGCTGATCGACGATCTGGAAGCCGGTGGCGACGGCAGCACGGACAGGCCTTACCGCGTGATCTCCGCGACAGAAGCCAGAGCCTATCTGCGCAGCAAAGACCGCAGCGCTGTTGGCTCCATGTACCAGACATCAGACTCCATACCTTTCGGCATGGTGACGCTGACAAAACCAGAATCCGGTCCGCTCGTCACCAGCCATTTTGACCTGCGTCCGGCTTTTGAGGCCGTGCGCCACGAGGTTGACGGTCCGGACGGCACGGATTTCTCACCTGAGTTGCTCATTCGCTATCTCGCCGGCCAGAACGACAGCGCCGCCCAGGCCGCCATCGGCACGTTCTTTGCGCTCTCAGGCGACTCCGAGTCAGCAATCAACTGGCTGCACGCCTCCAGCCGATCCGGAAACCTGCTCGCCAATCTGATGCTTGCCCGCGTGCACTGGCAGCGCGCGGACGATGCGGAGGGCGATGCTCGAGAGGAAGAATTTGACCGGGTTCTAGACAACTACCTGCACGCTATCGCGCTCGGCTCCGATGAAGCCATGCTGCGCCTGGGCACGCTCTACCTTGGTGGCGTGTATGGCGAGGACAACGAATCTGCTGGTATTCCGCTTCTGAATCAAGCGGACGAGCTGGGCAACAACGCGGCAACCCTGTATCTGGGGCACCTGTACTACAGCGGAGAGGTGGTCGAACAGGAGTATGACAAGGCTAACGCCTACTATCGCCGCGCCGCACAAGCCGGCGAGCTACGAGAGCGAACGACCTACGTGCGCTTCCTGCTGGACGAGAAAGCCACGGGCTACGCCAGCGCGCAAGCCATCGCGCTACTTGAGGAATCCGGTTCGGACTCTGCCGAAGCCAACATTCTCCTGGCCTATACAAAGGCCCGCGGCCTGGGCGTCGACGTTGCAACCAAAGCAGCCGTCGCTCACTTCAAGCTAGCCGTAAAACTGTCCCCGGGGAACGCCGACATCATCAACGAGGTCGCGTGGACGCTGACTGTCAGCCACATCGATGAGCTGCGTCGCGAACGCTATGCGCTCGACATCATGACCGAGATGATGGAAGCGGACGAAGTGGCGCGCACGAACCCGGCCTTTCTCGACACCTGGGCCGCCGCCCACGCGGCTAACGGTGACTTCGATCGCGCAATCGACATCCAGGCCGAAGCGCTCACTGGCGCCCAGGAAGCCGGCGATGAGGCAGTGATTGAGGAACTGGAGTCCCATATGGCGCTGTTCCGTGACGGTGGCGTGGTCATCGATCCGGTGCCGTGACGCACCGTGCGTGAGTCCGCGAGCGACGGCCGGGACTACAGCGTCTCAAGCCACGAAGTGTTGGACAGCACACCGCTGCTGGTCGATGTTCGAGCACCCGTGGAATACGCCCGCGGCACGTTCCCCAACAGCATCAATCTCCCAATCCTCACCGATGAGGAACGCGAAGCGGTGGGGACGTGTTACAAGCACAGCGGCGCCAGCGCCGCCGTTGCCCTCGGCCACAAGCTGGTCGCATCTGAAGCGCGCGAAGCTCGAGTGGAAGCCTGGGCTAACGCGATTCGCTCCAAGCCAGGAGCGGTGCTTTGCTGCTGGCGCGGCGGCATGCGCAGCAACATCGCCCAGCAGTGGCTAGCCGAGCGCGGCGTGAGCGTTCCCATCGTGAAAGGCGGTTACAAAGCTGTGCGCACCGAGTGTCTCGGCATAATCGAGTCGATGCCCAAACAACCGATAGTCATACTCGCGGGGCGCACTGGCAGCGGCAAGACCGAGGTTCTCAATCAGTTACCGGATAGCATCGATCTGGAAGGCCTGGCCAATCACCGAGGCTCAGCATTCGGTTCACTTGGGGAACAGCCCAGCCCAGCGAGTTTCGAAAACGCGCTGGCCGGGCAATGGCACCGACACGCTTTTGAGAGAATCACCCTTGAAGATGAGAGCCGCCTGATAGGACGCGTGGCGCTGCCGCCTGTGTTGCATCAACACATGGCCACGGCGGACCTGGTACTACTCGAGATCACACAGGCAGAGCGGATCGACAACATTCGCCGGGAATATGTCGAGCAAGCCCTCGCTGATGAGCCAAACGACGCCGTGCAGGCGCGCTACGAAGGTGCCGTTGAACGCATCCGGCGACGCTTGGGCGGCGTCGATGCCGGGGCGATTGCGCAGATGATCAGACGCGCGTTCAAGAGCACCGATCCCGAGGCTCACAATCGTTGGATCGGCGCGCTTCTGCAGCGTTACTACGATCCGATGTACGACTATCAGCTGGAGAAAAAGCAGAAACGGGTTCGATTCCGCGGCGACCGCGGCGCGGTTTTAGAACGGCTGCACAGCGAAGCCCGCGAGAGCGCGAGATGACAGAACCGGTACGATGAGATGGCGATCGATACTCAAAACCCGAACAGTAAAGTGATCGTGATCAGTGGCTGTCCCGGTAGTGGCAAGAGCACGCTGGCGGCCGCACTGGCTGCGCGATCGCCGGCTGGGGTTCACCTCGCAACAGACGCCTTTTTTCGCTTTCCAGCACACCGCCTCGACCCGAGCTCCAGCGCGGCAGCCAATCAGAACGCGGCCATCCAACGAGCTTATCTCGCGTCAGCGTTGAGCTTCCGCAACGATGGCTGCGAGGTCGTCATCGATGGGGTAGTACCGAACAACGGACGGTCTGCCGTCGAGGAAGTTCTCGGACCGTGCCGCTGGTTGACGCTGCACGCGAGCCTCGACTGCGTGCTCCAGCGCTGCGCTGCCAGGAATGGCCAATCCTCCGCGCATCCTGAGCTGGTGCGCCGAATGCACGCACAGTTCGCCAACGAATCGACAACAGCGAGTGAGCTTGAGACTACCGTTCTGGATACGACGGCGCTGTCACCGGAGCAGGTGCTGGGCATCGCCATCGATCGACTCGATCTCTCGCCAACCGCATAGAGGGAGTTCAGGCGATGTCCTGAACCTCGCTCAGAACGGGTATGCCATCGGTGTCCGCCGTGAGTGAAACGGACCTGGAATGCCTGCCAGACGTCAGTTCGAAGCGCTCTCCACTTGGCATGATCAGCTCTGCAGTGCATCCGGGCGGGACGAGCGCACGCACGTCGAACGTGTCATCGCTGATCGTCCAGCCCAGCTCAAAACGACCGCGCACACTGGCCATACTGGCTTCGACTCTGGATACGGGGGGGCCATCTCGATAGTGCAATCCCAATGGCGGCCGAGGTCGCAGCCGGGCTCGCGCAAAGCCCGCTCGCGCGGGCGCGATATCCGGATCCAGTTCGATGCCGACCACTGCGCTGTACAACCACTCAAGCAACGCCGCCCGAACCAACGTATCGGGACGGCGAGCTGGCGCGACGCCGAACCCTCTAGCGCTGTTCGACGAACGGACCGAGAGATCTTTCTGCACAGAAGGGCATGCCAATCCGTAGGCCACGTCAAGACGATCCATCGCTGTAAGCACGGGCAGCAGGTACGCCATAGCTAGCGGCGTCGCCAGCACATCCCTTTCGCTACCGGCCAGCGCTGCAAGCAGATCCTGTCGAACTCGATCGCGTTGCTCACCAACGAGCAAACCCAAATGCAGAGCAACCACGGCCGCATCGATCGAGTTGTCGACAAGATGCCCATCCGGGCTCACGAAACGACGACCAAACGCCTGCCGAACTTTCTGCGCAAGCGCTTCAAAGATCTCAAAATCCGCCGCCCTACCGAGCACGGCCGCCGCTCTCGCAACCAGGCTTGCGTCATAGCAAAAGAACGCTGTCGCGATCAGATCGCGGCCCAGGGCTGTCACGCAATCAGAGTCCGCAAGGACAGGGCCGACAAAACCAGCAGCGCGGATACCGCCAGAGGTGCGCTGCTCCAGGACGCGAACAAACCGGGCCATCGCGTCAAAGTGGTCAGCCAGATTGGCGAGATCTCCACAGCAGCGGTAGAGCGTCCACGGGAGAATCACAATCGCATCCGAGGCAATCGCTGCGTCTTCCCCTGCCGCGGACAAGCCGGGAATAGCCGGAGCCGTCGCACCCGGAAGGCCCGACTCGCGAGCGGCGGCGAAGAGCGTCGTCTGCCAATCGAGGAGGTAAGCAACAAGATCTTCGCTGTACATGAGACCGCGCAGGGCGAGAACTAACGTATCGAGACCTGCTCGCCCTGCACCATCTTCGGGTACGGATTGCAGCGACAGCGACAAGCGATGTACGGCTGACTCCGCCAACTCCGTCAGCGCGGGGGCATCGAACAGCAGCTCGTTATCGTTGGACTGTGCTAGGCCTACAACATCAACGGTGACATCAATCAGATCGCTGTCCTTTAGGCCCGACACTTCGAGATAACGAAACTCGTGTTCGCTGAACAACGACGACAACCGCTGCCAGTCTGCGCCGGCCGCGGTGGAAAACTGATCCCGAGTGCATTGCGGGTCGTCGAGCTGTCGACGATAGCTGACCGCCACCGCGTCTCCGTCAGCACACATCGCCTGAATAACCGCACGCCCTCGAAGGAGTTCGCCGAAGTCGAATACGCTAGTTGAGCCAACCCGGCGGCGGCTCACCGCTGGCAGGTTGCTTTGCACACTCGGCAGGGGCGCACTTCGACTTTGCATGAGCAAACCGGAAACGAGCGATGCTGGCAACGTACGGACCGGCTGGAAGCCACGCTCACCAGAGTCTGCCAGCAACACATCCGCAGCAAACTGGCGGCAGTCCTGGATCTCGCCCTGTTCGGGCTCCGTTAGCAAGACATGGCTCGCTCGCCAACTCCAGCGATTGTCAGTGACCACCCACTGACGGCCGCCGGAGGCGTAACCCAGGTCTAACTGCGCGCGTACACAAGGCTGTCTCTGGTAACGCTCCCGCAGGCCATCGATAGCGCCACAAGCGTGGCCATCGGCAAGCAACAGCACAAGCCGGTTACGGCCCGGCACAAGGTACTCGGCAAGGTCGACCATCTGCGAGGAGAGCGCAGTTCGATAGTCAGCGGGCACGCCAAATACCGCGCCGTCGGCCACGGCATGGCCATTACAGAAGACGCAGCACAGCCCGGCAACCGCAAGCGAAAGCCGAGCCGACACCAGTGGTCTCAGAATATCGACGTCGCACTTGAGCCAGGAAGCCGGCGCCCCGATGTGTCGAGATCCGGACGTGGCCGGCGCAATGAATTGCGCATGCCAGCCATCAGCACGAGGACGTGCAAACGCGATGCGGGCCGCGTCGCTCCAGGGCGAAGCCAGACCATCGCTATCGAACGTACGAACTCGCCAAAAAAGCGTGCTGCCTTCAGCAGGAAGCTCACCGGCATAGGGGATATGGACACACGCCGGAGACTCGACACGGCCGCTGGCCCAGAGATTGGCCTGATCACGATCGAGGTGCGCTTCACTGGTGGCCGCAGTTATCTCGTACGCCGTCTGCATTTCAGCGTCTCGATCGTCAACACACCACCAGGACAGACGCGGCGAGGAGGTTTCGACATTGCACGGGTCGCGAAGAAACTCGCTGCGCAAGCGTTGAGGCGCGGCTGCTGGCATTGCGATCCTTGCTGAAACCAAAGCGATTGAGGCCGCGACATTGTGCGCAAGCGTGTTGTGCCCGGCAACCGGCTTGGACTGGCGAACCCGAAACGAGCAATGTCACAGCCTCGCTTGCAGGCAGACATCCAAACAGACAGACAGCTTCAGCCACGCGACGCCAAACCCCGGCGCACTGGCGCAATGACTTGAACTTCCGCCGAGACCTTATCGGTTAGCGCAGCCGCTCTGAGAGCCGTCACCAATCACGCTAGCGTTCATCTTTGAGTCACATAGTTTGTGGATGATGCGCCGCACAACCAACGGCAATAT
>CAYGQC010000003.1:0-11813 GCA_964351875.1 uncultured Pseudomonadales bacterium
GCACCGGGAGTAACGGTCACGGTGAGCGTTACCGTGCCGTCCGTACCTGCTGCCAGCGTATCGCTGCCGTCGAGCAGGGCCGTGTCGGCGTCACCATCGAAGCCGGGGAAGTTAACCGTGAAGTCGGTGCTCGCGACGCTATCAACCGTGAACGATGTGGCATCGGCGAACGTCGTCGCCAGATCGTCGTCGAGCAGGATGTTATCGAGCACAACCAGGCCGGAGTTATCGATCAGAAACTCAAAGCTGAGCGTGTACGTACCATCGTTGTTGTTTGTCGGGCCTGCGCTTACCCGCTTTGCCAGGCCAAGCTCGCCGCCATCGTCAAACGTGACATCAACCGCGCCATTGTCGTTGGCGGCATTGCCGGTTCGGTCCGACTCTGAGGTGCCTACCGCGGTGTTCGTGAACGGACCAAGGCCGCCGCTGGGTGTGACCGTAAGGTCGATCTCGATTGCACCGGCTTCACCCACGGGCAGAGTCGATGTTCCCGGCAGGAGCAACTCGATAGTCGCCGGCGCGCCGGTGAACGCAACGTCCTCGGCCAGCGTCGTCGAATCCGAGGTTACCCGCACATCGTCAACAACATAGTTGCCGGCGCCGAATGTGGTGTCGAGATTGTCCTCGATCGTAATCGTATCCAGGCCTACATCACCCGTGTTTTCCAGCGCGATGGTGTAGGTGAGCGTGAATGAGCCGGTGCCGAGATTGACTGGCCCGGCCGTGACGGATTTGCCCACTGTGAGAGCGGGATTCTCTGCCACCGTCGCCACGGAGAAAGTGACTTCAGTGCGGTAGTCATCCAGATCCGTGGTGTCGGTGATCGGCGTGTTACCGGTGCCGTTAGCGAGGCTCGCGTCGTCGCGAATACCCGTGGCTGTGGAGCCAGTATCGTTGCTGGCGTAAACCACCTCATCGAGCCCGCTTGGCGTGTCACCTGGCAGCACGGAGGCCAACAGATCCGCGTCAAACTCGACCAGCAGGGACGAGCCCGGCGCCATCTGGAACGGGTTGGCAAACGTCAGCGTGTCGTTCGTGCTATTGGTGGTGCTGACGGTAACGTCACCAACGACCACCGGTACCGCGGTGCCGTTGTTGAACACGCTGCCCGTGGGGGTCAGCGTCAGTGAAGCAATATTATCTATGCCAGCGGGAAGGATGATTTCCCAGCCACCGCCGCTATCCGAATCAATCTGGAAGGCCGTTGCATTACCCGCATTGGCCAGAGTTACGTCCCAGCTCACCGTGGGCGTCGTATCAACGCGATTGTCTACCGGGTTGGGAGTCGCGACCGCGGCCAGCGTCAACTGCGGCTCGATGATTTCGGCGACCACCGCCGTAGAGCTGACGACATCGCCATCGACCGATAGCTCGTAGGTGTTGGACAGCGTGTCGCCGTCCTGATTGCCAGTCTCGTTTTGCACGCGAGCGTCAAACTCGACAATCACAAATTCCTGGTTGGCATCCATGTCTGTGTTGACCAGATCACCCAGATCCCAAAACGGATCAGCGCCAGAGTTGAACGGCCCGCCGGTAGGCTCGAGACCACAGCTGGGCGTAATGCCGCCAACGCTGCTTTCGTTACCGGCTTGATTTAGCGTGCCGCCGCTACAGACGATGCCCGGCGTTGGCGTGATAGAACCGCCGCCGTCAAAGACAAAGGCAATCCGAGCGGAACTGGCAACGTACGCCAACCCCGCAGGCAATAGATCCGTAATTTCGTAGTTGCTAGCCGTGCCTTCTGGTAGACGCATCTGCAACCGGTAGGTGATCGTCTCGCCAACCGCGACTTCCCTGGGGTCTAGCGCCGTGCCCGCTGATGCGTCAGACGTATGGGCGAAGTCGGTTGCTGCAATCGACTTTTCGATCTCCACAGAATCGATTGTTAGCGTCGCCATCGCAGAACCCACAAAGGCGGCTTCAGCTCCGGGGGTAGATCCTGTTGGGTTCGGATCTGTGCCGTTGCCCGGCAAACTCGTGTAGCCAAGATTGACGGTGTTGTCGATCGTCTGACCGGGCACAACGCCAGCCGCCGTTTCCGCAAAGTAGCGAACTTCGCAGCTCTCGCCCTGAGGCAGGCTGTCAAAGGTAATAGTGATACCCGCACCGGCAGGGTCGGCATCGTCTACAACGACGCCGGCAGCCGTACACGTATCGGCAACCGTGGGTGCTTGCGGGCCGGTTACACCAGTGCCGCCGTCGTAGGTGAGCTCTGGCTGAATGATGTCCGTGAACGAGATATCGAACGCATCAGCTATGGAGTCTGTCGCGTTGTGTTCCACGGTGATGACGTACTCAACCGTGTCTTCTGCGTCCGCGGTGGACGGCATCACCGTCTTGGTGATGTCGATGGCGGGGTTGGTTTGCTGCACAAAAACGCCGCCGGACGTTGCATTGCCATTGCTTGTCTGCAGGCGGGCGCGATTGTTCATGTTGGTGCCGGTGGCAACATCACCAACGACGCGCGCGTTCAGTTCGAGAACAACCAGCTCTTCATTCGCGTCGTCTTCGCTGTTGGTCAGCGTGCCTAGAGAAAGTACTGGGTCCTGTCCGCTGCCGCCGGTGCCGGCGATTGCCAGCGTACAGTCGAGAGCCAGGGTCGACAGATCAGTTGCATCGTTGCCAGCACGTGGCGCAGTGCCGGTCGAACAGGCGAGCGTTGAGCTTGTGAGGTCTGTGCCGGAGTCGCTGACAAGGCCTACAAGCGTTTCGCTGTCGGCAATGTGGGCAAGGCCGGTAGGCAGCAGATCGCGAACAGAAACGCTACTAAGTGTGCCTTGGGGAATATAGAACCAGGTGCGATATCGGATAACTTCGCCGGTCGCGACAGGCCTCGGGTCGCCATTCGTGTCAGCGGTGCCTTCGGCGGTAGATGCCTCGGAAGTAGTGACGATCGCCTTGAACGCCTGAGCCTGACTGGTCGTGACCGTCGCCTCAGCCGTCTCAGCGGGGAACAGCGCCGCGCCCGGCTGGGTAGCCCAGACCACGCTTACAGTATTGTCGATCGATTCGTTGTTCGCTGCGGTGCCTGCGATGTCACAGGTGATTGCGATGGTCGCGCTGTCAGACGGATCCAGCGCATTGCCGGTTACGCCGGTAAACGTTGCGAACGTAAAGCCGGCTCCAAAGATGTCACCAGCGCCGGTACCGCCCGTGACAGAATCGACTACACAACTGGTCAGTGAAGTCGGAAGGGTGTCGGTGACAGTAACGTCGTAAGCTTCAGCGCTGCCATCGTTGCTAATGACGATATCGAAAGACACAGAGTCGCCGGCTTCCAGACCCGAGCTAGCCGTTGTCGCCGTCTTGGCAATGGCGAGCTCAGGCTGCTGCAGCGTTATGTCTTCGATATTCAGCGCATCGCCGTTATCAACAGCAGAATTGTCCGTAACCGCCTGGAATAAGTTGGAGAGCACAAGGCCATCGGCGAACGGCGCGTTGGAGACGGTAACCGCCACATCGACTTCAATGATTTCGCCCATGGCACTGACGACGTCCGGCCAAACAATCGCAAGCCGGTTTTCTGCTGGAACCGCCGTAATCGACGTCGGGTTTACGCCAAGCGTGTCGTTGGGGCCGAAGCTCAGATCAGTGTTGGCTGCAATATTGGTATTCGTGTCGATCGTGCTGACATCGAACACGGGCAGCGGGAAATAGTCATTAAACTCGATTCCCTGAACATCGCCGGACGGAACACCCAGCTGCAGGCGCCAGGTCACGGCATCACCCGGCTGAACCGTGGCGGAGCCAATCAGCGACTTGCTCGAGTTGACATCCGGAATGGTGATCGTCTCTGCAGAGTCGTCCGTACAAGCGTTCGCGCCGTTGGTGATGTCGTAGGTTCCGATCACGCTATTGGCGAGGTCGTCACGGGCGCGAACCGGCTGACCAGCGAGTGCCCCACCGGCGTATGTTTGATCGATGGTTGTGGTGTACGTGATGAAGCCGCTTGTCGCAGGTAGCAGCGCGCCTGTCACACCGGTCACGTTGTAGGTAACCGTCGTTTCGCCAGTGCCCGGGGTGTCGTTGGCAACTGTCGGCGTGATGGCGGTAGCGCCACCACCGTTGTAGGTAACAGTCGGCGAGTTCACGAACGTCAGGCCATCAGGCATGACATCGACGATGCTCAACGAATCGATGCCATCGACAAATTCGGACACTTGAAACGCCAGCGTGTAAGTAACGCCGCCGCCGGGGAAGGCGCCACCGGTGCTCGTCTTGCGGAGAGTGAGGTGCTTGGCCGTGTTGATCGCACCCGCAGTGCCACACGTGCCTTCGTCGAGGGTGTCCACAATGTAGACGGGGAAGGTCACGACGATGTCCGTGTCATCTCCCGGCGTGCCGGTGCCACTGACACAGTCCAGATCGACGCTGCCACCCGGGCTTACGGGCGGCGGAGCTGCCGGCGTTGTTGCCGTACAGGTAACACCCGAACCGGTAAAGGTCACCGGACCGACGAACTGAACATTTGCCGGCAGAACAATCGGTGACACCGTACTGAAGTCGATCGGTGTGACGGTGCGATCCGCTGCGATGTCGGCAACAATCTCAATGTCCCAGGTCCATGCCGGACCCGGCGGGTTTTCCATTTCCGCGAGGATGTCCGAAACCTGGTAGGTAATGACTCGCGGCGTGAAGTCGAAGTCGGTGCGGGTTCCAACGGTCGTACCGTTGTCACCAGTGGGAGTGTCGCCAAATTCGTAGCCTGGAATCAGCTCAAACGCATCGGTTTCGAGTACATCGATCACCGCCGCGGTATCCACGTCGATACACAGCTCCATTTCCAGACTTGGCTGGCCCGCTACCACCGATCCAACGGGGTAGCTAACGGTGTATAGAGTGCCTCCTTCGGGGCCAGTTACATCAAGACCAGATACCGGATCTGTCAGCTGGTTGCCTGGCGCTGCAGGGAAAGTGCCCACGGTGGCAGGCGTCAGAGCGAGGCCAATGAAATCGGCGGAGGCAAGCGTGTAATCTGGTTTGGTGATGACCTGGTAGTAAGGCCCGTATCCAGCGGAGCCAGTATTGGTCAGGCCCGCGTCGAAACAAAACTCTTCGCCGACAAACGCTTCAGCCGGCGGTGTTGAAACAAGGTTAGGCGTGTCGGCAAAAGCGCTTACACCGGTGGCCAACGACAGAAAAACGGCGAGCACCCAGACAAGGTAACGGTTCGGCTCTCCGACGCGGCTCTTACCAATGTTGATTAGCATAGTGCTTGCCTGCTTCTTGTTATCGCTATCCATCAACCTCGCCATCGGTATCCGAGGGCGGATGGAGCTATTCATCAGCTACGTGGACCGTCGCGCACAACCTCGCGAACATCGCTAGGCTAGCAACCGACGGCCGATCATTATGTATGGTTGAGGTAAGGCTGCGGTGGGCATTTCTCACAGCCCAAGGGGTGACTGCTCAGTTTTACCGCTGTTTTACAGATTGCGCGCCAAAAAATCGGCAGACGGATATGGCTCAGACTCTGGGTCACCGATATTCGACAAACGAATTGCTCATTCGAGCTGCAGCGGACGTAGAGAGCAGCCTTCATCGTCCGCATGGTTTTACGTGTCAACAAACTCCCGGGAGTGGAATCGGCTCACAAGGCGCTTACGAAACCGGGCCGCTAAACTAGCCTAAGACTCAGAATGACCAACAACGATGCGAAAGAGATGCCGGGCTTGACAGAAACTGCTAACACTTTGGCAACTGACGCTTCGTTGCCTGCGAAAGATCGCACGGCACTGCTGCTCACCGGTGGCGGCGCCCGGGCCGCATATCAGGTGGGCTGCCTTCGCCACATCGCCAGCGTCATGCCGGAGTTTCGCCCCCAAATTCTCACTGGCATCTCCGCCGGCGCGATCAACGCGGCGCACCTGGCGGCTAACACACGCGACTGGCAGCACTCTGTAGACGATCTGACCAAGCTGTGGAGCAACCTGGATACCGAACAGGTCTTTTGTACGGACTTCGGCAATCTGCTTTGGCGCATGATCAAGTGGGGCACTCGCTTCGCCAGCGGCGGCACGCTCAGCAGCAAAGACCTACGCGGCATGGTCGACACAACGCCGTTGCGGCACTTTTTGGATCGCAATCTGCCGCATCAGCGTGGACAGCTGAGCGGTGTGGCGGAGAATCTGCGCGATGGCTGGCTCGACGCGCTGGCTATCATCACCACCAACTACACTACTGGCCGCTCCACCGCCTGGGTGGAAACTCAGAACGAAGAGCTATGGCAGAAGGCCCAGCTACGCGGCGTCGCCACACGCATGACTGTGCAGCACGTGCTGGCATCCGCGGCACTGCCCATCTTTTTTCCAGCGGTTGCTCTGGGCAACGCCTGGCATGGCGACGGCGGCGTTCGCCTGTCAGCGCCACTCTCTCCCGCTCTGCACCTTGGCGCGAACCGCATTCTGGCGGTATCACCTAGGATGCGGCCGGTCACTAAAATTCCTGATCACCTGCCGGGGTATCCGGCACCAGCACAGATTGCCGGTGTCATGCTGAACGCCGTGTTCCTAGATCTGCTCGACTACGACGCGCTGCAGATGAGCAGGATCAACAAGCTGATCGAGGCCACTGGCCACGAGGAATCTGAGGGCATGCGCAAAGTCGAGGTGATGGTGCTCAGGCCTTCCAGGGACGTTGGAGTGATTGCGGCGCAAAACGAGTACCGCCTACCAAAGGCGTTTCGATTCTTTGAGCGCGGTCTCTCGTCGAAGGAAGATCAAAGTGCGGACGCGCTGTCGATGGTCAACTTCGAACCCGAATACCTGAAGCTACTTATCGAGTTGGGCGAGGAGGACGCTGCGAAAAACAGCGAGGCCATCACCGCCTTCCTGCGCGGCGAGGCCTGCTCGGTGCCCATCTGGTAGTCCTACGAACAAAGGAACCATCGATTTTCGAGCTTTTTTACAAAACGCATTTGTTCCTACCCTGATCGAAATCGTAGTCTTTGCAATCGGTCGAAACACTCTGCTCAAAAAGAGTGCGCCCGAATACGCAGTACCAGGGAAGGATGATGACTACTCGACCAGCGCCTACATCGCGACGCGTTCGCTCCAGCCTCCGCAGTCGGGGGCGGCTGACAGGTATAGCGTTTCTGCTATCGGCCGCCAGCGTTGTCGCGGCAAGCAGCGCGAGCGCGATCACGCCCGGCCTGTACGAGGTCACCAGCGAACTTGCTGGCAGCGCGGGTCAATCCGCCAAACGCAAATCGGTGAAGCACTGCGTTCAGAATCCCGATGTCATAGAGACTGAACACCTGACGGAGCAGTTCGGGATTCCAAGCTGCCGTACGACCAGCCAATCACTCACCAGCGGCCGGATTTCCCTGCAGATTCAATGCAGCGGCGGCAACAATCGCCTGACACTTACTGGCAACGGTACTTACTCCGACGACAGCTACGTGCTCACCAGCGATGTCGCCATCAAGCTCGACGACACATCGCTGCGCGTGACCACGCGCTTGAGCGCTCAGCGCATCGGCGAGTGCTGAGACAAGCTGCAGCCTGAGCATTCGCGGTAGACTGACCACTCAGTCAAGGCGCAGGGTTCAAATATGTCTTTCTCACTCAGACGCAATCGGCTGTCGGCCGCCGCACTCGCGACGCTCTTGCTCGCTGCCTGCCTACCAACCGAAGGAACCGCTATGGCCGATGACAACCTGCGCGGAATCAACGTGACAGGGGTCGGTGAAGTTCGGATCGAACCAGACCTGTTGCGGGTGGATTTCGACGTCACGAAACAGTCCAGTACCGTAAGCTCTGCGCGTAAGGCAACGGACGCTGTCACCGACTCGGTGTTGAAACTCGTCCGAAAGCTGGGGGTCGAGGATCGCGACATCGTCGCGGCGAGCATTCGGGTAAATCCCATGTACCGCCGAAACAGTAGCAACTCATCTGGCCCACCAAGCATCGAAGGCTTTCAAGCCAACCGCAGCATCAATGTGACCTTGCGTGACATGGATCAGTTAGATGCGCTGCTAAAAGGCGCAGTGGAGGCCGGTGTTAACGGCATCGGTAACATAAATCTCGACACATCCAAGCGCGTTGAGCTCGAGCGTCAGGCCCTCGATCGAGCGATCGCGGATGCAATGGAGCAGGCGCAACACGTCGCCGGCCAGTTCGGAGTCAGCGCGGGCACGCTTTTGGATGTCAGAGTGGGTTCGCACACGCCGTCACCTATGCGAGCCGAGTCACGCATGATGGCGATGGACGCTTCCGGCGGCGTGCCTTTCGCTGGTGGTGAACTGTCCGTCACCTCACACGTGACTGCCGTGTTCGCGATCGGGCCGAACTAGGGAGCCTCTGATTAATCCAGCTCGACATCAGCGTCGATGGTCTGGCAGATAAACGTAAGCGGAACGCCGAGGCCATCTGCGATCCTGTCGAGCACCTCGCGTTCCGCCTCGGTAGTGTGCCCTTCCGCCCGCGCGATGACGCAGAGATCGCGCAAAACCTGCATCGCCTGGGGCGTACTGGCGTTCTCTCGCACCGACTCTATTCGAGGCTGCAGCTCCGCGTTGAGCGCGTCAAGATTTAGCTTGTCCGCGTCAAACGTATCCTTGCCGAAGAACTGCTCAAACAGCGCAATTTCCGCATCGCTGATGTGCTCGTCTGCATTGGCTACCAGTAACGATCCGGCAAACAGAAGGCGGCGCATGGCTTCCGCGACATCCGTTCGTCCCTGCAGGTAGCTGGGCTCCATCAAACTCAGAACGCCCTGAACACCGACCTCGAGATCAGCAGCAGATACATCGCCCGACATCAGCTCTGACTCATCAAAAAGTTTGAGCGCTTTCACGCGCAGCGGGCTAAAGGGGTGCGTGGAGAACCAATCTTCCTTGGGCGCGCCCTGGCCCGGCTCGGCATCTTCAATCTGCATCTGATCAACCTGGTCCAGAAAGTCCTCCATGGAGAAGGTAATGCTGGAACCTGATAGGCCCGACGCGAGTTTGAAAAGCGCTCGAGACACGCCAACGATGTCTTGCGCGCAGTAAGCGCCGGCACGATCTGCGGAGATCTCTGCGTACCGGGACCAAGTAAACAGCTCGAGCGCGAGCCGCGGATCCGGGCGTCCGCCCTTGAGGATGTAGCCAATCGGAACATCGTGGTGCCTGTAGACGTGGTGGCCGAGTTCATGGCCCATGACAAAGCGAAGCTCGCTGTCGTCGAAGGCTTCCAGCAGGCTGGACGAGAACATGATGAACAAGCGTCCGTCTTCCGGTTTGAAACAGGCCGCGTTGTACTGCGGGCTGCTGTAGACGTAGACCTCGAGCGGTATCCCAAGACCCAGCATCTCGCCGCACTCGGTTGCATGCTTGTGAACAGAGGGTGCCATGCGCTCGCTAAGCCGAACCGAAGTGGCCAACAGCCGTCGGCGAATGCCCAGCGGGCCATCACCCTCCGCCCGAGCGATTTGCTCCTTCACTCGAATGACAGTCCGGTCCTTCAGCAGGCGTTCGGACAGTTCCCGATCGCTGGCGCAGCGAACCCTCTCAGCATTATTTGCCGCTGACATGTCGATCTCCATCTGGTTGAGCGCAGGTGATAACCCAGCCCCCGCGTCTGGTCAATGATTGCCACCACTGACGCCCGAGCGCACACCGATCTCAGCGGTTGCTGACACGTGACAGCGACATTCTCGGATGCTGGCAGAGCCATCCGGGAGGAGACTCGGTTCATGCGTCCAAACACCCCAAATCATGCTGGTCGGCCACGCGCTCTCCGCGAGCGAACAATGAACCAGTGCGCGCTGCACACGCGGCTCGCTCTGACTACCGCCGGGCTGTGGCTTGCTACGGTTGTCGCCGCAGAGAAACCGATCTACCAGTGCAACGAGCGAGCGTTCACCGACGGAGGCTGCGACGCCAACCGCGCTGGACAACCCGTAGACTCGGGTGCGCCGCTTAGCCTTTACACCGCGCCAAAGCCTGACCACGGCAACAATGTGCAGCCGGCCGCAAAGCCCAGATCGAGCAATCGCCGCAAAGCCCAAACGGACCCCTGTGCCAGCATTCGCACAGCTTTGGCGCAACTGAAAACCCGTAGACGCCGCGGTTACAGCAGCGACACAGAGGCGCGCCTCGATGCTCGCGAGGCAGCGCTGCGTCGACAACAGCGTGACGTCTGCATGGCACCTACGGTTCGAGCGACAACGGGTTAGGCAGCCGGGTCGCAGTACTCGAATAAGGCGTATGCAACACCGCCCGCGATGGCATGCAAAAGGGGTGGCTCGCGCGTCGTTTCTTAAGTCAACAGACAGATTTTTCGAAGCCCCAGACCGGGGGGAGCGAGCCTTGGCCCAGCATCATCGAGGCTAGAAAAATCAATAGCTAAGACGGCATCACCGCTCGGAACATTGTTCCTCAAAGACGCGGTAACCCGACCCAATTTGCCTATGGCGAGCGTCCGCGAGACCGGTACACTCGCGCCTGACCTGGGGCACACAAGAGGCAACAGTGCTGCGGCAGGGCTTGCGCGATTTGGCCAGATAACAAGGGCCAACGACATGCCTGTTAGAACGCACACTATTTGTTATGGGACTACCTGAACTTCTCATGGTGGCGGGCTTTCTCTTTGCCGCCTACGCCGTCATAGCAAACGATTCCATTCAGACGCTTGGAACGTTCCTCGCCTCAAATGCCCAGCGCCCCTGGTGGCAGCTCTGGCTGTTCTCCGTGTCGATCCTCATGGTCGTCCTGTTGTGGGGCTGGTACAGCAACGGTGGCGACCCTTCCTATGGACGGCTGGAGAAGTTCCCGGTCCCGGACGGCGGCGTCAACATCATTCACGTGCTGGCACCGTTCACCCTGTTGCTGCTCACACGGTTCGGAATCCCAGTCAGCACGACATTTCTCGTTCTCGCGGTGTTTGCTCCGCAAAATATCGCGCCAATGCTCAACAAATCGCTGATCGGCTACTTCGTCGCCTTCGTCGTCGCCATCATCGTTTTCAAGTTTGTCGTCGCGAAAATCATGGTGCGTTTTCGCGCTACCCAGCACGAGCAGGTCCCCATCTACTGGGTTCTACTGCAATGGGCTTCGACTGGCTTTCTATGGTCCCAGTGGCTCGTACAGGACCTGGCGAACATCTTCGTCTTCCTGCCGCGCCAACTCGAACTGACCTGGCTGTTGTTTGCCATCGTGGTCCTGTTCGTGATGCAGGGTGTGACGTTCTACCAGTACGGCGGACGCATCCAGAAGATCGTTACGTCGAAGACCATGACCTCGGACATAAGAGCCGCCACGATCGTCGACTTCGTCTACGGCGTTATCCTTCTGGTGTTCAAGGAGTGGAGCAACATGCCCATGAGCACCACCTGGGTATTCCTGGGCCTACTCGCGGGTAGAGAAGTTGCCATGACGCTGATCTTCAGCCAGCGGCCGATGAAAGAAACCTGGAACCTGGTATTCATGGACGCCGGCAAGGCGTTCATCGGCCTGGTCATCAGCGTGGTCATTGCGTTGATCGGCATCGAGTTCGCCAACTGACCCGGCGAGCGTCGTCAGCCGTGATCGACTGGCACTTGCGCATCAGGCATCAGACTCGACACAGCGGCGAGTAACGCGGACGAACGAAAAGGCTTTGCCAGTAAGCGCGCATGAGCATCACGATCCGTACGCCAATCGCGAAGCTCGTCATCCGGATAGCCAGAGATAAACAGCACAGGCAATTCCGGCCACCGATGTCGCAGCCGCTCCGCGAGCTCCGTTCCCCTGAGCCCGGGCATGACAATGTCAGTAATGAGTAGATCGGGTTGCCGAGCCGACGACGCCTCAATGGCATCCCGGCCAGACTCAACCGCTGTTACCGTATAGC
>CAYGQC010000003.1:11823-46087 GCA_964351875.1 uncultured Pseudomonadales bacterium
CGGCCTGCTCGAGAATCTGGCAGCAAAGCTGGCGAATCATTGGCTCATCTTCGACGAGCAGGATGCTTCGCGCGGCTACCTGCGCAATGGTGGAGCGACCGGGCGATGGTTCCGAGGCAGTACCAGGCTGAGTGTCGACCGGCAGGTAGATGGCAACATCAGTACCCACACCAGCCGCGCTGCGCAGTTCGAAGGCGCCACCACAGGCCGTGACGATGCCGTACGTACTGGCGAGGCCCAGGCCAGTGCCCGACGATTTGGTCGAGTAGAACGGATCTAGCGCTCGCCGTCGCTGCTCCTCCGTCATGCCGACACCGTTGTCGCGCACCGCGAGCAGCGCGTAACTGCCGGGCGAGATGCCAAACCGCGAGGCATTAGACTCATCCAGGTGAACGGGCTCTATGTCGATGGTCAGTTGCCCGGCATCGTCAATCGCGTCTCGAGCATTGGATACCAGATTGAGCAGAATCTGCCCGATCCTCGCCTGATCGAGCACAACCGGCATTGGCTCCTTCGGATAGGAAAGCTGGAGCTCGATACGCTCACCCAGCAGGCTGCGCACCATCGGTTGCATATGTCGTAACACGCTTACGATATCGGCAGTCTGCGTTTGGGCAGTGCCAGGGCGACCGAAGCTCAGCAACTGTCCGGTCAAATCCGATGCCTGTGATACCGCGCTGAGGATACCTTCCTGCTCCCGACCTTCCGGTAGCAAGTCTGCAAAGCCGTTGATCACCGTCAGCAGATTGTTGAAATCGTGGGCAACGCCAGCAGCAAGCGTACCGACGCTCTCAAGCCGCTGCGTCTGATGCAGACGCTCGCGCGCGTCCTTCTCTTCCGCCACGTCGCGAGCGCCGAATATCCACCGATGCGGCTCGTCGTCATCGCCATTGGCAAGACCGAAGACCTCGCACCACAGCCAGCCTCCATGCTCCGACAACAAGCGCAACTCAATGTGAAAACGCCGCTGGCCGCTATTGATCGCCGGGGCCAGAACCTCACTGCGATCATCCGGGTGCACAAAATCGACCAGATCACGACCGAGCATCTGCTCCGGTCCAAAGCCGATGAGAGAGCGCACACCGGGACTCACGTACTGCACAAGCCGCCCGTCGGTCACGGCCAGTCCGGGGAACAGGTCCTCCGCGAACTTACGAATCCGGTTCTGCTGAACGCGCAGCCGATCTTCAGCGACCTTGGTTTCTTCAACGGCGCGAGCCCGCGTAGATTCAACCACGACCGCCGCGAGCCCGATCACGAGCGCCAATAAGCCTGAGGTCAGCCAAAGCGCCATATCCATATTGCCTGCTCGAACCACGAATGGGCCCAAAAGCACGGTCCAGACAACCGCAGCCCCCGTCCAGAAGAGGCCTCCGCGCACACCGGTCAGGGCCGCCGCCAGGACAGGCACAGAGATAGCGGCGACGACGGCATGGCCTCGATCCGGGCCGTGATCCCAGGCGATCTCAAGCAGGACTACCGCAGCCAGGACGTGACCCGCGAGTTCCGGTGACCGGCTCACCACCATGACGAGGAAAGCCGAGGAATGCAGAAGGATGGTGAGTAACAGAGAGATCGCTGTTTCGGGATGGCCCAGGTAGGTCATCAAACCGATTGCGCAGAGGGACGCAAAATTGGCGAGCGTAATCCCGTAGAGCACGAGCCGCGCACGCCGGGCCGCCTCAATCCCCCGGGACAACAGGCTTTCGGGTATCAGGGAATCGGTAAGTTCAGCGAGCACTCCGGCCCTCCCAGGCGATCGAATATCTATGCGATACAGCTTGTGTCTGACAATATCACGGCCACTCGCCAAACAAACTCGCGGTTTCCCGAAGAAAAGTGGAGACGTCCTGCATCCGATTTCCATTGCGTCGCATCACACCATACAAGCCACGCAATGTTTGCCTGGGCAAGAACCCAATTCTCACCACCACCGACGGAGACTTCACGTGGAAGAAATTTTTGTACCACTCGGACTGTTCACCATGATCGGCGTGATCGCCGGCCTTTCAATGTTTTTCCGCTTCCGCACTCGCCAGGAAGCCCAGCTCACTCTGCGTACTGCGATGCAGCATGGTGATTCCATGTCTACGGATACGATGGACCGGCTCGCCGAGCAGCTCGAGAACAAAGGCTCGGACCTTCGACGGGGCGTTATCTCGATCGCTATTGGCTGCGCGGTTTTTGTATTCGCCCAGATGGTTGGTGAGCCGGACGCTGTGCGTCCCCTGATCGGAATCTCCGCCTTCCCCTTTATCATCGGTCTCGCCTACCTTGGCCTTTGGTTGGCGAACCGCACACCGGCCAGTGAAGCACCGACGCGCTGATCAGACGAGAACGGCCGCTCGATGCGCGATCCAGACTCCAGCGCAGCCACCCGGGCACGGGTCGTGCTGGCAATGTCCGGCGACCGGGGTGCTTTCGGACAACTGGTACTCGAGCACCAAAGCGCGGTTCGGATGTTTCTGCGTCGGCTGTGCCGAGGTGATGCATCGACGGCTGACGACCTCGCGCAAAACACGTTTGAAAAGGCGTGGCGCAAGCGGTCGAGCTTCCGAGGTGACGGCGAGCTTCGTAGCTGGCTGATGCAAATCGCGTTCAACGAGTTTCGCCAGAATCTGCGCCGGCGTCGGCCCGACGAGGCAAAGCCAGACAGCACAACGCCGGAGGAAATCGAGATAGCCTTGAGTCAGGAAGATCCTCGCACCGAAGACCTTGATCGACTGCTCCAGGAGCTGAACGACACCGAACGTGCCGTCATGGTTCTCAGCTACGGACACGGCTATTCTCATCGAGAGATCGCCGAGGCTCTTGAGCAGCCGGTCGGCTCGATCAAATCGCTGATACATCGCTCCAAGGAGCGAATTCGACACCGGTTCAGGATCGCCGCTGCGGCAGCCCCCGAACAAGAGACGACGCCAGTGAGCAGTGAAGGATGAGCAAACAAACTGACCCGCACGAGACCAGTGCCGCCGCAAGCACACCCACGCTGGCACCTGACGCCGTGGACATGTGGCTGCGCGAAGCATTCGCCCAGGCAGACACGTCATTGCCAGATGAAGGCTTCAGCAATCGCGTTGGTCTCGCGATAGCGAGGCGAGAACGTCAGGTCCGTCGCCGCTTCGTGCTCGCCGGCGCTGTAGCGGTGGCCGCCGCACTCAGCCTGATTCTGGGCGGCGATATCACCGGTACTATCGCGGCCACGTTCGAGCCGCTGCAGAGCCTCGGTCAAGCTGTCCTCGACACAACACAAAGCTGGGGAACACTGACAGAGCTCGCACCCAATCGCGCCGACCTGCCCCAGCTCGCTGTTCCGAAGCCCGGGTCCGTAGAAGGCATCGCGAGCCTTGTGTTACTGGCGCTCGCGGCCAGTTGGATCGCCACCGGCGCGGCAGAGTAAGCCGCGTGACCCCGACGCGCGGTGACGACCAACTAGTCCGAAGCACTGTCGGTTCAACGCAGCTAGAACGCTAGCTGCCAGCCGAGGCTAACCGTCCAGGCAGTGCCAAGCTGGGGGCCGTCAAGATCCTGCCAGACCGGCACGCCCAACTCGACAGAGAGCCTGTGCTCAGCCACAAGCCCATTGATGCCAAACAACACCTCGACTCGCTCCCCGCCGCGCAGTTCCGTGTCAACGGTCGGGACAAGATCGCTCGCCAGGCCCATGGCATAACGCGGATCCGCGCCTTCAATATCGCCCCAGAGCAGATACCTGCCCCGCACAGAAAGCGATACCGGCTCGGAGACTCGCCAGCTACTCCACAAGGAGCCTTCCACGCTATTGCCAAGACGATAGTCCTCATCGTTGTCACCCGTACGCAGAACGGCGCTGACCTGGCCGCCGAAGCTGCCCCCGGGGCGCTCGGACACGACGGTGTAGCCGAGTAAAAGGTCGACGGTTCCCGACGAGGGTTGCATGGGATAGGGCAGTACAGACCGCCCCATCGGCGTCTCGTCGCGCGCATCCAGCTCACCCGTCGGGAGACTCAGGCCAACGCGCAAAACCCCGGGACCGAACTGCGTAAGACCCGACAATTTGATATCACCCAGGCCGCTGGAGGCGGTGCTGAAGGCGCCGCCCATAGCAGTGACATGATCCATGTCGTACTTCACAAACGGCGCCATTAGCATGAGTGTCAGCCGATCACTGGGCGCATACATCGCACCAAACATATGCATTCGCATCGTCATCTCGGTGGGAGCAATCATGTAGCGGCCACTACCCGATCGCAGAACCTCTGACTCCGCCAACTCCGCGCTACCGTCGTAGTTGTCCTCCATCTGCATGTCCATGTAGCGGTAGGACAGCATCCACTCACCTTTTTTGTGGACGTGATCTGCCATTACTCCAATCGGCGCGTGATCATCCGGCCGACTAGCCGAGTGATCATGTGCTTCCTCCGCACTAACTGCGATGGGAGCCGCTAGAGCAGCAATGAGCAAACTGGACGCAGACGCACAGCGTCTAGCGCCTTTCGAAAAAGACATTTTTCTCTCCTGATCAATTGGATTCGCCAGCACTTACTGGCGTTGGTTAAGGCTCAGGAGAGAGCGGGGGTGCGCGAGCATCAAAGAGGTTGATCCGCAAGCTCAGCGGCGCCGAATGGAATGCTAAACCTAACCATCGGTTTGCAACCGTGGTGACGCTCAGAAGCTCGGCTGCCAGTACGCTGATCGGCGGCGGAGCTATGCCATCGAGGCAGAACAGGCAATGGGCAGGCAATGCCTCCATAAACCCAGCGGAAACCGCAGGCTTTGCCGGCGCCGCGACCGAGCTGCCAACACCGTGATGCTCGTCATGCTGCTGGTGCTGCTGGTGCTGCTGGTGATGTTGGTGCCCGTCGGGAGCTTCCGCCCGCTCTGCGTTCAGCACCGATGCGGTTGAATGCTGACTGTGGTCCGTGGTCCCGAGAAACCCAGTGACAGCGTTGCCGATCCCCAACAGAAAGCCGCCAAAGACAATGCTGAGCCAAACCAGAAAACTGGCGAGGGTGTTGCTTCGGCGCTCCATGGCCCCATGATAGCGATGCCCGCTACCAGCGTCTGCGCAGATATGTGCAAGCGCGCTGTAGCCGCAGCGGCACCTGCTTCGGAAAGCCCTACTGAGGCTATGCGGGAAGGTTCTAATACAATGGTTGAAATGCGGCCGCCGCTTATCTCTAATGCCCGGCTGGTCAATGCTGCAGCGCAATATGCGCCGCGCCAGTCGCCATAGAGACTGTCCGCTGCGAACGATTCAGCCAACTGTCCGCGATACCGATAGCGTGATCGGATTCAGCGGCACTCGGGAGAGATGATGTGACAAGCCCTACCGATCGATATGTCGTGCGCTTTGCAGGCGACTCCGGCGATGGCATTCAGTTGCAAGGCCAGCAGTTCACCATCGCGTCAGCACTGTCAGGCCATGACCTGGCCACCCTGCCCGACTTTCCGGCTGAGATCCGGGCTCCTGTCGGTACCCGCTATGGCGTGTCCGCATTTCAAATTCAATTCGGTGGCAACCGGGTAACTACCCCGGGTGACGCTGCCGATGTGCTGATCGCCTTTAACCCGGCAGCTCTGGTCGTCAACCTGCCGACCCTTCCTGCCGGCGCGCAGATCATCGTGGATGAGAGTGCTTTCACCGAGCAGCGCTTGAAGCGGGCTGATCTCGCCAGCAATCCGCTCGACGACGGCAGTCTGTCCGACTATCGCGTTATCGCTATCGACATCTCAAGCCTGACGCTGCAGGCGGTGGCAGAGTCCGGTCTCGGCAACAAGGACAGCCTGCGCTGCAAAAACTTCTTCGTGCTGGGCCTCGTCCTTTGGATGTTCGAGCAACCCAGGGAGGCCGTTGCCGACTGGATCAACGCTAAATTCAGAAACAATGAGACGGTAAGGGATGCGAACCTCGCAGCACTGAATGCGGGTCACGCCTTCGGTGAGACGGCCGAGTACGGCCATGAGCTGAAGCATGAGAAGTTGCCCGTGGCGCCTTTAGAGGCCAGCGAGTACCGAACCATAACGGGCGCCGAGGCGATGGCGCTGGGTCTGGTCGCTGCGTCGGAGCTATCCGATACGGAAATCATGTTTTGCTCGTACCCCATCACGCCAGCGTCATCGGTGCTGCATCACCTCACCGCTCTCGAAGACTGCGGCGTCAGTACGTTTCAGGCGGAGGATGAGATCGCTGCAATCTGCGCAGCCATCGGCGCTTCCTACGCGGGCAAGCTGGGAGTCACCTCCAGCTCCGGCCCAGGCATCGCTCTTAAAACCGAGGCTATGGGCCTGGCGGTATCCGCCGAACTACCGCTAGTCATTATCAACAGTCAGCGAGCCGGCCCATCCACCGGCATGCCCACTAAGACCGAGCAATCGGATCTGTACCAGGCCGTCTACGGCCGTAACGGCGACACGCCGCTACCGGTGCTGGCCGCGGCCACCCCCGGCGACTGTTTCCCGATAGCCCTCGAGGCCGCCCGTATCGCCATGCGCCATATGACGCCGGTCATTCTGCTGACCGACGGCTATATCGCCAACGCCTCTGAGCTTTGGCCGATACCAGATTTCGACGCAATCCCGAGCATCGAGACCCGCAAGTTACCGCACGCAACCAACGCCTTTGAGCGCGACGCGGCGACCGGTGCGCGAGTCTGGGCTGAACCGGGCAACGCCAACCAGATCTACCGTGTTGGCGGCATCGAAAAGGATATCGCGAGCGGCAACATCTCCTACGATGCGAACAATCACCAGGCGATGACCAACCTGCGTCACCACAAGGTTGCCTCGGTGGCAGACTACCTGCCAGCCCAGGGCGTCGAACAGGGTGAGCTCAGTGGCCACGTAGCCGTCGTCGCATGGGGCTCAACCTACGGAACCGTCTTTCAGGCGGTTAAACGCGCAATCGCGGACGGCATGAGCGTCAGTCAGATCCACATACGGCACATCGTGCCGCTGCCGAGCAACCTCGGCGACCTGCTCGCTGGTTTCGACCACGTGCTGGTGCCAGAGCTGAACAGCGGCCAGTTAGCAACGCTGCTCCGAGACAAACTGCTGCTCGATGTCGTTCAGCTCAACAAGATTACCGGACAGCCTCTGCACATTTCTGAGCTGACCGATGCGATCTATCAACTGCTGCCCGGCAACAACCTAACAACTGTTGCTTCGCAACTCTCACCAGACGTTGCTTCGCAACTCTCACCAGACGTTGCTTCGCAACTCTCACCAGACGTTGCTTCGCAACGGGGAGCCAAGTAGTCATGGCTGATCTGAGCTTCAAAGATTTCGCGACCGATCAGGAAGTGCGCTGGTGCCCCGGCTGCGGTGACTACTCGATCCTTAAAAGCACGCTGAAGGCTCTGGCCGAGGGCGGCTCGGACCCGGCCAGGACGGTGTTCGTCTCGGGCATCGGCTGCTCGTCGCGGATGCCCTATTACATAGAAACGTTCGGCTTCCACACAATCCACGGCCGAGCACCCGCCGTCGCAACCGGTGTGAAACTGGCTAACCCGGACCTCGACGTTTGGGTTGTCACCGGCGACGGCGACGGCCTGTCGATTGGCGGCAATCACCTGCTGCATGCGCTGCGTCGTAACGTCAACCTGAACATCCTGCTGTTCAACAACGAGATCTATGGCCTGACCAAAGGCCAGTACTCACCCACATCGCGCAAGGGCACGACATCGCCATCGAGCCCCGGTGGCTCGCTGGATGCACCCATCGGCCCTGGCCAGTTTGCTCTGGGCGCCGGCGCGACGTTCTTCGCTCGGGGCGTAGATATCGATCAGAAGCGCCTGCCCGGCCTTCTCATCGAGGCAAAGGAACACCAGGGCACAGCATTGGTGGAGATCCTGCAAAACTGCATCGTCTACAACAAGGATGTGTTCGAAGACGTCGCGGCGAAGAAGACCGCCGCGGATACCCAGGTATTGTGTGAACACGGCAAGCCGCTGCTATTCGGGAAAAATTCGGACAAGGGCTTGCGGCTGAACACCCAAAACCTGGCACTCGAGGCCGTCACGATCGGCGAGGACGGCATCACCGAGGCTGACATCCTCATCCACGACGAAACATCGCTGCCGCTGGCACAGATGCTGGTTAATCTAGCCCCGCCGCTCCCCGTGGCAATGGGCGTGATCTATCGCATCGAGAGGATGCCATACGACGCCAGCTTCCGCGGTCGCAAGACAGGCGAACGGCGCCGCTACGTAAAGGATTTACTCCGCAACGGCTACGTGCTGGATCGGCGGGGAGTTCGCGACTGAGAAGGCTGCGCTCACCGCCTCTGTCGTAACAAACAGGGGAACAAACACGTGAAGCAAACACGAAAACGCCGGGCAAGCCCGGCGTTTTCTATTGCAGCGAACGCTTGTGTTCGTGCTATATCAGGCTTTGCGTCGTCGACGCATCAGCAGCGGCGCAAATGCGAGCGCGAACATCGACAGAGTCGCCGGCTCTGGCACTGACGTGACAACCCGAACCCAGTCGCCAGGCTGCTTGATCTTGGTGAATACGCGAACGGTATTGCCGTTTACCCAGATCTTGTCGTTGCCTTCCATACCTCGATAACCATAGCCGCCGGTCGGGTAGACGGTGCCAGCCGCACCGAGCAACGGTGTCGAAGCAGCTTCATGCAAACCCATTGTGTCGTACATGACCCCGAGCACCTTGCCGTCGAAAGTCCAGGTGTTGTCTGCCCAAAGCTTGCTCGTATCGTCCTTCGAGGCATGATTCAGGAAGATCATGTGACTGTTCACATGCTTGCCTGCCTTGATCGTGCCCGTGGTGGCCGTCAGCGCTTCGGTGAGTACAACACCCTGGGCTTCGTTGAAGCCGTACTGGTAGTTGTCGTCGCCAAAGTTGTCGTTGTCGGCCATCGCTGGCGCGTCGATGATCTGGCCGCCGAGCCAGTTGTTGTTTGACACGTCGATGATCGCCGCCTGGCTCGTCATCGACATCACGGCGAAAGCGCACAGTCCCGCCGCTTTCACTATTCCTATTCTCTTATTCACGGTCATCTCCATCACCTGCAAAAATCTGGTGTGCAGAGACTCTAGGGAAGGACTCGCCGCGTAGCTGTGTGCGACTTGTGGCGAGGCGCAGCAAGATGTGGTTTTTGTAATCGCTCTGTACGAGCAGCGGCGTGATCGGCGCTCACATTCCGGCGGAAATGCGCGCCAGAACACGGATTAGACCTGGCCTGCCGCCTAGTCTGTGCGGCATGTCTGTGACCTATCACATCAACACGAGCGACGAGCTCACGACCGTCGAAGCGACGGGCGAAGTCTGTGCTCAGGAACTGTGCCAACTGGCGTTAGACGTGACTCTGGATGTCGATTACGACCCGGCGCTGCCGACTCTTATCGACCTGCGCGGTATGACCATCGATCGTGATAGCGTCGCATCGGATGTCGACGCGCGCGCGCAGCTCGAATCGCTGTCTCGAACGAGGCATGCGCATGAACAATGCGGCAGCATGGCAGTTGTGATCGACAAAGATCTGGATTCCAGCCTCTGTGCAGATGTGCACTGGCTATGCTGCGTCGCCAGCCGTGCCGAGATGTTCGACAGCTACGACATGGCGATCAAGTGGCTGTACCGGCGGGAATTCCAGCCGACCGCCGCTGTCGTTTGAGATTTTCCAGACCAGGCAACCCGGTCACCGACTGAACAGCGATCACCGCGTTACCGAGCAGCGCGTTCAGGCTATGGCCAGAACGCCAAGGGTCAGCACCGACAGCACACCCCAGAACACGTAAGGCCCTGAGTAGGCCAACAGGCGAGCTGCGCCATCATCTTCTTCGTGGTAGGTCTCGGTGTAAGTTGCCATCGCGTCAGGCTCTTCGTATTGCTGCATGTAGTCCCCCTCATGCGTGTGTCTCCGGCAAGTCCCCACTCGCCTCGCTCATCAATCTGTGTCTTTCAAAGCCCCGCCAGGTCCCCACCTGATCGGAGCTGGAAGTCACCATATTCGCGCCTTCCAGACCACCCCAAAGTAGTCCTGCACCAGCCTCAGGACAATCAGTGAAACGTGTCAGTTGTGGCTGAGATGTAACGCGCCTTAAACAGACGCTCAGTTACGTCGCCTCAAACGGCGACAGGAAAGTGAAGAGATAATGGAAAGCACTTGATGTGCGAAACAAGGCCAGCCACCTAACGCTTTGATCCCTAGCGAGTTTCCCAAAAACCGAGATATTCATAGCAGAAAACAGGCTTTTGTTTGCGAAGTGGAGCCGCTAAGATGCGCGGTCTCACTAGTCGGGCTGTATGGTTATACAGTGTTAATCTCCTCGGCAGGGCGATCTACACGACCGTGCAGCCTGGCTGGTGAGGCCAACCAGGTCGGCACGCCCTGCTAGCCATGGCACCAGAACCCCTCTGATACACGCCCGGCGTAAGCTTGTCTTCTCCTGCTACCCCCAATACCCCAATACCCCAATACTTCCAATGCTCCCAGCTACGAATAGCGAGCGCGCCCCAATCCGAACTCGATCGGTGCATCTCTTTGATTGGGACGCACGTGTTCCGGCGAGGGTTCCGCAAAGAATCGCATCCGCTGCATCAGCCGCAGACAGACGAAAGCCCGAGCCGGATTGGCTGTGAGGCTACCGGATGACGACAACAAGATGACGACAACAAGAGGGTGCGGAGATCGGGATGTAGCACGAGAGGAATGAGGAGAGCGGAGCGTGTCGCTGAGCAAAAAAGCCATGACGGTGAGCCATGGCATGGAGCCTGATCACCGGCACGTCGAGTTTGCCGGTGAGTTTTATCTTACAGCGCGCTCACATCCGGCAGGCAACCGCGCCAGTCAAACTGGCTATCAGAGACGGCAATAAATTCCGGATTCAGGAACGTGTCTGGCTTGTTGTAGGCAATTGGCGATCCATCCGCTGCCCAGACATCACCACCTGCGGCTTTCAAAAGCGCGTGCGCGGCAGCGATGTCCCACTCAGAGGTAAGACCCAGGCGCGGATAAATGTCCGCATCACCCCGGGCCAGAATGCATAGCTTCAGCGAGCTGCCGACGGGCGTACGCTCGAGGCCGCCAAACTGTTCACCGAGCGCCGCCAGGTAGGCTTCAAGTCGATCGCTGCCATGGCTGCGGCTGGCCACCGCAGTTACTCCCCGGCCATGCGTCATCGCGCGACCGGTCATGTCGGTCCGTGCGCCACCCTCTTCGCAGAAGGCTGTGCCAGCCGCCACGTCGCCAACATAAATGCGCTGTTGCGCAGGCACGCCAACCAGTCCGAGCACGGGTTCGCCATCCTGCATGAGTGCAATGTTGACGGTGAACTCATCGTTCTTGTTGATGAATTCTTTGGTGCCATCCAGCGGGTCGACCAGCCAGTAGCGGTTCCAGTTCTTACGCACGGAGTACTCTGGCGGAACAGATTCTTCGGACAAAACGGGTATGTCTGGTGTGAGAGCGTTCAGCCCTCGCTCGATGACGGCATGCGCGGCCAGATCAGCCTGAGTCACGGGAGAGTCATCACCCTTTGTCTCAACGTCAAAGTCTGTCTTGTAGACAGCGAGGATGGCATCGCCAGCGCGCTGGGTGATGTCGATCAAAGGCTCAAGTGCGATATCCATGAATTCTCCGTAATGTCCTTGTATGGCGTCGCTGTCCGTAGTGAACAGCCGGCAGGCCGCAGTAAAGCGCAGATGGCAGCTTTGTGACTTGCGCTGCATCACGAAGCCGCAGGCCAGGCCATGAGCGCTGATCGCTGAGGCAATCAACGCGTGTTACCCGGCCAACCACCTGTTCGATGCGTCCGTTATCATCGCAACTAACGTTGCCCAGCAAAACCGGCCTTTTCCTTGCCGGCCAGACTCTGGCAGATCCTCGACTCTCAGGAACCGGCAAGCATGCCCGAGACCATAGACTGGCTGGAGATTGACACCGTACTGCTCGACATGGACGGTACCCTGCTCGATCTGCATTTCGACAACCGCCTGTGGAACGTGGAGTTGCCCCGGCGCTATGCCGCGCATAATGACCTTGGGCATGATGCGGCCGCCGAGGCTCTGTATGGCCACATGCGCGAGATCTACGGCACGCTGGATTTCTACTGCATAGACTACTGGGCTCGTCACACCGGCATGGACATCGTCGCGCTACACGAGGAGCTGACGCACCTGGTGACCTATCGCGGCGGCGCCGAGGCGTTCCTGCAAAACCTGAAAGCCGCGGGCATACAGCGCTCGCTTGTCACCAACGCACATCGTGGTGCGTTCGGCGTAAAGGACGCGATTACCGGGCTGAGCAATCATCTGGATGTCGTGATTTCCTCCCACGACTACCAAAGCCCGAAGGAGGATCAGCAGTTCTGGCAGACACTGATGCGAGAACAACCGTTCGACCCGACGAGAACGGTGTTCGTCGATGACAACGAAGCCGTACTGGATGCAGCACGGGAATTTGGTGTTCGTCACCTGTTGGCGGTTAGCCAGCCGGACTCGCAAAAACCTCGACGCGAGTCACTCCGCTACAGCGCGATCGACCACTTCGATGAGCTGAGTACGCCGCTTCTGCAGGTGAGGCCAAATGGCGGCGGCTAACAATGAGGAGACGAGCGTCCGGCTCGATTCATGGCTGTGGGCAGCGCGTTTTTTCAAAACCCGATCGCTGGCGCGCGATGCCGTGGAAGGCGGTAAGGTCACGGTCGACGGGGCCAAGAGCAAACCGTCGAAGCTGGTATGTATCGGAATGACTCTCGAGATCCGGCGCGGGGATGAGCAATTTACTGTCGCAGTCACAGGCCTGGCGAAACGCCGGGGGCCCGCCAGCGTGGCCGCAACGCTGTTCGAGGAAAGCGCGCGGAGCATTGAGTCCAGGCAGGCCGCGCGCAGCGAGGCACGCCTGTTGCGCCTGGGTCTGACCGTGCCGGGCGGTCGCCCCAACAAACGCGACCGACGCGCGCTAACCAGCCTGAAAAACCGCAACGCAGACGCCGACGAAGGCTAGCGCAGGAGGCGGAAGGCCGTCGTGATCACCTAAAACCGAGCCACACGACGCTTACATTTTACGACGTTCGTCGCTATAGCCGGCTCTAACGCTCTGGCATAATGCCGCGCTCCCAGACCACGCAGATAACACCATGGCCGTCGATATCGATAACACCCGCAAAGCCGCAGTCTTCGAGGACTTGTCACCAGCCGCTCTCGCTGAGCTGTCCGTCGTACGCGGCGAAGGCCAATTCAGTGCATCAGGCGCAATCGTCGTTGAAACTGGCCACCGCACCGGCCGCTCGCCGAAAGACCGCTTTATCGTCGACGAGCCAAGCACGTCTGAGTCCATCGATTGGGGCGACGTCAACCAGCCCATTGGCGCTGATGTGTTCGATGCGTTGTGGGAGCGCGTATCAATGCACATGTCGGAGCGAGAGACCTTCCTGTCGCATCTGCATGTCGGTGCAGATCCTGAGCACTATCTTCCGATCGAAGTGAACACTGAGTACGCGTGGCACGCACTGTTCGGCCGGTCGCTGTTCATCAAGCCCGAGCACTACAACCCGCACAACAAGAACACCTGGCAGATCATCAACGCGCCGACTTTCACGTGCGATCCCGCGCGCGACGGTACCAATAGCGATGGCACTGTCATGATCAACTTCAGCGAGCGACGAGTGCTGATCGCTGGCATGCGCTACGCCGGCGAAATGAAGAAATCCATGTTCTCCGTGCTCAACTTCCTGCTGCCTGAGAAAGACGTGCTGCCGATGCACTGCTCAGCGAACGTTAACTCCGACGGCGACGTAACCCTGTTCTTCGGTCTGTCGGGCACCGGCAAAACGACGCTGTCATCCGACCCGACCTGCGAGCTTATCGGCGATGACGAGCACGGTTGGGGCAAGGGCACCGTGTTCAACTTTGAGGGCGGCTGCTACGCCAAATGTATTGATCTGAGCCGCGAAAACGAGCCTGTAATCTTCGACGCCATTCGCTTCGGCGCCATCGTCGAAAACGTCGTGGTCGATGAGAATCGCCAGCCCGACTACAAGAACAGCTCGCTCACCGAGAACACCCGAGCGTGCTACCCGCGCGACAACATCGAGCTGAAAGTCCCGGACAATCGCGCCGGCGAACCGAAGGCCGTTGTGTTCCTGACCTGCGACGTCAGCGGCGTGTTGCCGCCAGTATCGATACTGTCCAAGGAAGCCGCTGCCTATCACTTCCTGTCCGGCTACACCGCCGCTGTCGGCTCCACGGAGATCGGCTCCACTGAAGCCTATAAAGCGACTTTCTCTACCTGCTTCGGCGCACCGTTTTTCCCGCGTCCCGCCGGCGTCTATGCAGACCTGCTGATCAAGCGCATCGAAGACTTCGGCTCGAAGGTGTATCTGGTTAACACCGGCTGGACCGGCGGCGGCTATGGCGTCGGCAAGCGATTCCCGATTCCGGTGACTCGCGCCATCATCCATGCTGTGCAATCTGGCGCTTTAGAAGGCGCAGAAACCACACACCTCGACTCATTGAATCTCGATGTGCCGAAAGCGCTGCAAGGGGTTGATGCGAACATGCTGAACCCTCGCGATACGTGGGCCGACAAGGCCGCGTATGACGCGGCAGCGGCGAGCCTGACTGAGAAGTTCCAGGCCAATTTCACGAAGTTCAACGTGCCCGAGAAGATCGTCGCGGCAGGCCCCGGAGCCTAGCTCCCGACGAATGGGACACGAATCCGGCGAGACAGGAGGCAGCTGAAGGGCGGGCTCCTGGCGGCGGCTTTCCTGATCAACCCTGCCGCTGAGCGGGGCAGCCCGCCGAGTGAGCTTCCCTGACTATCGATTCTCTGCCCATCGATTCTCTGACTATCAATATAGCCGCAGTATCAGGAAGGTTTGTCCGATCCCGGCGCGGGCGCTACGCTACGCGCCTTCTTTCTGTGGGGACACATCGTGACGCTGGCAGTTGACCTCGCCGCACTATCGGACGCCGGCCCCGATACCCTGCTTGCTCGTGGCGTTGAGAAGGAGAGCCTTCGCGTTGCCGCTAGCGGCAATCTGTCTGGCCGGGGGCATCCCCGTGCGCTCGGTTCAGCGCTGACGCACCCCAACATCACAACTGACTTCAGCGAGTCTCAACTGGAACTCATTACCGGCGTGCACGGCACCATAGACGGCTGCGTGGAGGAATTGACCCGAGTGCACCAGTTCGTGCACGCCAACCTCGACGGCGAACTGATGTGGCCTGGCAGCATGCCGTGCATGGTGGGTGCGGCAGACGATGTCCCTATTGGCCGCTACGGCAGCTCGAATATTGCAAAGGCAAAATCCATCTATCGCCGGGGCCTGGCAAATCGCTACGGTGCCCTGATGCAAACCATCTCGGGTATCCACTACAACTTCTCGCTAACCGAAGCCGCCTGGCAGGCACTGGCGAGGTCTCGCGGACATCAGATCGATCGCACTGCGGCCTACCTCGGACTGATTCGAAACTTTCGCCGTTACTCCTGGCTGCTGATCTACCTCTTCGGCGCATCGCCGGCAGTGTGTAAATCGTTCACCCGTGGCATGGAGCATGGCCTTGACGACTTCGACGATGGCACACACTTTTTGCCCTACGCCACATCACTGCGAATGGGACGCCTCGGCTATCAGAGCGACGCTCAGAAAACCTTGCACATCTCGTACAACAATTTGGCTGACTACGCCAAGACCATGCGCTTTGGCCTGACAACACCCTACCCCGAGTACGAAGCGATTGGCCTCAAACGCGACGGCGAGTATCAACAACTCAACACATCTCTGCTGCAGATCGAAAATGAGTTCTATGGCGCAATCCGGCCCAAGCGCACCATCGCAACCGGCGAGCGCCCCCTGACCGCGCTCACCGGCCGCGGAGTCGAGTACGTCGAGGTTCGCTGCATGGATCTGAACCCGTTCCTGCCAACGGGTATCGACGCCGGGACCATGCGTTTTCTGGATGCTTTCCTCCTCAGTTGCCTGTTGTCGGACAGCCCCTTCGATACGCCCGCTGAATCCGAGGCGATGCAAGACAACCAGATTGCGATCGTTGAGCGTGGCCGCGAACCGGGACTCACCCTCAGCCAAAATGGCGACCAGCGCTCGATGGCCGAATGGGCACACGCTCTGCTGGCCCACGGCGAGACAGTCGCGCAAATGCTTGATGGCGAAGGCGAGCCGCTGCACCAGCAGGCGCTCGCTGAGCAGCGCGACAAGATAGACAATCCGGCGCTCACCGCCTCCGCGCGTATCGTGGATCAGATGACGGAGCAGGGCGTGCCGTTTTTCCGACTCACCATGAACCTGGCGCTAGAGCACGCTGAGCGATTTAGAAACTCGCCGCTGAGCTCGGCCGCGACCGAGCAGATGCGTGAGGTGAGCCAGCAGTCGCTCGCCAGGCAATCGGCTATCGAAGCTAGCGAGACGGAGAGCTTTGAAGTCTTTCTGGAGCGCTATCTGGCTCTGCCGTGAATTTCTTGGCGCACTGCCTGCTGGCCGGTGATACCGACGAGTTTCCGGACCCCGCTTTAGTTGCCGGCGGCGTGCTCGGCGACTTCGTCAAGGGTCGCGTTGATCCTGCGCTTCCCGAGGGGCTCCAGGCCGGCATTCATCTGCATCGCCACATTGACGCACGCAGCAACGCAAACGCAGCCCTGCGCCGCAGCATCGCCCGTTTCGAGCCACCGCATCGCCGCCTGGCACCCGTGTATGTAGATCTAATCGCCGACCATCTTCTCGCGCAGGCGTTTCATGAGCACCATCGCTGGGAACTCAATGCGTTCACGCAGCGGTGCTACGCGGCGCTCGATGAATACCGCCGCTATTTCCCGCCACACTCGGAGCGCTTTCTGAACTACGCAGCCGATACGGACCTGTTTGCCCGCTATCAGCAGGAGGATGTGCTGCTCGAGTTGTTTGCGAGCATCAATCGTCGTTTGAAGCGACGTATCGATCAGACGGGGCTACAGGAACATGTCGCGATGCTGATGCCCGCACTCGCAGAGGACTTTCAAACCTACCTGCCCGAACTCACGACCGACGCGGATGCCTGGCGCAGGTCAAATTCAGGCTAGCGCTGGACGATGAAGTTGGTGAACAGCACGTCCTGGATGTACGCCTCGCCCTCTTCCTGAACCAGCAGCTCATTAAGTTTGACGACTGCTTCGCTGCGCATCTCCTGGCGACCTTCACTGGTCGATACCGTGCCTTCGTCTTGTCGCGAGAGCAGCAGAACGATCGCATTACGCATCAGGGGCAGATGGTATTTGACCGCCGCTTCCGCCGCCGAGCTACCCGTCTTAACGTTCACGTCGGCCTTGAGATATTTGAGATGCCCGGTTTCGGAGAAATCGAAATTGGTAATAAACGTCGGCTTGAGTTCCAGGTAGCGTGGCTCTTCCAGCGGTGCTTCCTCGGCGGCAAGCGAATGCGCGCTGAGGGCGAGCAATGACGGAACGATGAGGCTGACGAATCGCGAGGCATTCATGAGGTGTTTCCTACGGGAGCTGCCCTGAAAGCATAGTTGACCAGCGCCAGCGCGCTAGTAACCTACCGGGCACGTTCGAGACCGCAGCACCACAGGATCACACCTCCATGAAAGCCATACTTTGTCACGCCAACGGCATGCCCGAAGACCTCGTTATCGATGAGGTCGATGATCTCGAGCCCGGTCCTGGCCAGGTTGTGATCGATGTCCATGCGGCGGCGCTGAATTTCCCCGATGTCCTCATGATCCAGGGCAAATACCAGAGCCAACCGCCTTTCCCGTTTTCCCCGGGCGGTGAAGTATCCGGGATCGTGAGAGCAATCGGCGAGGGCGTAGATAACGTCAAGATCGGCGATCCAGTATTCGCCGGCTCGGGAACCGGTGGTTTTGCAGAACAGGCGATCATGCCGGCCGCAGCCACCTCGCCCGTGCCGAAAGGCATGAGCTTTGCTCAGGCCTCCGGAATCCGCACGACCTACGGCACGAGCTACTACGCACTCAAACAGCGAGCACAGCTCAAACCGGGCGAAACGATGCTCGTACTGGGCGCTGCTGGCGGTGTCGGCATCGCCGCCGTTGAGCTGGGCAAAGCCATGGGGGCACGGGTCATCGCCGCAGCCAGCAGTAAAGAGAAACTGGCGGCGGCCAAAGCCGCCGGAGCAGACGAGCTCATCGACTACAGCGACGGCCAGATCAAGGATAAGGTGAAAGCTCTGACCGACGGCAAAGGCGCAGATGTCATCTACGATCCCGTCGGTGGCGAGCTGTTCGATCAATGCATGCGCTGCATCAACTGGGACGGTCGGATCCTCGTCATCGGCTTCGCTGCCGGCGACATCCCCAAAGTGCCGATTAACCTGGTGCTCTTGAAGAGCTGCCAGATCGTGGGCGTGTTCTACGGCGCCTTCGCGGCGAGATTTCCGAAAGACAACGCTCAGAATTTCGCCGAGATTTTGCAGTTGCACGCCGACGGCAAGATCAATCCGCTCGTTGGCAAGACGTTCGCCTTTGAAGACTATGCAGCCGCACTGCGCTGCCTTATGGACCGGCAGGCCATTGGCAAAGTGGTGCTCGAGGTACGCGCATGAACAAGCTGACAGCAGAGCACTGGGCAACGGTCATCGCTGCGATTGCCGGGCTTTGCTTCGCCGCAGCAATTGTCCTCGAATTTGGCCTGGCCATGGAGCCGTGCGCGCTTTGCCTGTCGCAACGATGGTTTATCGGGCTGGCAGGCCTGTGCGCGCTTGCGGGATTGGCGCACAACCCGAATCTCGGCGTCTATCCACTGCTGACCCTGCTGGCCTGCGCTGGCGGGGCGTACTTCTCCGGCAAGCAACTGTGGCTGCAAAGCCTGCCGGCCGACCAGGTGCCAAGCTGCACCCGGCCAGTCGCTGACCTGTGGGAAATGGGTGCCTACGGAGATGCCATCGCGGCGATGACCCAGGGCACGGGAAACTGCGCCGAGGTCGACCTGTTTCTGGGCTTATCACTCGCCGCCTGGGCACTCGCGGGATTTTGCGCCGTTTTCGCACTAGCGATCATGCAGTGGCGAGCGAGCCTCATACAGGTCTGGCGCTAGCGGCATAGCGCGCGCGGCTGACTAACGACGAGGGGCTACTGACGACTGGCGAGCTGAAATCTATGGACTACCTTTGCAATACACACAAAGGGGAACACCATGGAAACTCGTCAATCAGGAACCATCGAGCAACTGATCAACGCAAGACCGACCTTGCTGGCCCGTATCGTCAAACTCGACAACGCGCTGCAAGCCAACCACCAGGACCTGGCAGAAATCCTTCGCTGCCGATTATGCGATGACCTCGTCGACTACTGCTCCCGCGGACACTTCCAGATTTTCGAAACGGCGACACAACACACGGTCTCCGCAACCGTTGCCGCGCTGAGCGCCACCACAGATTCGCTTATCACTTTCAGTGAAACGTTTGGCGAAGCTGGCGTCGCCATTCCGCACGAGCTTCGCACCAGCCTCGCTCGACTCGTCGACGTACTCGACACTCGCTTCGACATAGAAGATCAATATCTCGCCAGCGCTCGATCACACGAGCAAGCCAGCCAGGCAACAGCCGCCCTGCAAGCCTGACAAACGCAGAGCATCAGTTGGAAGCCAAGACATGCGCCTACCCTTCAACGCACTGCTGCGAATCGCTTTCGGCATCACGCTACTTGCCGGGTGTGATGGCGCAGAAAGCCCAGTCGTTGTTGGTGAGCTGGCAGCACAGGGCGTGTACAACGGCGCTATCAGCGAGCAGTACACAATCGTGGGCTCTCTCAATCACGGAGTAAGTCTCTGGCGAAACCGCGATGTCGAGCGCCTGTACGACTGGCGCCACAGCGACGGCGAATTCACAGAATTGGTCGCCGGCAACATCTCAGCAGATGGCCTGCGAGCCGTGACCACCGACCCGCGTACGCTGGTGCTGTGGGATACGAGCACTGGCCAGGCGCTGGAATACTGGGCGACACCTGCCGCCGTCCTCGACGTCACCTTGTTGTCCGATGGCCGCCGAGCTCTCCTGGGTATGAAAGATCACAGTGCGCTCTTGTTCGACGCTGCGGACGGCAGCTACCTGGCGACTCTCCTGCACGAAGGCCCAGTTATTGATGTGGACGTAAGCAGCAACGATCTGCTGGCGTTAACCGCATCAGAAGACGAAACGGCGAGGCTGTGGCGCTTGCCCGACGGTACGCCCAGCTACGTGCTCGAACACGACAACCCCGTAACTCTTGCAGCGCTGTCTCCGGACGGGCGCTTTGCCTTTACCGCAAGCCAGGGGCGCTGGTACGGCCTGTGGGACACGGCCAGTGGACGGCGCTTACACACCTTCGGAGACCGCAATACCGGCGCGACATCCGCGGTGTTCAGCCACGACGGCCGGCACGTCGCGGTCGGCTTCGTCAACCGGGAAGTGAAACTCTACGACACGGCAACCGGGCGTGAGATTCGTCACTGGCGGGTGAGCAGCGCGAACCCGTGGCGCAACAACGGCTCCGCAATCGTCGCGCTAAGTTTCGCGGATAACGGCAGCATACTTGCTTTAACTGGCGGTGGCCGCTTACTCCAGCTTCGCAGAACCTGATCGTAAACCCAGAGTAACGCTCACAATTTAATACCGAAATGCCCTTGCAGGCCGGCTCCGCGAGTGTAGACTTTATCCACAGCCTGGGTCTTCGACCCATAGCTGGGGGAAGGCGACTAAACTCAACGACGACGGCTGCGAAGCCCCGATAAATTGCCCGATCTCTTTGCCAATGCCCAACAGCAAACCGCAAAGCGTTCCGCGAATTTCCAATTGCTGGCATAGACCAGCTTCAAACGCTCCCACTCGACAACGGCGGGCAGCAATTGAGAAAAGGAAATCGCGACAAGCCAGAGGCAAATCAGGCTTTGCGACGACCCACGCAGCGTGGAGTCAGCCGACAACTTTGTGTCAACCCGCCACGTGAGTCCGCGATCATCAGCATGCTGCTGTGGTGGTGAGGCTTCGTTGTGTCGGCCGGTGCACGTGCACCTTGATCGAGCAACTGTAGCTTTTCGCTCTGCAGCCGCAAACGTCCGGCTCGAATGTCGATCATTCGAGTCCACTCGCGCTTGATGTGACCGGCAGGTGGTCTCTGCCCGTTTGATCCGTCCGTGAGAGCGGCGGAGTGCGGGCTACCGATTGAGACGTCGCAGGAAGCGACACACGCACGCGCAGGTGCTCAAACGCGCGCGCAAAGGACACATCGAATCTCGGTAGACGCTGAGATCGATCACTTAGGGGGCTGTTGGCCATGGAGCCAGACTTGCAACGCGTACGCCGAATCCTCGTCGTCAACGGAAAAGGCGGCTGCGGAAAAACAACCATCGCGACAAACCTCGCTGTTGCCTACGCCAATGCTGGGCGACAGGTTGCGCTTATTGACCAGGACCAGCAGGGTTCATCCGCCGAATGGCATCGGGTGCGTTCGGAGCGCTCCGACGACATACGCCTGATCGAAGCTTTTCGCCGGGAAGGCATGTACGAAACCCGAACATTCCAGACTCGTATGCCGAGCGATGTTGATCGAGTAATCATGGACACCACCTCGGTAGGTCACAGCCACGACCTCGAAGCGCTCATCAAAAACGCCGACATCATCCTCGTACCGATGATGGCATCCGCGATCGACATGCGAGTCAGCATGCGTTTTCTGACCGACCTGGTCACTCATAGAGCCTTCCGGGCGCGCCCCAAAGCGGTGGGCGTTGTTGTCAATCGCGTGCATGCAGAGCGGGGCCTTCCAGACAGCGTCGCCCATTTCTTAAGCTGCGCCGACATTCCCCACGTCGCCACGCTGCACGATGACAAGGGTTACTCGGAAGCCGCCGAACTCGGCCGGGGGGTCAGCGAACTGGCTGACGAGTCCGAGGGAGAAAGCTTAATCCGTGAGCACGCTGCGCTCGAGACGCTTATGGAGTGGGTGGACAACCAGCCGATCTGCAGCCGAGTGACGGTTGCGGCACTGCGACAACGGCCGCTCGGCGCCAAGCGCCAGGCCCTTGAGTCCGATCAGGACAGCGACACCGCCGCTCGCGCCTGACCCGGACTCCCCCGCCTTCGCATCAATCGGCGCTACCGCCACTCGGTAGCGCCATCGATGCATACCCGACTACCCCGGGTTAAGCTGCGCCGCTCGATTTCCACGCAGGCGCGCAAGCGAAGCGCAACCACATGCTCAAACTCACCGACATCGTTTACCGCCGGGACGAAACCGCCATCCTGGATGGCCTGAGCATGGTGGTGCACGACGGCCAGCGCGTCGGCATTGTCGGTCGCAATGGCTGCGGCAAGTCGACGCTGCTGGCCTTGATCCGGGGCGTGGCGCAGGCGGAATCCGGCGACATCAGCCGGCCAAAAAATTGGCGTCTCGCGTACATGGCTCAGGAGACCGAAGCGCAGCCGGCCAGTGCGCTCGACTTTGTGCTGGACGGGCACCGCGAATTTCGTCGTCTGCAAACCCTCATGGCAAGCGCGGAAGGCCTGCCGCTCGCCGAGCTCAACAATCAGTTCGAAGCTATCGACGGCTATCGGGTGGAAGTCACCGCCCGGGAAGTCCTGAGCGGCCTGGGTTTTTCGGCCGATGAGTTCGACAAGCCCCACGCGTCTTTTTCCGGCGGTTGGCGCATTCGCCTGGCACTGGCCAGAACACTCCTGCAGCCCAGCGAGTTGATGCTGCTGGACGAGCCGACAAACCATCTGGACGTGCGCGCGATAAGCTGGCTCGAAGGCCACCTGTCTCGCTACACCGGCACCCTTCTCGTCGTGGCTCACGAACGCGAATTCCTGGACAGCATCGCCAGCCACATCGTGCACGTCAGTCACGGACAGGCGCGAACCTACCGCGGCAACTACTCGACCTTCGAAACGGTCTACTCCCAGGAGTTAGCCAACAACGTCGCCGCTCGCGAGCGACAGGACAAGGTGCGAAAGGATATGGAAGCGTTCATCACCCGCTTCCGGGCCAAAGCCAGCAAAGCCAAACAAGCTCAGAGCCGCATAAAGGCGATGGAGAAGATGACCCTGGTCGCGCCCATGCAGGCCGAACGCGGTTACAACTTCAGCTTTCTGCCGCCAGCAAAGATCTCCACACCGTTGCTGTCCATGATTGATGTGAGCTTCGGCTACGACGTCGGCAAGCCGGTAGTGGAGGGCGTCAGTCAGAGCATCCTACCCGGTGCTCGAATCGCCCTCGTTGGTGACAACGGCGCCGGTAAAACAACCGTGCTGCGCAGCCTCGCAGGTGAGCTCGAACTGCTGGCAGGTGAGATTGTGCGCGGCCAACACTGCGAGACCGCCTACTTCGCCCAGGACCAACTCGCCTCTCTCAACCTAACCGACACTCCCCTCGCCATGTTCGGCAAACTGAACCCTGAGCAGCGCGAGCAGCAACAACGAGACTACCTGGGCGGCTGGGGCTTTGGCGCCAATGCGCTCGCCCGCCCAATCAGCACACTGTCCGGCGGCGAAAAAGCCCGGCTCGTTCTCGCAAGACTCGCACGCCAGGAGCCGGCGCTGCTGATTCTCGACGAACCCAGTAACCACCTGGACATGGATATGCGCGCGGCTCTGCTCGTCGCTCTCCAGCGCTACGAGGGCGCCGTTGTACTCGTAGCCCATGACCGTTTCTTCATGCGCCAGGTCGCGGACGAGTTCTGGCTCGTCAGCCAGGGTCGGGTGCAACGCCACACAGACACACTGGAGGATGTTCTGGCCCTGGACGCACCAGCAAGCCGGGATAGTGAGCCGGAGACAAACCGACCAAGCGGCACTGCAGCGGAACGCAGGGCGCAGCGCGCGGCGGAGCGTGAAGCCCTGAAACCTCTGACGCGGGAAGTGAAGGATATAGAACGAAAGCTCTCGCGGGTCAGCCAGGAGCTGGAAGAGCTGGCCGCTGAACTGGCCGACAGCGAGCGTTATGCGGCAATGAGCAACGAAGAGATCAGCGAGCGGGTCGCGCGCCACGGCAGCAACGAGCGTCGAAAGGACGAGTTGGAAGAACGCTGGCTGGAACTCTCCGAACAGATCGAGGCCCGCAGCACCGCGTAAACCGGGCTAGCTGCGCTCTATTCAGGCCTCTATTCAGACCTCTATTCAGGCAAGGAAGTGAGGGTGAACCGGCTCACGGTGGATCACATCGTGAGCCGGCTCGGGGGAACATCCGTCAGTCTTTCGAGCCAATCTTGATCACTCGCGACTCAACGACCCTGCCGCCATCAGAAACCCAGGCGAGCTCTTCCGCAAACGCGGGCAGAGACAGCGTCTGCTCTCGGCCATCCCGGACCACTTTGATCGAAGCGCTATCGTCGATGCTACGAAGCGCGGTCATGCCCTGGCGGACGCTACGGATCGCCTTGCCATCAATCTCGCGGAGAACGTCGCCCGCCTGAAGCCCATCGATGGCAGCGTCAAGCTCCAGCACAAGAACACCCGAGTCGACATCGAAGTAACGAGCAAGCGAGCCGTCGATAGCCATCAGACGCACCGGCGCCGGCGGTGCTGGCGGCCTGGGCGCAGCGGCGACAGCGATATGCGGCATGTCGATCATTTCACCCAGCTCTTCAAGGCTCGAAAAATCCAGATCGAAGTCCATATCGGCGTTGCCAGAACCTTTGAGGACGGAAATGAAATTGTTCGATTTGGGCTGCGGCGTGAGCTCAACCGTCGTCTCCTTTCCGCCACGGGAGTAGCGCACAACAACCGAATCGCCGGGCGTCACGGTTTGCAACGCATCACCAATGCGGCGCACCTCATTGGGATGGGCCAACAGCGTGTCATCAATGGCAAGCAGGCGGTCACCAGCGCGAAGGCCGGCCGCCTCGGCGCCGCCTCCGGGCGTGATCCCGGACAGGACAATGCCGTCGTCCCGGTCACGATCATCGATGAGTACCCCAAGCATGAGCCGCTTGCCTTCGCTACCCCAGTTGGAGATGTGCAAGCTCGCCAGTTCCTTGGCAGCCGCATCGAGCTTGGCGCGAGCGGCTTCGATGCGCTCTTCCAGCTCGGCTTCATCCGCCAGCACGGGGTTAGCAAGCGCGAGTACGAGCGCTCCGCACACGAGGTGCCTGATCATTGTCATCTTCTTCTCCACTTTCTCTGTCACGTTCAGGAGGTCACCCCTAGTAAACGTGAGCGTTACGCCGGGCGAGTTCTTCGGCCAGCAGCGTTTCAAGCAATTCGACGCGCTGCTGTAGCAGCGCGACGGTCTCATTCGCACCAGCGGGCGCCGTCGCCGGCGTCAGCCCACTGGAATCGTTGATCTGTTGGTCAACGTCCGCAATCCGGTATGCCAAGGACCGCTGTGTTGCGTTCCAGCGTGCGGACGGCAGACCCCCACCCAAGACCTGGGTTTCAAGCTGCTGCGAGCGATCCATGAGCGATGCCCACTCGCCAGTCGGCTCAGGCTGGCTCTGAAACAACACAACCGAAGCAACCGCCGCCAGAAATACGGATGCGGCCAGGGCCATTGGCGCGCGTTGGTACCAGGGCGTTCGCTCGGGTAGTGCCGCCAGCACTCCAGGCCATAAATCATGTGGGGGCTCAACGTCCGGCAAGCCCAGTAACGCCTGACGGATATCTGCCGAGTCACCAGCTACCATGGCGATGACCGAGTCGTCGCCCTGATCCTGCTTTGATATGTCTTCATTCATACCGACAACCTCTCGCTGTCGCTGTTGGGGCACCCTGTTGGGCACCCTCGAAACGTGTTTCTAAACTCAGTCCACCGCATCCGGCACCAAGCCAATTTCGCGAGCGCCGCGAGATCATTCTCGCGCTCCGCCGTCGCACGTGGCAGCACTTGTGCGCCCCTGGGCTACCTCGCCTTCGTGCGGGTCCATTCGCAGCCGGAGCTCTGCGAGCGCGCGAGCTAACTGAGACTTCGAGAAGCTCGTCGTCTTGGCGTACAAACTCGCAATCTCGCCGTGGGTGTAACCCTCAACCTCATGCAGCCAGACCACCATTCGAGCGTCGCCGTCTAGCCGCGCAAAAGCCTTTTCAGCATCACTGGCCGCTGCGCCATGGCACGCCACGGTCGGGTCCAGCACGTCGCTCTCAGGCATCGCCTGACGGCGCTTGTGCCAGGGCGAACGTAACCTCTGCAGGCACTCATTGACCGCGATCGAGCGTATCCAACCTGCCAGCGCATCGCCCTGCTGCAACTTTCGAGCTCCGCCCAGGACCTGGATGAACGTGTCCTGGCTGGCGTCCGCCGCCTGCGCATCGTCCTGCAGGATGCGCACACAAAGCCCAAAAACCGGACGCTCGAAAGCCCGATAGACGGCTTCCTGAGCACCACGCAGCCCGCGCCGCAGTTCAGCCACCGTACCGGGATCAATCACAATCGAGCTGAATGGCGTCATGACATAAAGATGCCCGAGGAGGAGAAAGGGTCGCAACTTCTAACGAGATTAGCGGCAGAAATGTCAAAAACCCCGCACCTGCACGAATTGTTCAACCTCAGAACCCACTTTTTTGATTGCCGAACGTTCGTTTGGCGCTCATCTGACCTATTATCGCGCAATGAGTGCTCTTAAACGCAGCCCGGGGCGACCCGGCATCGATCGGGATGTCCTTCTGGGCCGAATAGCGGAGGTTTTCCGTAAACACGGCTTCGATGGCGCCAGCCTCGTGGAACTGGCGAGCGCTTCCGGCATCGGTAAGGCCAGCCTCTATCACCACTTCCCCGGCGGCAAGGCCGACATGGCCGGCGTTCTAATCCGGCAACAGATCGCAAATGTGCACAGCCAGGCGTTCAGCCATCTGACCGCAGCCGGAGAACCCAGCCAGCGCCTTGAGCGATTCGCTCGAGGTTTTGAGCAATATGTGGAAGGCGGCGAGCGCGACTGCCTGCTTATGGTGCTCGGGATGGGTAACCCGGAGCATGACTACCAGAGCACGATAGCAGCCCAGTTTGACGCCTGGTCCCAGGCGCTCGCAAGCCTGTTCGAAGCCGATGGCGGCAAACCCAAGGCCGCACGCAAACAGGCGTTGGGCCTTCTGTCCGAACTATATGGCGGGCTCGCTCTGGCTCGCCTGACCGGCAACCGCAAACCCGCCCGGCAAGCGCTGAAGCAACTCAGCCGCGCGTTGTCGCGCAGCTAGGCTAGCGCCGCTAAGACTTTATGGAGTATCAACTTGGCAATCTCTGACCGTCGCTACCCCGCCACCCGTCTGCGCCGCAATCGTCGCGCAGCGTTCTCTCGAAATCTGGTTCGTGAATCCGGTCTAACCTGCCATGACCTCATCTACCCAATGTTTGTTATCGAAGGCAGCGGCAAGCGCGAGACAATCGATTCGATGCCAGGCATCGAGCGCCTGAGCATCGATCAGGCGGTGGCGGATGCCAGCCTGGCCGCCGACCGGGGCATCCCCGCGATCGCGCTGTTCCCGAATGTGGAGGCGTCACTTCGAACTCCAAGGGGCGAGGAGGCTAGCAACCCTGACGGCCTGGTGCCGCGGGCCGTGGCCGCCATCAAGAAAGCACGCCCCGAATTGGGCGTGATCACCGACGCCGCACTAGATCCGTACACCAGCCACGGTCAGGACGGCGTCATCTCCGATGACGGCTACGTGCTCAACGATGAAACGGTTGAGCTATTGGCGCAGCAGGCGCTCGTTTGCACGGCCGCTGGGGCTGACGTCATTGCGCCCTCCGACATGATGGACGGCCGCATCGGCTACATACGAGACGCCCTCGAACAGGCTGGCGCCGTCAACACACAGATCCTGGCTTACTCCGCCAAGTACGCGTCCGCCTTCTACGGACCCTTTCGCGACGCAGTGGGCTCATCCAGCAATCTGGGCAAAGGCAACAAGCTGACGTACCAGATGGATCCGGCCAACACTGACGAGGCGATCGCCGAGGTAGCGCTGGATCTGGCAGAAGGCGCAGACATGGTCATGGTCAAACCCGGCATGCCCTATCTGGACATCGTGCGCCGCGTGAAAGAGACCTTCGCCGTGCCGACCTTTGCCTACCAGGTGAGCGGTGAGTACGCGATGCTGCGCGGCGCGGTGGATGCGGGCATGCTCGCGGACGCGGCGATCTTTGAGGCGTTACTGGGCTTCAAGCGCGCGGGCGCCGACGGTGTCCTCAGCTACTTTGCCCTGGGCATCGCTGCTGAGCTCAACCAGGCTTGAACTCGCGGAGGTTCCGCTCCCGATCGACGCTAGTGCGTCGCCGATAGCTCAATCTCGATACCGACTTCGCTCAGGACCGTCTGTTCGATCTTCAGCTCACTCGCGCTCAGCGCATGGGCCGCAAGCCAGCCGTCGGGGAGCGTAAGCCGCGGCACATCGCTGCTCCAGTCAACGCCGACGGGGACATGCTCATCAGCGTGAGATCGATTCAGAATGACCGCGAGCCGGAGGACCACCGAGAGGTAGCGCAAGCGCTGGGCCTCGGCCACCGGCAGATCGACAAATGCCAGAGACGGCAGCCGACGCCGGTGGCTTCGCACCAGAAGGGCAAGCGCGCGCTTTTGGTCGCGATCGAAGCCTCGGAGTTCCGTGTTGCCGATGATGTAAGCGCCATGCCGGTGGTAGCCACGCACGCCAATCGACAGGCCAAGCTCGCACAATAGCGCCGCCCAGCCGAGCAGCCGGCGCAGCTCTTCGGTATCGATCTGCCACTGCTGAGCCAGACCGTCCTGCAAGCGCATGGCGGTCGCCAGCACCCGCTCCGCATGGGCAGGATCCACCTGAAATCGCGCCATCAGCGAGCGAACCGCCGAGTCTCTGACATCAGCCTCGTGGGGCAGTTTAAGCATGTCGACGAGCACACCGTTTTGCAGCGAGACAGGCAAGTAGGCTAACTCATCAAACTCAAAAACATCGAACAATGCACCCACAATAGCTACGCCGGCTGGAAAGATATCGACCCTCTCCGGCTGTAACCCCGGCATCCCCATATCGACCAGCGTGCGGCCCTCGCAGATTGCCGCGATGAGCAGATCCAGGCCTTCGCGGGTGATACAGGTGCGGGAGAAACCGTTCGCAAGCAGGACGGACTGGATCGACTCGACCGTACCCGAGGTGCCGTACACCGTCAGGCCTGGCTCTATCTGCCAGTCCACGCGGCGAAAACGCCGTGCGGCCTGGTCGCGCGCCTCACTAAAACGAGCGGCAATCAAATCCGGTTCACGGAAGAATGCATCCGTCATCCCGACGCAACCCACCTCGATGCTATCCGACTCAAGCAGCTCGTAACCCCGCCCGAGGGCAAACTCAGTGGAGCCGCCGCCGATGTCGATGACGCCGCGACGTTCTTCTGACGCGGGCAGATGGTGGGCGACGCCGGCGTAAATCAAGCGGGCCTCTTCCTCGCCACTGACAACCTCTACCTCAACACCCAGCAAGCTGCGTGCTCGATCCAGCACAAGCTCAACGTTGTCGGCCTGTCGCAGCGCTGAGGTACCTATCGCAAATATCCAGGGCGGCTCGATGCTGCCCAGCCGCTGCCCAAGACGAGCGAGACTGTGGTGCGCCCGGGCAATCGAATCGACGGCGAGAGCGCCGTCAGAGAATCCCGCGAGCAACTGAACCTTATCTTTAATCCGCTCCACGACGAGCAACTCACCGCCCGCGCTGACGACGACAATCTGCAGATGAAAGCTGTTGGACCCTAGATCGAGAACCGCGATCCGTCGGCCAGGCAGCAGAGACAGCGGTTCGGAAGAACGGCCGGCATTTGCCGAAATATCACTCAAAGCGTCCAGTCCCCCAACAGGTCTCTACCACGCGCTGGTCTCAATACCACCTCCATCCATGCTCAAGTGCCCGTGCACGAAATGGGTGCCGTGCGAGAAGCAGATCAGCCGCCGCAAACCGCGTATATGGATATAGTGAATCAGTGCCAGTTTCGCGAAATCGTCAACACGATCCGAAGAATCGGCGTGCTAAGCTTCACGGACCAAGCGGGCGTTGTATTTGCCGCCCCAAGCCCCACATCTTACCTGAGCCACGGCTGTCGCGAGAACGCGTCAGACCCAGGCTTAGTGAGTTACTTGCGTAACGTAGGACGCGTAGCGAACCGCCACAGGCCGACGTTTCCGCCGATTGCTAAACATTGGAGACATTGATGAGCGCAAATATCGTACACACCAGCGACGACGCCTTTGGCACTGACGTCCTGAGCGCTGACAAACCCGTACTCGTGGACTACTGGGCAGAATGGTGTGGCCCGTGCAAGATGATCGCACCGATCCTCGAAGAGATTGCCGACGAGTACGGCGATCGGCTGAAGGTCGTGAAAATGGATATCGACGCCAACCAGGCAACTCCGCCCAAGTACGGAATTCGCGGCATCCCAACGCTGATTCTGTTCAAGAATGGTGAAGTCGAAGCCACAAAAGTTGGCGCGTTATCGAAGAGCCAACTCGCGACGTTCATCGAAAGCAACATCTGATCTATTGCTGCCAGATAGCGGCCAGATGGCCGCTACTTGCTACATGGGCCCTGACCTCTGGGCCTGCTGTCAGCCTCAAGATCAGCCTCAATCCGCGTTTCCAGCCTGATACCCGACATTGAATGAGTGACATCAAGCACTTGACGCGGAAGCTTCATTTACTACACTACCTGCACTGACCATCCTGGACGGATACGGCTCAGCGTCACCCTCACCCAAGCGCGCGCATATACCTCGCCACCCGCGAAACCCGCAGGTCGCGATCGCAAGCCAGAGCAAGACCTTGAACGACTAGCCTTGATCTTGGTTGCACCGCGCAGCAGAGAACCACGCATAGCCATCCGCCACTAGCTCGCCGCCCGGCTTTTCTGGCAGTGAACACAACCACACAATTTTCTGACGAAGCGCGTAACGCCTTTCGAAAAACCGAACAAACACCCGGTCTACGAACATTGCCTTCTACCGACAGTCCTTCGTGCGCAGCGTGACGCTGGCGTCGCCGCAACCAGATACCCGTAGATCCGAACTTATCCAACCCAAAACACTAAAGAAGAAACGTTTCCATGAACCTAACTGACCTGAAGCGAAAACCCGTTACCGAGCTCGTCGACATGGCCCAGGAGATGGGGCTCGACAACCTCGCACGGTCTCGCAAACAGGAAGTCATCGCCGCGATCCTGCGCAAGCACGCGAAAGACGGCGAAGACATCTACGGCGACGGCACGCTGGAGATTCTGCAGGATGGCTTCGGCTTTCTGCGCAGCGCCGACAGCTCCTACCTCGCCGGCCCTGACGATATCTATGTCTCTCCGAGCCAGATTCGACGCTTCAATCTGCGCACCGGCGACAGCATCGCCGGCAAGATCCGGCCGCCGAAGGACGGAGAGCGCTACTTCGCCCTGCTGAAAGTTGATGAAATCAATTTCAGCGAGCCAAATGCCAAGAAACACAAAATTCTGTTCGAGAACCTGACGCCTCTGTTCCCGGACGATCGGCTCATGCTCGAGCGCGGCAACGGCTCAACCGAGGACCTAACCGCGCGGATCATCGACCTCGTTGCGCCCATCGGTAAAGGCCAGCGCGCCCTCATCGTTTCTCCGCCCAAAGCAGGTAAGACCCTCGTACTGCAGAACATCGCGCAGTCCATCACCAGCAACAATCCTGAGACCGTACTCATCGTGCTACTGATCGATGAGCGGCCTGAGGAAGTCACCGAGATGCAGCGCAGCGTGCGCGGCGAAGTGGTCGCCAGCACGTTTGACGAGCCGCCCTCACGCCACGTACAGGTAGCCGAAATGGTGATCGAGAAAGCCAAGCGCTTGGTCGAGCACCAGAAAGACGTCGTCATCCTGCTCGACTCCATTACCCGTCTCGCCCGCGCCTACAACACCATCGTGCCTTCGTCCGGCAAGGTGCTGACCGGTGGTGTCGACGCACACGCGCTGGAACGTCCCAAGCGTTTCTTCGGCGCGGCTCGAAACATCGAGGAGGGTGGCAGCCTGAGCATCATCGCAACCGCGCTGGTCGAGACAGGCTCAAAAATGGACGAGGTCATCTACGAAGAATTCAAAGGCACCGGCAACATGGAATTGCACCTCGAGCGAAAGATCGCCGAGAAGCGCGTCTACCCCGCCATCAACATTCGACGCAGCGGCACACGTCGCGAAGAACTGTTGATGAGCGAGGAAGACCTGGCCCGCGTGTGGATTCTTCGTAAGCTGCTGCACGACATGGACGACATAAACGCCATCGAGTTCATGCTCGACAAGCTGAAGGACACCAAGACCAACGAAGAGTTCTTCAATTCAATGCGCGGCGGCAAGTAAGAGATCACATACTCTGCAGGAGATTGCCGCGCTGCGACCTTCGGTCGCCGCTCGCAAAGACCGTGGGTTTGACAGATATCGAGAGCCATGACGAACGCTAAGCGTTCGTCCGGCGGCAAGCGTCCGCTTGCGGGCCGCCGAGAGCTAATCTCTCGCGCGGCAAGCGATGCCACTACCCTTGTCGTCGCGAGCCAGTCGCTTGCGCAGCAGGCGATGACCCTACTCCCGTCGTCCTGAGCCAGTCGCTTGCGCAGCAAGCGATGCCACTACCCCCGTCTTCGCGAGCCAGTCGCTTGCGCAGCAGACGATGCCATTACCGCCGTCTTCGCGAGCCAGTCGCTTGCGCAGCAGGCGATGCCATTACCCCCGTCTTCGCGAGCCAGTCGCTTGCGCAGCAAGCGATGCAGCGCGGCGATCTCCCAACACACGCGACTAACCGGCGTAGACTCCCAACAACAACAGACCGTCGACACGTACAATCGTCGCATGCCAACCGCTCACATTCTCTCAACGACCACCAACGCCTTCACCGACATCCGCCTTAGAGCGCCCAAAGGCTACTCCTTTGAAGCGGGTCAATACACGGCGCTTGGCGAGGTCGCTCTACCGTTTTCGATCGCCAGCGCACCCGGTCAACTACCCGAGCTGCGATTCCTATTCCGCAGCGACGGCAGTGAAGCCGCAAAGCGATTCACGAGCGAACTCGAACGGGAAACAATCAAGATTAGCGCGGCCGCCGGTGACGTCACACGGAATCCATCAGACACCCGCCCACTAACGCTCGTATGCGCCGGTACCGGCATAAGCCAGGCACTGTCGTTGTTGCAGGCAGAACACCTGCGAGACCCTGTTTGTATTTCGCGACTGTACTGGGCCCGGTCAGTTGCTGATACGCACGCAGAACTGAACGAGCTTATGCAGACGCCTGCTGCACCGAATACGATTCAGTATCTTTGTGACGATCTGACAATCGGCCCGGAGAACGAGTTGCAGCGCGAGCTGGCAAACGACGCATCGATTCTGCGCGACACAGATATCGTGGTTTGCGGCGCGCCTGCTTTCGCGTATCAGTGTCTAGACACTCTTACCGCCGCTGGCGTGCCTGCCGAAATGGTTCGCGCCGATGCGTTCAGCTATGCACCACGGCCAAAGGTGAGCTAACTCCCGCGCACGTGGCCCGAAGAAACCGGCTCATCGCGTTCGCTAGTGCGTCCGATCTACTTGGGTGACCCCTACAGCTCTGGCTGCGGCAGTTTCGGCAGCGCCATCGCCTGGGCAAGGTACTCGCTGCCGCGTTTCTCATCACCCTGGGACAAACACAGACGCCCGAGCTCACCGGAGACTTCCGGATCTTTATGCAACCGCGCGCTCGCTTCCAGGTATTCACGCGCCTGGCTCCACTGCTCGGCCTTGAGCGCGATCCGGCCAAGGGCCAGCAGCAACCTCGAATTGTTTGGACGCTCTTTCAGCCAGCGCTCGGCATGCACCATCTGATCACTCGGATCACTCGTAGGCATCGCGCCATACAGATCAACCAAAGCGTCGTCCCACTTCACGCCCAGCGCGTTGTGCAGCACGCTCGCGGCGGCAGCAGTCTCGTCGTTCGCAAGCAATTGCTGCGCGTAGGCCAGCACCACCGACGGATCGCTTTTCACGCTCTTAGCCAGCGCTCGCCATGTTTCCGCCGTCGGCGATTTTGCCAGCCGGGCAAGGGCAATCCGCGCCTGCAGGCTCTCTTCTTCATCGGCATCGATTGCGCGCGCTTTGCGCAATGCCGGCAGAAGCTCAGCGAGCTTGTCATATTCCTCGAGCTCGAGATAACACTGCTTCACGAGTGCCAGCGCGCCCGCATGCCTGGGCGAGCTGGACAACATATTCAATCCCGTCGCAAGCGCCTGCTCTGTCTGCTTCGAGGCAAACTGAAACTCCGCCTGGCGCAGGTCAACCGCTTGCCTGCTACCGGGCGTCGACTCGCGCGCCTGAGCCAACAACGCATCGCGACCTTCATAGTCAGCAAGCTGATGCGCCGCCCTGGCTGCACCAAGGTAGTTGACGAACGG
>CAYGQC010000003.1:46097-64733 GCA_964351875.1 uncultured Pseudomonadales bacterium
GCGTCCACAAGCAACCGGCCAGCGCTTTTCCAGTCACCATCGGCCAACGCAACCATGCCTTCTACGGTGCGTTTACTCGCCAAGCGCTCGCGTCGGCTTCCTGACCAGTCCCGAAAGCGCACCCGACCGGCAAGCAGGCGACCAAACAACCAGAACAGTGCTCGCACCACGACATAGGCGAGAACAAGAACCACGATCCCAGCCCAAAGGCTGGTCTCGATAGCACTCTCGCCATAGGCGATGAGTACGTAGCCGGGATCCCGGCCGGCAAGCATGCCTACCAGGCCACCAAGCACCAGCGCCAGAAGTAACCAGAGCAGAAGCACCTTCACTGGATGGCTCCCCTCAGCGACTCAAGGGTTCGAAGCGACGACGAAATATCCGGGATCGGCGCGTCGAGCTGCACCCCAGACAGCTCAGCAAGCTCGTCCTGCACAGCCACAACCGCAGGATCACTCGGATCAAGGTAACGCTCGATCCAGGCCCGGGCGTCCTCGACGCTGTGCGTGAACACCACGGCGTCTTCGCGCAGGAGAGCCAGCTGAGCTCGCTCGATCATCAGTCGCAGGTTCATCTCAAGGTAGGCGCCCTCGTCCGGGCTCAGCAAAGGCTGCGCCGCTTCGTCGCCACTCAGTTTGCGAAACTTGAAGTAGCCCGATAGTTGAGAGACAAGCATCTGCCAGGGCGATGCAGACTCTTCCGCAGCCACCGGCTCGGGAGCAAAGTAGTCCGGCACCTTCAGCGGCAATGTCTGCAAGGAGCCTTTGAGCGCATCGAGGCGAAGGAAAAGCCCCTGACGATCGCTGGCACCACGACTCTTGAGCGAGAGCATCTCATCGGCCAGTGCGGCGCGAACCGGATGCAGCGCAAAATCGTCTAGCTCCGTGAGAATCGCATCGGCTGTCGATAGAAGCTGCAATGCCGTCTTCGCATCCCGCTCCATCAGCGCCCGGTGATTGGCGATGCGCAGCAGATACTCAACTTCTGCAATCTTCCAGCGATCCTCAGTGGGCGGTCCTGCCGTGATGGCTTCATTCAGGCTGGCAACCAGCGCCGACTCACTCTCCGCTCGGCGTTTTTCCGCCTTGGCAAGATCGCTGGATAGCTGAGCGCGAACGCTGTCGAGTTGATCGGTTATGTCGGTCGCAACACTGTTTTGCTCCGCGGCGACGGCGGTCAACTGCGCGCTGACAGCGTCGAGCGGATTATCGTAATAAGCGCGGTAGTAGAGATAGCCGGTGCCACCAACCGCGACCAGTGCTAAAAGGAAAGCAAGCCAACCAATGATGGAGCTTTTAGCCTTGGGGGCAACGGGCGCGTCCCTTGGCTCATTCGGCGCAACCTCTGCGACTTCTTCAGCGCGCGATTCTTCCACGGCTTCGTCTTTCCGCTGCACAGCATGCCCGTCAGAACCTTCGCCTGGCTGATCCGACTCGGAGTCAGACGGCACATCGGTTTCCTGTGTCGACGCCGTGATATCGGTGTCCTGCGGTTCTGCCGAATCGCCCTGCTCAATGGGTTTTGGCTCGCGTGGATCGGTCATAAAAGGCTCGTCAATCTGGAGAAATTCCCGGCCAGCCGAAGGGCTGAATCTGTCGCCGGATCTAAACGTTGGGTCTACAGGCCCTGACAACCTCCGCCAGCGCGGCGGCAACACGAGCAGGTTCTGCACCCCCACTATTATGGACGTTTTCAAAGCCCTTCGTCGCGGCCACATCAGCGAGTCGGTCCGAGGCGACCACCATCGGCCGACGCTTGTTCCAGCCCGATCCCGCGAGCACCTCCAGAGCCTCGGCGCTGGCGATCTCGACAGCGATGGCATCGGGCACTCTTATAAGCTGGCTGGGAGCTCGTCGATAGAGTTCCAGACGTGTGACCTCACCACCAAGCTCGATGAGAGCAGGTTCGAGGATGCCTCGCCCCCCGATCCCACAGGCGAGCAAAACCGTATTGCCGGGTTCGAGCTGGCTGCCGAGCAACGCGACGAGCGCTTCAGATGTCGCCAACTCGGGAGACTCAATCGATTGGCGTGACACGCCCAGCACACCCGCGAGTTCCGCCGCCGTCGCCTCGCCGATACAGACCCATCGACGGACAAGATGACGCTGTCCCGCAAGGCATCGGGCAGCGTGAACCGACAGGCAGATGCCGATATCGAAGCGCTCCGAGGGCATATCTGGAGCAAGGGGCTCGATCCGCAATAGCGGTTGTATCTGAACGGTAAGATGCAAAGCTCGGCACTGACCTGCCAGCCTGCCGGCGGCCGGTTCGGTGCGGGTGATCCAAATGCACTCACCCGACGGGTTCTGCAGTGAGTCAGACCCTGTCATAGGCCCCCATCAGGGCAGCAACTCCCGGGCGCCCTGCGCTATGAGGTCAGCGACGACTGCCTGCGCGGCTTGCTCGCCACGCGCATGTTGAAACTCGGCGTGCAGTAATCGCGAGCCGTCAGGGCTGGCAACCCGGGCCCGGAGCCAAACCTCGCCATCGCGAATCCGAGCGTGGGCCGCCACGGGCGCTGTGCAGTCAGCCTGCAGGCCCGCACTGACGCCGCGTTCCGCGCCGACACATGCCATCGCGTCAGGGTCAGCCAGTTTACCGACGATCTCGGCAACCTCAGATGCTGAATCCAATATCTCAATACCGAGCGCACCCTGACCCGCCGACGGTAGGCAGACGTCAAACGTGAGCTCTTCGGTAATGCGTGATCCCAGCTCCAGGCGCACGAGACCCGCCTTGGCCAACACGATGGCATCGAAGTCACCCGCATCGAGTTTCGCGAGTCGAGTGCCGACGTTGCCACGAATCGATTGGATGTCGAGATCGGGGCGAACGTGGAGAATCTGGCTGGCTCGGCGCAGGCTGCTCGACCCCACAACCGCGCCCGCAGGCAGATCTGCCAGGCCCTGTCCTTCGCGACTCACGATGACATCGGACGGATCTTCCCGGTAGCCTATCGAGGCGAGATGGAAAGGCTGCTCCAGCACGGCCGGTACGTCTTTCATCGAATGCACACACAGGTGTGCCCGACCATCCAGCAGCGCCTGCTCCAGTTCTTTCACGAATAGCGCTTTACCGCCGATCTCAGCCAGCGGCGAGGACAGCCAACGATCGCCTTTTGTGGTAATGCCAAGTAGCTCGACCTGCTCGACTTCAGGCAGGCGTTCGAGCTCTGCGCGAATGAATTCCGCCTGCCAAAGCGCAAGCTTGCTCTGCCGGGTTGCGATGACCAGCTTCATAGCTGCTTCACCAACTTGCGAACACCTGCCACGTGCCGGCGGGAAATCACCAGCAGTTCATCAATGTCTGCCAGACGCACGGAAAAATGCCCATCATCGTCGCGCTCGAGACCGGCTATATGTCGCACCGCGACAAGCGAGTTGCGGTGTATTCGAACGAAGCGTTCGCCAAATTCGTCCTCGAGCTCGCGTAGCGTGTCATCGATGATTAGTTCGCCCTCAGCATGGCGGACCGTCACGTACTTCTGATCAGCCTGAAAGTAGCGCACGTCATTGATCGGAATCAGTTCGATGCCGCGACGCGTGCGCGCGCAGATATGCGTGCGCACCGCTTCGTTTTCCGGTGACAGCGTCTGCAACTGTGCTTTGTTTACCCGGCCCGCCTTGGCGAGCGCTTGCTTTAAGTCATCGCGGCGGACCGGTTTCAGCAGGTAACCCACGGCGCTGACGTCAAACGCCTCGATCGCGTGCTCCTCATAGGCGGTGCAGAAGATGACGGCCGGCGGCTCTTCGAGTTCCGCGATGTGAGAGGCGGCTTCCAGGCCATCCATGCCAGGCATGCGGATATCCAGGAGCACCAGATCCGGCAGCAACTTGTTAACCTGTTCGATCGCATCGACGCCGTTCACGGCTTCTCCGACGCACTCGGCACCGCCATCTTCCAGCATTCGCCGCAAACGATCCCGGGCGAGTTGCTCATCGTCTACTACCAGCACTCGCATCAGCGTTCACCGTCTCTGTCAGCATCCATCGGAATCTCAAGCGTCACTTCGTAATGTTCATCGGAGACAAAATTGCGCAGGCTGGCGCGATTCCCGTACAGCGCCTGCAATCGGCTGCGAATGTTCTGAATAGCCATGCGGTTACCCTCACTGGTCGACTGGCCGTCCCCGTCCGGCAGCGGATTGCGAATCCTGACGTTCAGCGAATCGCCCTCGACGCTGACAATGACGTTGATCAGGCCACCGTCCGGTCGCGGTTGAATGCCGTGATAGATGGCATTCTCCAGCAGCGGCTGCAACGTTAACAGCGGTATGCGGATCCGTCGGGGCAATACCTCGGGCGCCACCGACCACTCTAGCTGCAACCGGTCACCCAGGCGCAACTGCTCGATCCTCGCATACCGCCGACACAGGTCCAGTTCGTCATCCAGCCAGACCTGATTACCCGCATCGTTTAGGCTCGCACGAAACAACTCGGACAAATCGAGCACGACATCCTCGGCAGCCTCGGGGTCCGTCGCGATCAGACTGGCAATGATATTCATGCTGTTGAAGAGAAAATGCGGCCGGATGCGCGATTGCAGCGCCTGGATCCGCGACTGAAGCTCTGCCTGCTCTCTCTGCCGAAGCTGCTGTTGCACGTAAAAGTAGCGCAGAGCGAGCCCTGCGATGATCCCGGCGATCACGAGCTGGGCACGAATAGTCGCCCAATCGAGGCTCTCGGAGAAACCGCCGCCGGACAGAATCAGATCCGAAGCGACGCCAACGCAGAATGTCACCGATAGCACGATACCGAAGGCGATCAGTGCGCCCGGGACTACGCCCAGCCGGGCCAGCAGACGCCGGGTCGAGCACAGAATTCCGGCACTGGTCAGTGTGATCCACTGAACAAACAGCGACAGCAGAGCAAAACGACCCCAGGACACCTCACCGGCAAACACCAGCACCACCGCCAGCAATTCCGCAACGAGCACCAGCAGCGATAAGGCAGTGGCGTTACAAAGGTCAGGAATGAGAAAGCCAGCGCCTGAGCCGTCGAGACCGAATGATGATTTCGAACCCGGGGCAGCCGAGCGAGCGTTGCTATACTGGCCGGCGTTTTCTGATCCGTTACTACTCACAGGCCACCATGACCAGCAGAACCTCTGACACCTCGCCAGCCACTGAGACTGGCGCCGATCCAGCCGACAAGCTGTGGGGCGGCCGTTTCACCGAAGCCACCGATGCTTTTGTTGAGGTATTCACGGCATCCGTATCCTTCGATCAGCGCCTGTATCGACAGGACATCAGCGGCTCCATCGCCCACGCGAACATGTTAGCCCACGTCGGCGTTCTGACCGCTGAAGAGGCGGCTTTGATCGTAGCCGGATTACAGAGCATCCACAAAGACATCGAAGCCGGTCATTTTGACTGGCGAGTGGATCTCGAAGACGTGCACATGAATATAGAAGCTGCGCTTACGGAGAAGATCGGCGCCGTCGGCAAGAAGTTGCATACGGGCCGTTCGCGCAACGATCAGGTTGCGACCGATATTCGCCTGTACCTGCGCGACGAGCTGGATGCGATCGACGGGCAGATATGCGAGCTGCAGCGGGTGCTGCTCGATCTGGCCGAGCGCAACACCGATACGGTCATGCCGGGCTTCACACACCTGCAGGCCGCGCAGCCGGTCACCTTCGGGCATCACATCCTCGCCTGGTTCGAAATGCTCTCGCGCGACCGAGCGAGATTTGCTGATTGCCGCGAGCGAACCAATGTTCTGCCGCTCGGCGCGGCGGCGCTCGCGGGCACAACCTTCCCTATCGACCGCCAGCACGTTGCCGACGCCCTCGGCTTCAGCGCAATCGCGGCAAACTCTCTGGATGCGGTGAGCGACCGGGATTTCGCTATCGAGTTCGCCGCGGCAAGCTCTCTGATGATGATGCACTTCTCACGCTGGTGCGAAGAGCTGGTGTTATGGACGTCCCAGCAGTTTGGCTTCATCAATCTGCCGGATCGATTCTGCACCGGCTCATCGATTATGCCGCAGAAGAAGAACCCCGACGTTCCCGAATTGATCCGAGGCAAGACCGGTCGCGTCTACGGCCATCTGACCTCGCTGCTGACCCTGATGAAAAGCCAGCCGCTGGCCTACAACAAGGACAATCAGGAAGACAAAGAGCCGCTGTTCGACACCGTCGACACCATCCGCAACTGCCTGACGGCCCTTATCGGGATGCTGGCTTTTGTTGAGACGAAGCCCGACGTGCTGGCCGACGCCGCTGGCCGCGGCTACAGCACAGCCACTGACCTTGCGGACTACCTGGTTCGCAACGGCGTTGCCTTTCGCGACTCCCACGACATTGTCGGTCGCGTAGTCGCCGCTGCGGTAAGTCGCGGCTGCGCCCTCGATGAGCTCAGTGACGCTGACTTCGCTGGTATTTCAAACGCGCTGGATGCGGGCGCTCGCCAGGTGCTTTCTCTGCAAGCTTCGGTCGCTGCCCGTGATCACCTCGGTGGCACTGCGCCGAACCAGGTCCGCCTGCGGATTGCTGCCGCCAGGGCCGCCCTTGACTGAATACTGTAACGCGTTACATTTCCTGCGGTAGCTATCCGGGAGGCGACCGTGGCCAGCGATTTCGACTTTCACAGCAACGACTTCCAAAACGCTCCGGGCGAAACATTCGCCCGCATGCAGAGCGACTGTCCATTCCACAAGTCCGAAGACTACGGCTGGTACTCCGTCTTTCGCTTTGATGACATCGCGAAGATCGTGCGTGACAACGAAACGTTTTCAGCACGCTTTGGACCAGGGCCTGCCTACGCCGATCCGGACGCCGCGCCCGTTCTCGTCAGCGCTGATCCGCCCCTGCATGGCAAGCAGAAAGCAGCCATCATTCCGGCCTTCAACGCCAGGCTCATCAGCGACATGGAGGAACCCATCCGGCGTTTCGTCAACTCGCGAATCGACGCGGTCATCGAATCCGGCGAATGCGACGTGGTTCAAGACATCGCAGTGCCGCTGCCGCTGTGGGTGATCTGCGAACTGCTCGACATCGACTTCGACGCGCACAAGATTGAGCTGCGCGAGTGGGTGGAAATACTGGCAGGCTCAGTGTTCCCGACCGGCGAGGCCATGGAGGCCGAGCGAATCCAGAAAGTAAGAGCGTTGCAGGCATTCTTCGACCCGCATATCGCCGCCAAAGTCGCGAAGGATGAGGCTGGCGAAGATGCTGGTTCAGATCTCATCGGCCTGCTCGCGAAGGGCCGCGTAGACGGCAAGCGCATCGGCAACGCGGAGATCAAGAGCTTCGCTCAGTTCCTCCTCGTTGCCGGCAGCGGTACAACCACCAATCTGATTGGCAACTTCGTCAAACTCATGCTGGAGCACCCGGAGCAACTCGCCAGATTGACGGCCGATCCGACACTGATGGATCAGGCGATCGAGGAAGTACTGAGATTTGACGCGCCCGTGCACGGACTGTTTCGCACCAACAATAAAGAAGTCCAATTGGGCGAGCATCGCGTCCCGCCTGATTCGAAAATCTGTTTGATGTGGGGCTCGGCCAATCGCGACCCGGCCGTTTTTGAAGACCCGAACACGTTCAACATCGAACGCGATCTGCAAACGCTACGCAGGAATATGACGTTCGGTCAGGGACTGCACAAATGCCTGGGGGCGCCGCTGGCGCGACTCGAATGCAAAGTGTTCGCCGAGGAGTTTCTGCGCCGCATTCCGGCATTCGAAGCCAACGGCGAGCCGGTGAGGTATCCGTACTCAACCCTGAATGGCCTGGACAACCTGCCAATTCGATTTGCGCCGGGATCACCCGAGCAGTAACCGTTCAGGCCGCGCGCCCTGCGGCATTGCCTTCAGCAATCGCGCGCACCAGGAAACGCGGTGTATTCACGTCTCCGACTCGTACATGCGAAATGCCGCGCGCTTCTATCGCGCCAACCAGCTCATCGCGCGGCCGGTTAAGTGAAACGAACACCACCAGATCCGCGTTCACCGTTTCTACATCGCCGCCGGTTACCCGCTCAACAACCGCCGATTGCCCGTCCACTTTTAGAACTCGCGTGCCCACGCGATAAGCAAACGGCTGATCAGCGAAGCGTTCGAGCGCTGGGTCGGTCATGAGTGCGGTGCGAACACCCGGCGCAAGCGTTGGCAGTCGCGTCACCATGGTGACGTGTGCACCCGAGTCCAACAGTTGCTCGGCAACCGCCAAACCCTCGTAGTGACCAACATCGTCGATCACGAGCGCTCGCGTCGCCTTAACAGACGTGTCTTCAAACAAATCGTTACTCGCGACAACGTGGGGCAGATCAAAGCCATCGAAGGGCTCACCGGGGTGAGACTGCTGCACACCATCTCGCCGCGGCTCGGCGCCCGTGGCCAGAATAATCTCGTCCGCCTGCAGCCGATCAAGCTCGTCTGCCGTGACATAGGTGGATAGCATGACGTTAACGCCCTGTGCGTAAATCTCATTCTGCAGCCAGCCGATGATGTCACCCATCTGCTGACGTCGGGGCGCCATTGCGGCGTAGCGCAACGTTCCGCCCAGATCCGGCATCGCTTCAGCCAGCGTCACTTGATGGCCGCGCCTCGCTGCGATACGAGCGGCTTCCATACCCGCGGGGCCACCACCGATAACGAGAACATGTTTGGCCATTGCAGCGGGCGTCAGCTTGTCATCGCCCAACACGGCTTCGAATCCGGCGGCTGCGTTCACCGCACAGCCCATGCGCCGCTCGGGACCGAGCAACTGGCCGACACAGCCCTGGTTACAGGCGATGCAGGGGCGTACTCGATCTGCCTGACCGGCGCGGGTCTTGGTAACGAGATCGGGGTCCGCGATCGTCGCGCGCGTCATGCCGACAAGATCTGCCTGCCCGAGACGAACCACCTGATCAACCTCCTCCATCGTGCGGAAACGGCCCGTCACTATGGTCGGAACATCAGCCTGCTCGGTGACCGGAACCGCTGTTTCAAGCTCATATCCCACCGGCTCATGCATGCCGCCAATGAGCTTGGGAAACGAATGGTAGTTGCCCAGGCTGACGTTTATAAAATCGGCAAGGCCTTCCGCCTTGAGCGCGTTCACACAGGCGATGTTGTCCTGGGGACCGACGCCGCCAGCAGTCATGTCGGCGGCTAGCCTGATGCCAACGGCGAACCCGGGTTCCGCGACCTCTGCGCGCACCGCTCGCATGACTTCCATCATGAAACGCATGCGGTTTTCCAGCGAGCCGCCGTATTTGTCGCCACGTTTGTTGGTGTTTTCTGACAGGAACTGCTGGATCAGATAGCCGTGGGCACCGTGGATCTCAACTCCGTCGAGGCCCGAGTCCTTGCAGAGCCTGGCGGCATTCGCGTAGGCGGCAACAATCTCGTCGATCTGGATTTGGCTCATCGGCCGAGGAACAAGGCCCACCTGTGGGCTGGGTATATCCGAGGCCGACCAGGGGGCACTACCGTCGAGGGGTGTGCTGTTGTGGCCCGCATGCCACACCTGCTGGAAAATCTTCATGCCGTGGGGCCGACAGGCTGCCATGAGCTTCTCGTAAGCCGCCGGCATCTTCGGATCGAACGCCTGCAGCGAGCCCGGGCTGGAGCGGTGAATCGCAAGAATCTCAATAATCGTGAGGCCGACGCCACCACGAGCTCGCGCCGCGTGATAGGCAATGAGCTCATCGCTCATGGTGCCAGCACCGATGCCGGTGGCGTGGGCTGTTCTGACCACCCGGTTCGGGACGGCAACACCAGCGATGTCGATAGGGCTAAGAACGTGTTCGTACACGGGCTACTCCGCCGGAAAACATTTTTTGTAACACGCTACATTTTTCTATGCCATGGCCGAACTGTCGGAACCTCTGATTTGTCAGTCGGGCACGCCTTTCGGAAGAATGGGCAACTCGTCTTCCGGGTCGTACCAGGAAGCGCCATCCGAGCACCAGAAATGCACCTTGGGTCTTTGCTGAATCGGCGTATCAATCGAACCGACGCGGATCAGCACGTAGTCCGTGGCCTCTCGGCTGGCGATAAGCTGCGATCCACAGCCGCTACAGAAAATGCGCTTTTTCCCCGGCGACGATTCGAAGCTCGTAAGCTGAGCTTCGCCGCGACGCCAGCTAAACACATCTCTGGGCACCGACATCACCGTCGAGAACGCAGCGCTGTGCGCCTTGCGACAGGTGTGACAGTGGCAATGGCCCATAGGCTGCGGGTCGCAATCGACCTCGTAAGCCACTTCGCCGCACAAACAACTACCCTCAAACACAAACACCCCCTGCTGGCTGGAACGCCCAGCGCTACATCAGTTTTTCGAGTTCCGCTTCCAGCCGAACTCTCGCCTCGCCATCAGCACAGGATGCGAGCGTCATAATTTGACTGCGGCGATACTCGCGACTCAGTTGGCGCAGCGGAAACATGCCAAGCATCCAACCGGCGACCAGACCCCAGGTCTGCGCCTGCAGGTGACGCGCCAAACGTGGCACACGAACAGCGCTGCGCAATTCGCCGTTCGCTTTCGCAACGGTGAGCTGCTCGCGCAGATTAACCAGGCCACGCAGATACAGATTCTTTGTGAGCGCATCGTCGGGCGACGAGCTGAACACGGCCCGCGCCATCGCCTCGGCATAGGCAGGAGTGCGGCGGATCTGCCCGGAAGTCTCGTCGCCGAGCGCTAGTATCCGATCGATCCCTGGCTGCGAATGCGCTGCCGCACGCTCCGCCAATTCCGACAACTGGTCCTCGATAGCCGCGACGATCAATTCGTCTTTGCTGTGAAACAGGTTATACAGCGTGCCCTGCGCCGCCCCGGCCCGACTCGCCAGAGCACGAATCGTCAGGCCGTTGTAACCGACTTCCGCGAGCATCTCGCGAGCCGTTGCGAGAATTCTCGATTGCCGCTCGAGCTGGCGTGCAGATTCGTATTTGCGCTTCACCCCGCTGGCGGCGTCGATGCTCGATGGACTCGCGTTTGTCATCTCGTGAGTCTACTGTTTGCGAGCGGCCTTTGGCACATGCACGTGGGCTTGCGCGACTAGCGAAAGTAATGACGCTTGAGGTATCCATGCAGATTGGCGCAATTTTCCCACACCAGGAAATCGGATCCGATCCGATAGTGATTCGCGATTGGGCTCAAGCCGCCGAAGCGCTTGGCTATTCCCACATCATTGCCTACGACCACGTGTTGGGCGCAAACCATGACAAGCGCGAACCACCATTATGGGGGCCGTACACCGAGCACGACGCCTTTCACGAACCCTTTGTCCTGTTTGGCTTTCTCGCCGGCTGCACGAGCAGAATCGGTCTCGGCACAGGAATCCTGATCCTGCCGCAACGGCAAACAGCCCTCGTGGCGAAGCAGGCCGCCGAGATCGATATCCTCTCAAACGAACGCCTGCGCCTGGGCGTGGGGGTTGGCTGGAACTACGTGGAATATGACAGCCTTAACGAGGATTTCGGCAATCGAGGATCTCGACAGGAGGAGCAGGTCGCGCTCCTGCGCGCGCTCTGGCAGGAACCGCTCGTGTCATTCAAAGGCGATTGGCACGCCATTGAGCGCGCAGGTCTGAAGCCTCTACCCAATCGACAAATACCCATCTGGTTTGGCGGCTTCGCTGAGGTCGCCTTCGAGCGCGCCGTTCGCCTCGGTGACGGTTTCATGTTCGGCAGCAGCCAACAGCAGAACCTGGAGGCCTGTGACCGTGTGCTCGAACTGCTTGCACGCACGCCCCGCGAGCGCGCCGATTTTGGTCTGGAAGCGTTCCTCAATTATCAGTCCGGGCCCGACAACTGGCGCTCCGAGGCTGAAGCCTGGCAGCAGCGTGGTGCGGATTTCGTCAGCATGCGAGCCATGGCTCTGCGCGGCCTGGGCGGCGGTCTGGAGTCGCCTCAGGCACACATCGAGGCTCTGGCTACCTATTGGGATGCAGTCGGCGACCTGGCTGAGGAGGCCGCAACTGCATAGACCAGCATAAAGGGGCGTAGAAGGCTCCATTTGATGCAGAGCACGTCGGGTCATCTTCCTGCCTATTTCCTGCCTATCTCCTGTCAATGAACTCTGGCGCAGGCAGCCGGCAGGGTCCCAGACGGCTCCTATACTCAGAGTCATGGCTCTGTTTCGCTCAAAATCCCAACCCCCTATAGCGCCCGACGGCTCAGAGGTGGATCGAAAACTGCTGCGTCAGATCGCCAGCACGTTCTTGGACCATCACCGCAAACGTGCACATGATCTAGCGCTGCGGCTGGATGCTCGTCAGAGAATCATTCTTGAGGCGCTGCCACTGCTATTGCACAGCAATCACCCAGGCTTGCCGGGGCACGTCAGCGCGAAAACTCCCTGCGGCATTGAAGGCTATGAGCCCAGCCGAACTGCCGTCCTCTCAACCTCACGGCTTGCCTCGTCTTTCGTCGAGGAACGTTTGCGCGAATCCGATGCCAGCCTGCAGGCGGTTTTTCTCATGGGCAGCGGCGGCAGCGTTGGCCAGACTCGTGGGAGCGACATTGATCTGTGGGTGTGCGCGCCACGCAGCCTCCATGAAGCGCTTGGCGAGAAACTACAGGCTCTGACCGTCTGGGCTGAGAAACAGAACCTGGCTCTCCAAGCGTTCACCGTCGATCCCGAGGAATTCCGGACAAGTACCAGCTCGGCAGGGACAACAAGAAAGCTGCTGCTGGATGAGTTCTATCGCAGCGGCACCTGGCTCGCTGGCCGCAAACCTCTTTGGTGGTTGATCGAACCGGATCGAGCCGACTACCAGGCACATGCCGAGTTCCTCATCGGCAATCGTTTCATCGAAGGCGATGACTACGTCGACTTCGGTAACGTCGCGCGACCGGACGCTCGCGAGCTGCTAGCCGCCGGCCTTGGGCAACTGCGAGCCTGTTTCGATACCCCCCACAAGTCGCTCATGAAGCTGATGCTCATTGAGAGCTACGCACTTGAGCGGGAACTTCTGTCTAACCGCTACAAGCAGCTCATCCACAATCGTGCCAGCGGTACTGAAGTGCCGGACAACGAGCTGGACACCTACGTACTGCTCTATCGGCATCTGGACGCGCACTTGAGCGACGCCAGCGAGCCCGATCGCCTGGAGTTGCTGCGACGCTGTTTTGTCCGCAAGACGGCGGCGCCAAAATGGCGAGAGACGCCACTGCCCGCCCTGCTCAAGGAATGGGGAATCGAGGGCAACGCTCTCAACAAACTTAAGCGTCCGCGAACCTGGCTTCTATCGACGCTGGCCTCCGAGAGCGACGCGATTGACGCCGAACTGACTCGAGCACACGTTCTCCTGCGCCAGTTGGCTGAGTCACTGGGCGAGCTCGACCCAGCAACGAAAAGCGCTTTTGACGGCGTTGGCCGGCGTCTGCGCGAACGCGTGTCCGACCGACCAGGCAAACTGAAACTGATCAGCCCGGCCGTGATGCCGGAAGGCTTCGAAGGCAAGCTGACCCTCTCAAAAACGAAGGCAACGCCACCAATGGCGAAATGGCAGTTGTCCGATTCGGGCGGCACGCTGTTTGCGCACGCTCGCCTGACCGCCGTACTGAGCTGGCACCACCTAAATGGCCTGGACACCAGCCACCTGCAGTCGTCGGGTAACGCCACCGAACGCCGAACGTTGCTGCGAATTCTGAAAGAGAATCGCGGTGGAATCGCCTTCATCAACGCGGACAGCGCGGCAAAAGATAACGAGAACACGCTCGTCACCAGCCGCGACGACGCGTTGGAATTCAGCGGCTTTCACCACAACCTGGTCACGAGCATCGACTTACTGATCGAACACGATGGCGACTGGTTGCATCACACGTTTACCGACGACACGGCACTGCTCCAGTGTTTCTGCGCCTTGCATTCTATGGGTCGAGCCGGAAGCTGGCATTGCGTGACCGAGTTGCGCGGCCAGCTCATCGAGCAACGCATCAAAGGTCTATACGACAGTTTCAATCAGGCGTTGGAACTGACCGGTTCCGGCCGTTTTCTATTTGCGATTGGCGGCCGCTTCGGTTTGATCGAAATCGGCAGCGACGGCGCTAACAGCGAAATCCTTGCGGACGAACGCGCACTGTTCGCCAGGCTCGGCACGCCAGCCGCTAGCAGTTTTCTCTACGCCGATCCGGTTAGCAGCCGGCTTAGGCTTGTGCGCGATCTGATTGAGGCGAGTAGAGATCGCAGCGCCATGGCCATCGTGCCCCAGGGCGAGCAACTCTTTTTGTATCTGCGTGAACACGGCCAAATTCACCGGTTCGCTCAGCCTAAACGGCCCATGGATGAAGTCGCAGCATCCTGGTTATTGTTCTTCGCCAGCCGAATCGGCGAAGAGCCTCCCAGGATCATGACGCGTTCCGATGAGAAACTGCTCGCCTACCGACCCAGTAGCGTGCGCGTGCCGTTTCGCCTGAGCCTTACCGAACACGCGCCGCAGCGCTACCACATTCGCTGCGGCGACAAACAATGGCTGGACGTCGCCCTCGATGACGGGGCTATCGATGATGTGATCCAGACGATCCTCAGCCAGCGCAGCTCGCTGACTCTCTATCCCATCTACCTCACCGAGGTGCATCTGCTGACGAGCGATGCTTCGTTGGCGGATGCGATGTTGTTGAAGACGCGTACTGAAACCCGGCTGTGGCAACGCATGAACCAAAACAGGTAAGACGACAGGAGCGAGCGCTTCTTCAGACAACCACTGGAGAGCCGTACATTTTCCGTATACTGCCCCGCTGCCAGAACCACGGAAGCTGACATGCGCATCGCGATACTGATAGTGCTGACAACCTGGGCTGCTAGCTGCGGCCAGAAAGGCCCGCTCGAATTGCCTCCTCCGGCGACCGCTTTGACCGTTGCAAGCGCATCGGTCAGCGTCGGCTGAGCCATGATCACGTCCGAAAACGGCAGTGATTGCGTAGCCGGCGTGCCGCTGCGGGATATCGCCGCGCGCTTTGGCACGCCGACGTATGTGTATGACGCCGGGCATTTCCTGGCCCAACTGTCAAAGCTCGAGCACGGACTGGCGCCCGTTGACGCCAGCGTTCGTTACGCCGTCAAAGCTAATAGCAACCTCGCCGTACTGAAACTGTTCGCGGATGCCGGAACGGGTTTCGACATCGTCTCCGGCGGGGAGCTGGAGCGCGTTCGGCGGGCGGGCGGCGACGTCTCGCGCACCGTTTTCTCTGGCGTTGGCAAGCGCAGCGACGAAATCGATTTCGCGCTCAAAGTCGGCATCGAGTGTTTCAACGTCGAAAGCAGCGAAGAGCTGGATCGCCTGAGCCAGCGAGCTGCGGCTTTCGGGCGCCCGGCGCCGGTATCGATCCGGGTCAATCCCAATGTCGATGCCGCGACACACCCGTACATTTCCACCGGGCTGAAAGAAAACAAATTCGGCGTGCCGATGGACGCCGCACCCGAGCTTTACCGCCGCGCCCATCGAGACCCGAATCTCGCGATTCAAGGTATCGACTGCCACATCGGCTCACAGATCGCGGAAATCGGCCCGCTTATCGAGGCGGCGGAGCACGTCTTCACCCTCACCGACGCGCTAGCCAGCGAGGGCATTTCGATCGCCCATGTTGATCTGGGCGGTGGTTTCGGCGTGCGCTACGGCAACGAAGCGGAATTCGATGTCGCAGCGTACGGCCAGGCGCTGGCAAAGACTCGCGGCAGTCGGGCCTTGGGCGTGCTGGTCGAGCCCGGCCGCTTCCTGGTCGCCGCTGGCGGCCTGCTCCTTTGCCGGGTGGAGTATCTGAAGCCCAGCGACGATCCGGACGGGCGCAGCTTCGCCGTCGTGGATGGCTCTATGAGCGATCTGATCCGGCCGGCTCTGTATAACGCTCACCACGACGTGCTCGCCATCGACTCGCCAATCAAGCCAGACAATGCCGGTGCGAAATCGCGCCAGTGGGACCTGGTTGGCCCGGTCTGCGAGAGCGGTGATTTTCTGGCGAAGCAGCGACTGCTCTCACTCACCAGCGGTCAGCTAGTGGCCGTCATGTCAGCGGGTGCTTACGGTATCGGGCTCGCCTCCAACTACAATTCGCGGCCCAGGCCCGCGGAGGTCATGGTGGTCGATGGCGAGGCCCGTCTCATTCGCCGCCGGGAAGCGCTGGCACAGTTGTTTGCGGACGAACTGTTAGACTGACGCCACTGCAAACTGTCCCGGCACTGCTTACTTGCCGTCTCACCAGGAGTCGGCCGGGAAACATGAGGAAACGCCCCGCATGCGCCTGCGATTCTCCAAAATGCATGGCCTTGGCAACGATTTCATGGTGATCGATCTGGTGACCCAGGCTGCACACCTGGCGCCGGAGCAGATCAGCACCTGGGCCGATCGTCGCCTGGGCATCGGGTTCGATCAGCTACTCGTCGTCGAGCCGCCCACCAGTCCAAGCGCCGACTTTCGCTACCGGATCTACAACGCCGATGGCAGCGAGGCGGAACAATGCGGTAACGGTGCTCGCTGCTTCGCGCGCTTTGTCTTCGAGCGCAGACTGACGCCCAAGAAGCAGCTTGTGCTCGACACCAACAATCGAAGGATCACCACGTCGATCCTGAACGACGGTGACGTCGAGGTGGACATGGGCGAGCCATCCTTCGAGCCCAGGGAAGTGCCCTACCTGGGCCCAGCGCCCGCTTCTGGCCCGCAGAGCGTGATCATTGATGGTGAAACCATTGAATTCACGGCGCTGTCCGTCGGCAACCCCCACGCCGTGATCGACGTGCCCGATGTGGCTAGCGCGCCCGTGGAGCGCATAGGCGCGGCGCTCACGCGCCACCCGGACTTTCCGGAAGGCGTGAACGTCGGATTTTGCCAACGAGTGGATGACAGTTTTATTCGGCTGCGGGTGTTCGAACGAGGGGTTGGAGAGACTCAGGCTTGCGGGACCGGCGCCTGCGCCGCCGTCGCGGCCGGCGTTCACAAGGGCACCCTGTCCGGCACCGTCAAAGTCTCTCTGACAGGTGGCAAACTGCGCCTGAACTGGCCCGGCGAGGGTGCCAGCATCAAGATGATCGGCCCTGCCGCACTGAGCTATGAGGGCAGCATCGAAGTATGAGGCAACGCCACGGCTGACCGCTTGCACGGTCAAAGCCCAGCAGACATTCAAGGGCAAAAGCCCGGTAAACTCACCTCACTGCTTACCAACTTCGGAAAACGCCATGTCCGCTGACAATCCGGCCCAGATCAACGCATCCGCTCTGTCGATCGATCACAGCGAGCTTTCCGAGCAGGACATTGCCGGTTACCTGCAGCACAACCCGGACTTCTTCGATCGATTTCCGCTCCTTCTGAACACGATCATCATTCCCCACGACAGCGGTGAAGCGGTGTCGCTGGTTGAGCGTCAGTTGGGCACGCTGCGCGAGCACAACGCCAGCCTGAAGGCACACCTGGAGGAGCTGGTCAGTTCCGCCCGAGCGAACGACACCCTCTTTCAGAAGAGCGCTCATTTCGCCCTGGCGCTGTGGCAGGTCAACACCTGGGAGCAGGTGAACGATGTGATTCGTGACCACTTGATCAGCGCCTTCGCGGCGGATTTCGCCTGTCTGCACATCGGCGGCGCACCCGCCGGCAACCCGCTACCCCATGTACTACCTACAGGGACATCTGCGCAGAACATCGCCCAATCCCTTCTCGCCGTGCGCTGCCAGCCTGTTCGAGCGTCGGAACTGGCGGACTGGTTTGGTATCGAGCCGACCACCGACGCCGGCAGCGTCGCACTAGTTCCGGTGCGCTTTGATGACACGCTGACACCCGCGGTTCTCGCCATCGGTAGCCGTGACCCAGCGCGTTTCGATGACTCGCTCGGCACCGTCTTCCTCGATTTCATTGGGGCCAGCCTCGCACAGGCCATCAACCGGCTACACGACCGAGCGTAGATCTCAGCGATGTCAGCCTCCCTTGCCGAGCGCATCGACGTCTACCTCAGCGAGGCTGAGCAGACCCAGCGTTTGTCCACCCATACCCTGAAAGCCTATCGCCGGGATCTGGACGCTCTGCCCGGAATTTTGGGCGAGCGCGACTGGCATCGCCTCACCAGCAATGACATTCGTGCAGGTATTGCGGCCCTTAACCGCTCAGGGCTCGCGGCCAGCAGTATCGCGCGCCACTTATCGAGCTGGAGGAGCTTCTTTACCTGGCTCGTTGCCAAGGGTTATCTGTCAGCAAACCCAGCGGACAACGTGCGGCCACCTAAACGTCCGCGCAAGCTGCCACGCAATCTGGACGCGGATCGCACGGCGTTGCTCTTTGGCGCAGGCGACAACAGCGATCGCAGCCTGCGCAACGACGCGATAATCGAGCTCTTCTATGGCAGCGGCCTGCGCCTGGCCGAACTGGTTGGCATCAACCTGCGCGACATCGATCTCGATGAGCGTAGCGTGCGCGTGCTCGGCAAAGGATCAAAAGAGCGCATCGTGCCGCTCGGCCGCGCCAGCGTCGCCGCCCTTCGCCGCTGGCTGAATTGTCGCGCCACCAGCACGCCCGACGCGCCACTGTTTACCGGCCGCGGCTCCGCGCGCATCGCCCATCGAACCGTGCAGAGCATTTTAAAAGCCGTCTCACGAGACCGACTCGGCAGCAACGAGCTGCACCCACACATGCTCCGCCACAGCTTCGCCAGCCACCTGCTGGAATCAAGCGGCGATCTTCGTGCGGTGCAGGAACTGCTTGGCCACAGTGACATCGCC
>CAYGQC010000004.1:0-453 GCA_964351875.1 uncultured Pseudomonadales bacterium
ATTGCAGCCCTGGGCCAGCGTCGAAAAGCCGACGATTCTGTGCCCCGTTCCTGGCTACGACCGCCACTTCAAGGTTTGCGAAGAGCTCGGACTGTCGATGCTGACCGTCGACATGACGCAAACCGGGCCGGATATGGCTCAAGTCGCTGAAGCCGTCGCCGACGCTAACGTCGTCGGCATCTGGAACGTCCCGAAATACTCAAACCCTACCGGATTCACGTACAGCGACGAGACGGTCGCGGCCATGGCAGAGCTGCCGAAGCGCGCCGCGGCAAACAATTTTGTCGTGCTTTGGGACAACGCCTACGCCGTCCATGATTTTGCTGAGCCCTTCGACGAGTTGGCATCGATCCACAGTGCAGCAGCCTCGGCCGGCACAAGCGACCACATAGTTCAGTTTGCCTCCACTTCCAAAATCACCTTCGCTGGCGCTGGCGTGGCCTTCGTTGCCAG
>CAYGQC010000004.1:463-30625 GCA_964351875.1 uncultured Pseudomonadales bacterium
TAGCTCGGCTCAGCGCGATGACCGTGGGACCCGACAAGGTGAACCAGCTACGCCACGCCCGCTTTCTTGGTGGCGAACTGAGCGCGCATATGGCCAAACACGCTGAGCTGCTTGCCCCTAAATTCGCCTGTGTCGATGAGAAACTCACTCGCGAGCTGAGTAGCCTGGGCATCGCAACCTGGACAAAACCGAACGGTGGCTACTTCGTTTCGCTGGATGTCATGCCCGGACTTGCGCGCAAGATAATTGCCATGGCGGCCGGCGCCGGTGTTACGCTGACGCCCGCCGGCGCAACGTTCCCCTATGGCGACGACCCGCAGGATCGAAATATACGAATAGCACCCACCTTCGCGCCGTTAGCTGACGTAGCCAACAGCCTCGACATACTGACGTTGTGTGTCCGACTGGCGAGCGCGCGCACCCTGCTGGAGCAGCTGCAATGAATCCCTCAACCGACACTGAGACCGGCGAACACAAGCCAGTCGACACGAGCACCGCACAGGCCGGCAGCGGCGACACGGCACAAGCTCCCGACACACAGGACGCAAGCTCCTCCGAACCCGTCGCGTCCCAGGACAAGACAGAGTCGGCAAACGCGACCGGCGAGGTTTGGGAGCAGAACTGGGACATCGGCAAGTTTGACGTTGAGCAGAGCGATGAACACACGCGCTTCCATGAGTTTGCTTTGCCGCTGCCAATGATGCGCGCCATCTCAGACCTGGGTTTCGAGTACTGCACGCCGATCCAGAGCGCATCGCTACCGATTTCGCTGGCTGACTACGACATCACCGGGCAGGCTCAAACGGGCACCGGCAAGACTGCAGCTTTCCTGATTACCATCATGACCCGCCTGTGGGAGCAGCCGCTGGATCGGTTGCAGATGAAAGGCGAGCCTCGAGCGCTCATCCTGGCGCCCACCCGGGAGCTGGCTCTGCAGATCGAAGCAGATGGCGAGCTCCTGGCCAAGTACATGGACATCTCGGTGCAATGCCTCGTCGGCGGCATGGACTTCGACAAGCAGCAGCGCCGGCTGGAGAAGCGCCCCGTAGACATCCTGGTCGCAACCCCGGGACGCCTCATCGACTTCTGCAATCGCAAATGGGTGAGCCTCAAGCAGGTGGAAGTGCTCGTCATCGACGAAGCCGATCGAATGCTCGACATGGGTTTCATCCCGGACGTCCGCCGAATCGTCTATCAGACACCGCATAAGCGTCAGCGCCAGACGCTCTTCTTCAGCGCGACGTTCAATGACGAGGTCATGCGCCTGGCCAATTCCTGGACGATGAATCCCGAACACGTCGTGATCGAACCGGACCAGGTCGCAACTGACAACGTCGAGCAGATTTTCTGGATGATCGAGGCGTCGAAGAAGGTGAAGGTGCTGGCCAAAGTGCTCGAAACCGAAGCTGTCGAACGAGCCCTGGTGTTCACGAATCGACGGGACAGCGCGCGACGCGTGCAAGAAGCACTTGCCAAGAAAAACATTGCCGTCGAGATCCTTTCGGGCGAAGTGCCTCAGAACAAGCGACTCTCAACGCTCGAGAAATTTCGCAGCGGGGAAGTCCCCGTTGTGGTGGCGACAGACGTCGCCGGCCGTGGCATTCACGTCGATGGCGTCTCCCACGTCTTCAACTTTGATCTGCCGGAAGACCCGGAGGACTACGTTCACCGCATCGGCCGCACCGGACGCGCAGGCGCCGCCGGCATCGCCATCAGCTTCGTCTCCGAAGACGACGGGTTTTGCCTGCCCGCTATTGAAGAATACCTGGGCAACAAGGTTGAGTGTAGCCAGCCGGACTTCATCGTCGACTAGCAATGAGCGCAGAAGCAGTGATCGTGCAAGCTGATCTTCGCTGGCATCCGCCAGGGACTGTTTGCCCCCAGCGTAGCTGCTTTGCATACCTGGCTCTGCTAGTCGCCTTCGCGCTCACTGCGCCGCTGTCAAACGCCAATCCTGTCGCTCACATCGAGTATCTGGTCGAGCAAGACGCACCGATGTCCGTCGAGGCTGTAACCGCCAGCGACCAATGGCAACTCATGTCAGCATCGCGGAGCCTTGGCTACATCACGCAACCGGTCTGGTTACGCTTCGACGTGCCAGCCACTCAAGACGTGTTGACCATTAACAACATGTGGTTGCGGGACTTGCAGGTCTATCTGCTCGCGAGTGACCAGGTGGTTGCCCAGTATCGAACAGGGGCGGATTTCCCCTTCGGTAGCAGACCCCTGGAGAACGCGATTCTGTCTTTCCCGCTCGATGAGCAGGCAGCTATCACGTCGGTCCTCATTCGCGACACCTCGGACACGGGCCAGTTCTACCCGATCAACGCACATACGTGGGAGGAGTACCACGCCTACTCGAGCAAGCACTATCTCTTCGCGGGTTTCTACATCGGCTTGATGTTGCTGGTGCTCGCGTACAACACGGCCGTCTATGTTTCCACGCGTGAGAGACTGAATCTGTACTTCGCCGGCTACCTGGTCTCGCTTACTGTTTTCCTTCTGACTAGCGACGGACTCGGACAACAGTTCCTTTGGCCCAACCTACCTGATATCAACAACTTTCTCGTCAGCCTCTCCATCGCGGGTACCGCCTCTTTTCTGCTCGCGTTCATCAGCGAGTTTTTGTCTCTGAGACTGAACGCCCCGCAATTCCTGCAACCAATTCGAATCGTTGTCGCGCTGGTTGTCCTGAACGCCATCGCAGCCCTCATGACAACCTGGCAGCTGCCGTCATTGCTGGAACCGATCTTATGCCTTGGTACGGTTTGCTTTGTGCTGTTGATCAGCATCAACCGGCTGCGAGCGGGCGACGCCTACGCGCCCATCCTGCTTATTGCTAACGGCACGTTACTACTAGGCGTATGCACCGTTTCACTACTCGTGCTGGGATTCGCTCCCGACAGCTGGCTGACGCGCAACGCGGTACGACTTGGTTCGATTGTCGAGGTGGTTCTGCTCTCCGCCGCGGTGGCGAGCCGCGTCCGATCCATGGTGAGTAGCCAGAACCGACTGGAACATAGGGCCAGACAACTCGGGCGACGGGTTCAGGAACTGCGCGCGTCCAAACAGCTCGCGGCCGAGCACCAGGAGATCCAGCGCTCGCTACAGCAAACCCAGAAACTGCGGACCATTGGCGAAATGACCGCGGGTCTGGCCCACGATTTCAACAACGTGTTCGCATCGATACTCGGCTTCAGCGAGTTAGGCAGGGACGGCGCCAACCAGGCTGGCGATACACGCATGCGCGGCTACTTCGACGAAGTGCACAGGGCAGGCACCCGCGGAGCGGACCTCATTCGCCATCTCTCCGTCTACAGCCAGGGCGGCCGGGAATCCGTGGCCGAAATCGACGTGAAAACTGCTGTAAACGATGCCGCCAACCTGCTGCGCGGAACACTACCGCCATCAGTAACTGTTAAGACCAGTCTCCCGGAGGAGCCGTTGAGCATCGTCATCAACGCTGGTCAATTCCAGCAGCTGCTCGTCAATGTCGCTCTGAATGCCAGCGAGGCCATGTCCAATCGAGGCACGCTGACCATCAGTTGCACAGCGACCGACGCGCCCGAACAACAATGCTCATCCTGTCTCAGAACCTTTCACGGGCCGATGCTGAAAATTCAGATTGAGGATGATGGCCCCGGTTTCAGCGGCAACCCTAACGAGCTATTCACACCGTTTTACACAACGAAGACCGTCGGCGAAGGCTCCGGGCTTGGCTTGTCAGTCGTACACGGCATTACCCACGAGTACGGCGGCCATGTGCGCTTGCGCAACCGTGCAGACGGCGGCGGGAGAGTCAGTTTGTACCTGGCAACGACAGATCAGCGAATGGCCCACTCCATCGGGACCGGGCGGTCGCCTCATATTCTGCTCATTGAGGACGATCCGTCCGTTCGGCGCTACCTCAATGCCCTGCTGACGGCTGAACAATTTGAGGTCACGAGCACCGAGCAGGCGACCCAGGCACTAGAGCAGTTTGCCCAATCACCGCACTCATTTGATTTGGTGATCACCGATCAAGTGATGGCCATCGGATCCGGACTCGAGCTCGCCGAAGACATGTTGGCGATTCGTCCAGATCTGCCGATCATCATCGCGACGGGCAACCCCGACGGGCTAAGCGATGCGGACATTGTCCGGAGCGGCATCAAGGCCGTGTTCGCCAAGCCTCTCGACCGTGACAGGCTGCTCACAAAGGTAAGAGCATTGCTTCCACGTACCAACAGTCCAGCAAGATGACCATCCAGCGAGTCGCAGCAATCCAGATGTGTGCAACGGACGATGTCGCCCGGAATCTGTCGACGGTCGACAAGCTGGTGCGCCAGGCTGCCAAGGAGGGAGCGAGCGCGGTGTTCCTGCCGGAAGCGTTCGCCTATATCGGGCCGGGACGCGGCAAACTCGCCATGGCGGAACACGTCCCTGGAGATGGCCCGGTTTGCCAACTGCTCGTAGCACTGGCGCTCGAGCTGTCAGTGGATCTGATTGCGGGCGGTTTCCACGAAGCCACCGGATCACCCGGTCAGACGTTTAACACCTGTCTGCACATCACAGCCAAAGGCCAACTGGCAGCACGCTATCGCAAGATCCACCTGTTCGACGTGTCTCTGGACGACGGTACCCAGCTCAACGAGTCGAACGGCACGATTGCCGGCGAGGCGATGGTCACAACCGAGCTCGATGTCGGCCGAGTAGGACTGACAATCTGCTACGACCTGCGCTTTCCGACTCTGTTTCAGGATCTTATGAACGCTGGTTGCACTGTCATTACCGTGCCCTCGGCATTCACGAAAAGCACCGGCGCCGCCCACTGGCACACCCTCCTTCGCGCCCGGGCAATCGAATGCCAATGTTACATCGTTGCCCCCGCACAGCACGGGCAACACAACCGCAAGCGAACATCCTTCGGCCACAGCCTGATTATCGATCCCTGGGGCGAGGTTGTCGCCGAACTGCCCGACGGCGACGGCGTTGTCCTCGCGGACCTCAACAGCGACCGCGTCGCTAGCGTGCGGCGACAGCTACCGAGCAGTACTCACGGCCGCCCATATTCGATCCCCTGAGTCCGGGCGGCATCCGCTACACTTCGCGAACCTGACCTCGCCAGCAGGCGGGGCATCACGCCTGTTCGCCATTTAACACAAGCCCGGTGCGAAGCCTGCCATGACGCCAACGACACGAATCTTTGTCATTCTCGCCTCGATCATCGTGATCATCGCCGGGATCAAATCAGCCGAAAGCGTAGTCATTCCGTTTCTGCTCGCCGTTTTTATTGCGACCATTGCGGCGACGCCAGTTTTCTATCTGACCTCAAAACGACTACCCCTCGCGCTGTCGATCACGGCGGTCATGCTGATGATCGTCGCAGTTCTGTTCGGGCTCGGCGCGCTCGTCACGCAATCGGTTAACGCCTTCCTCGACAAGCTCCCTTTCTATCAAGAGCGGATTCAACTGCTGACGACTGACCTGCTGCTGCTCCTGGAACCTCTCGGCCTGGAATTCTCGTCCGACGTACTGCTGTCCTACTTCGATCCGGGCACCGCGTTTGAAATGGTCGGGAGCACACTGCGCGGCCTGTCCAACGCACTCTCGAACGGCTTTCTCATTCTGCTAACCGTGATCTTCATCCTCGCGGAGGCATCGAGTTTTCCAAAGAAACTTGAGGACGTACTCGCCGATCCGGAACGCAACCTGCCGTTCTTCGACCGTTTCACCGAGAACGTCAATCGCTACATCGGCATCAAGACAACCATCAGCGTGGCAACTGGCCTGATTATCACGGTGTTTCTGGCCATTCTCGGACTGGATTTCCCGATTCTGTGGGGACTGCTGGCGTTTTTGCTCAACTACATACCGACCATCGGCAGCATCATCGCCGCAGTGCCTGCAGTGCTGCTTGCGCTGATTCAGCTAGGCGTCGGCGAGGCTGCTATCACCGTTATCGGTTTTGTTGCCGTCAACGTGATTATGGGTAACGCGGTAGAGCCTCGGTTCCTCGGCAAGGGACTTGGCCTGTCGACGCTGGTCGTGTTCCTGTCCCTCGTGTTCTGGGGCTGGATGCTCGGTCCGGTAGGCATGCTGTTGTCAGTACCGCTGACCATGACGGCGAAGATCGCGCTGGAGGCGAGCCCGGGCAGCGCCTGGATCGCGCACTTGCTTGGCCCCGAAGATGAGCCCATGCGAGAGTCCGCTCGGCTTGCGGGTGCAACCTCGCACGCGGAGCAATCCGGCGCGGACGACGACAGCCAATCCAGCCAGCAGGAGAGCTGAGATGCCCGGTTACGAACGCGAGAACATCGCACGCATGTCGGGCTACACGTGGGGCGAGCAACCTCAGGACAGCGAGACGTTAAAGCTCAACACCAATGAAAACCCGTATCCGGCCAGCCCGAACGTTCAGGCGGCCCTGGCGTCTTTCTCCGTCGCTGATCTGCGCCGCTACCCTGACCCGCTTGCCAATGAGCTGCGGGATCTGCTTGCCAGAAAACACGGCCTGACCAGGGACTCATTTGTCGTCACCAATGGCGGCGACGAGGCTTTGCGTCTGGCTCTGACGACGTTCGTCGATCCCGGTGACGCGTTCGGAATGGCGGAGCCCAGCTACTCACTGTATCCCGTGCTCGCTGCCATTCAGGACGCACGGGTCGTCAAAATTCCGCTACGCGATGATTGGTCACTGCCGCGTGACTTTGCCCAGCAGCTCAATGCCAACGACGTACGCCTGGCTTGCCTGGTTAACCCCCACGCCCCGAGTGGCACCCTTCTTCCGGAAGATACGGTTGCCGAATTGGCCAGCGAATTCAAAGGCGTTCTGCTACTGGATGAGGCCTATGCGGATTTCATCGATCCCAGCTTTCGCTACGATGCGCATCGGCTCGTCCGGGCATTCGACAACCTGCTGATCCTGCGAACGTTCAGCAAAGGCTATTCGCTGGCTGGACTGCGCCTGGGCTACCTGGCCGGTCAGGACAGCGTGATCGATCCGATCGTCAGTAAGACCCGCGACAGCTACAACATCGATGGCATTTCCCAGGCCCTGGGCGTTGCCGCGATTGCAGACGCGGCCTACGCGGAAGAAACCTGGAGCGCGGTTCGCAACGATCGACGCATGGTGCGCGATGAGCTAACGGACCTGGGGTTCCAGGTGCCCTCATCGCAGGCAAATTTCCTGCTCGCGAGCGTGCCTATGGACTGCCGACACAGCGCCGAATCCATCTACGAAGAACTCAAGCGTCAGGGCATTCTCGTACGCTACTTTGCGCAGGACAGGCTCGACGACAAACTGCGCATCACCATCGGCACACCCGAGGAGAACAGAGATCTCGTCGATGCCCTGTCCGTGCTCGTTCGCTGATCGGTGCGAGCCTCAGGTCTCGAGAGCGCCGTATAACTCGGTCAGTTCCTGGCGCCAGCGCCGCTGCCTCTCAGGTTTTTGAAACTTCGGCTTGCGCGCCTGATCGTCCGCGAGCAGTTTCTCTAAGTCTACGATCCGCGCGAGCATCGCATCTTCACTACCCAGAGATTCACCCGAGGGTTCCGCCGATTTATTTTCTCCACTGCCAACGCGCTGTCCGCGTGCCGACAGCCGCCCTGGTGATTCGCTAAGCGCTTGTTGCGCAGACTGCTCCGAATCGCGCTGGGACACCAGCCAGCGATAGTAGGGTTCCGCATCACTAAGCTCACGCAGCCCGCCCTCGACAATCCAGAGAAAACGATTCGCCACTGCATCGATGAAGTATCGATCATGGGAAGTGACCAGAAGCGTCGCCGATCCGTCACTGAGCTGCGCTTCCAGTTGCTCCTTGCCATCGATATCGATGTGATTCGTCGGTTCGTCCAGGATCAGAAAATTCACATTGCCAAGCGCCAGAGCGAGTATCAACAGCCGCGCTCGCTCACCACCGCTGAGCGTGTTTACTGCTTGATCGTGCATCGCGAAATCGAACCCGGTCGCGACCAACGCCGAACGCAGACTCTGGGTATCTCGACCGCAACGCTCGGCGAGAAAGTCGATCGCGCTCACCGCACCGGCCACCTCAGTGAGTTCCTGATCGTAGTAGCCGAGCCGAGTCTGCGGGCTATAGCGGATGGTTTCGCCTTCAATAGCGCCCGCCGCTGCGACCAGCCGGGTGATGAACGTCGACTTCCCGACTCCGTTAGCACCCAGCAGCGCGATGCGATCTCCGGGCCGCACCGTTAACTCTTCTATCTGAAAGAGCGTATGTCCGGGGTAACCAACCTCGAGATCGCTCACCCGCAGGATCTGCCGTGCCGAAGAGCGCCCAAGCGTCAGATCAAGATCGAGCTTCGAGCCGACCGCCACCTCCGTGCGCTCAGCCTCTAGACGCTCGACGCGTCGCTGCATACTGCGCGCCCGCCGCGCCAGCTTCTCGCTTTCGTGCGCTCGACTCCACGCCGTCATCTGCGCCGCGCTTCGACGCAGCCCCTCGATCTGCTTCTCTTCGACACTGCGCGCGTGAGCCCGAGCCTCATCATCGAGCGCTAGCTGGTGACGCGCTGCGCTGAAATCAAGCTCATACCGACTGACCTGACCGTCGCGGAGAAAGAAGGTTGAACGTCCGACGGCGTCGAGAAATGCTCGATCGTGGGAGACGAGTACGACGGCGCCAGGATAGGTCTCCAGCGCAGCCTCGAAAGCGAGCAGCGATTCGAGATCGAGGTGGTTTGTGGGCTCATCCAAAAGCAGCAGGTCAGCGTCTTCTGCCAGCGCTAGCGCGAACAGCAAACGGTTCACCTGGCCGCCAGACAGGTCACCGACCAGCGTCTGCGTCTGCTCGCCTGATAGCCCGAGACGATCGAGCTGGGCAAAACCTTGCCAGGAACGCTCGCCAAGCTCCGCGTCCAGCAACTCGGCGACGCTCGACAGCGCCAGCTCCGGTTCGACAAACTGACGCACACGTGACACGCGAAGACCGCGCTTGCGGCGCACTTCTCCCGCGTCCACCGGACGTTCACCGGCGAGCAAGGAGAGCAACGTCGATTTGCCGCAGCCGTTGTGACCGACCAGCGCAATGCGATCACCTGCGGACACCGTGAGGTTCAGATCCTCGAACAGGCGTCGTTCAGCAAGGGCCAGGCTGACGTTTCGTAGCTCAATCAACATCCGGCTACTCTACCGGTACGACGCTTCAACCGGTACGACGCTGACTTGTGTCGTCCTGGTCAGAATCAAAAAGCAGCTCGCAGCGTCTGCCTGGCACTTCTAGGCCACGCGCCGCACGGTTGTCCTGTTCGAGCCGCGCCGGCAAACTCCATGCGCTAGCAATAACAACAGATCGTGCGTCGATGCTGCGATTGCGCGTCCACGCAGACCCATACAGATAGGTTCCCTAATGTCTCAAAACCGCCCCGCCGTCAGTCTGGCCGCCGTACCCGGTCGCCGCCACGCCATCATCGACTTTGCCAAGCAGATCGAACGTGAGGGCTTCAGCGGCATCTTTGCTCCGAGCCTCGGTGACAATCTGGCGCTCTGCCAGGCGATCGCATCGGTCACCTCCGAGATCATGATCGGCACGGCAATCACGCCAATCTATACCCGCCAGCCGGAAGACTTCGCGACGACCGCGGGCTTTCTACACGAGCTTTCCAACGGGCGCTTCCGATTCGGTGTAGGCGTCAGCCATGGCCCGATGCATCAGCGCTGGGGTGTCACCGTCGGTAAGCCGTTGGGCGACATGCGCAAATTTGTCGAAGAAATGCGCGCAACACCCCGGGTTGGTGAGCTGCCACCCATTGTGCTTGCGGCAATGCGCAACAAGATGATTGCGCTCGCCGAGGAGATTGGCGAGGGCATGGTGTTTGCTAACGGCGCCCGGGGGCACATGGCCAGCTCCCTGGCGACACTCAGTAGCTCGGCTCGCAGCAACGACGACTTCTTTATCGGCAACATGGTGCCGACGTGTATCAGCGATGACGTCGAAGCGGCCAAAGCCATCAACCGACGCACGCTGACCAGCTATGCAGCGCTGCCGAACTATCGAAACTACTGGCGCGAGGCCGGGTACGCGGACGAGATGGACGCCGTTGAAGTTGCCCTTGCAAGTAAGGACATGAAGGCAGTTAGCGCCGCCTTATCAGATAAATGGCTAGCCGACACAACGCTCTTCGGAACGGCCAGCGACGTTCGTGAAGGCATCGAAGCCTGGTTCGATGCGGGCATCAAGACGCCGATAATCGTACCTTCATCAGCAGCGGGTAATCAGCTCGACGCAATCAACGAGTTTCTCAGGATCTGGTAGAACGCTGTGCCGAATCGACGACACCTGTGGCTGATCCGCCACGCCGAGTCGCCAGCGCATAGCAGCAGCGGCCTGGACGTCGATCGTGTCCTCTCCGAACGAGGCCTCGCGGACTGTGCGAGCCTTGCTCACTGGTTTGCCGGGAGTGACGCCTGTGATTGGCTGCTGGCCAGTTCAGCCGTCCGTACCGTCATGACCAGCCAGGCGCTCGCGAAAGCGCTGGGCGTCCCGGGAGATCACCAGGTCCATGATCCTCGCCTCTATGAGGCGAGCGAGGCCGTCATGCTGGATGCTCTGCAGACGCTACCGCTTGAGGCTGATCGAGCCGTGATCATCGGTCACAATCCGACAATCAGCACTGTCGTGAGCCGTCTGCTCGGGGCTCGCGCTGGGGTCCATATGCCGCCCCTGGGCTGCGTGGGGTTGTTCGGACCATCTGATTGGCTCCACTGGCAATACGGCCAATGCAGCGCCTCTGCCTCATGGGCACCGGATCAAGGGCCGCTGCTCAAAGACAGCAGTGCGGACAGTCAGGCCAGTAACCTCGGCCATTCACCATGAACTCTCGTCCGGCGAGGTGCCCTCAACGGACTCAACCGATAACCGAGTAGCGCATCTGATGACCAACACACCACCAGCCCTGGCCAAGCCGGCTATCGACGTCGGCGTTTTCACGAACAACCTCGCTGAAATGCTCGCCTTCTATCGCGAAGAAATCCGCCTGCACTACGACGAGCTGCTGAAAATCGGCGGCGGCCAGCATCAACACCGGTTCTCCGCTGGGCACTCCATCTTCAAGCTGAACAATACGCGCGAGCCGTTACCCGATGCAGCGGCCGGCGCAATCAAAACGCTCCTGGTCCACAGCGCCAGGGCGCAGTCCGTATCGGTCACACACGACCCCGACGGCAACCGCGTGGAGACTAGACCCGCATCCGCCAACGCGCTCGGCGCTCTGCTGACGGGGCCGGATCCAGATGCAGCGAAGCGCTTCTACTGTGACCAGCTAGGGTTGTCTGATGCCGGCAGGCATGCCTGCCAGAACGGCAGCAGCATTATTGAGTTCAGTCGCGACACCGCGCCAGCGCGCGCCCAGGTCACGAGCAACTCGATGGACGACATGCGGGCGACCGGACTGCGCTATCTAACCCTGCAAGTCAAAAGCGTCGCCGAAGCCCATGAGAGAGCGCTGGCGGCAGGCGCAATCGAAGGCAGAGCGCCGAATACCCTTGGAGCGGTGGCGAGCATTTCGTTCGTACGCGATCCATCGGGCTGCTGGCTGGAACTGTCCCAGCGCGCGTCACTCACCGGCGATCTCACCATCAGCTAACATGGCACTCGCGATCGTGTTAAGCGACGCCGCTGGATTTGATTCTCCCAGCGCATTACCGTAGCCGCCAAACCCCGTGGCTGACGGCTCCGGCGCCCCGGTGACTCGATGCGCCGCCGGTTCTGCCACAACTAAGCACTTCGCCCAGCCGCAATGCTGTGCGCACCATAGGAATGGATATGAGCTTCTTCATCTTTCTGCTGATCGCCGCGATTACCTACTTCGTCTGGCGTATCTCCGATCAACTGCCCGACATAATCTTTCGCATCAGCGAAATTCAACGCGATGTGGCTGAGCTGAAGCGTCGCTCCGATCGCGACAGCGACTAGGGCAGCGCCGACATTTCCACGCCGTCTAACAACGCGCCGTCTGACGCCACGGCTACTGTGCAACTCGACTGGCGGGTTTGGCTCGGCCTCAGCCTGACAGCCCTGTGGCTAGTCTTAGGCTTCGCATACGTAACGGAAAATCTTGGCTGGCCCGCGTTTGCCAGGCTGCCTGCAGATCAGATGGGCAGCTTCCTGGAGGGCGCGTTCGCTCCTCTGGCTTTCCTGTGGCTGGTTATTGGCTACTTCCTGCAGCAAAAAGAGCTGCAGCAAAATACGGAAGCGTTACGCGCCCAGTCGCTCCAGATCGAGCGAACAGCTCATCAGACGGCTATTCAGACCGAGCGAATGGTCGCCGGCGAGTTGTATACCCGCCAGGAGCTGTTCATGCAGATGCTGGAACACGTACGGGCGCAACTCGGAACCATAGCCGGCCTGTTGTTCATCTCATCGCAAAGCAGCGTCGCCGGTGAAGGCCCCGTCACACCCGAAGAGCAAAGCTTGCTGTTTGCCGGCTCACGGGACGACCCGCATTTGTTTTCACGCGAGCTCCTTACCCTGCACGGGCGGACCGATGCCGAGGATGAGGCATATGCGCTGTTTTACGGAACGCCAATCCGGGCACGCCACAGCAACAACTTCAGCGTGACGTTCGAGAAGCTGTTGCGTCAGGCCCGAGCCGTCGACAACGAGCACATGCTCGAAGACTCGCTCAACACGAGCGCCCACGGCTTCCTGTACCTGATTATCAATCGCTACCGGGCGCTCGCGCCGGAAGAACTGGCTGACCCATCTGCAACCGGCACCTATGTCCATTTCGCAGGCCAAACCACCGACGAATCGGCTCGTCCCTAACTCTCCGTCAATCTAACTCTCCGTCAATCTAACTCTCCGTTAATAAGGACAACGCGATGTTTTCAAGAACGATGCAAGTAGCGATCTGTCTGGCTCTGTTAACACCGCCGTCTGTCTCGGCCGACGCCAAGAGCGTGCCTCTACGCGCGCAGCCCGTCGCCGACGGCATAACCATGCTCATGGGTGCGGGTGGCAACATCGGCGTCAGTACCGGCAAGGACGGCACGCTGATTATCGACGATCAGTATGACTATCAGGCGGAAGAGATCGCCGCTGCACTCAAGCGTATGAAGGCCGAGCCACCAAGGTTTGTGATCAATACGCACTACCATGGTGATCACACGGGGAGTAACGCTGCATTTTCAGGCGCCGCGACGATACTCGCCCACGACAACGTCCGCATCCGCATGGCCGCACTAGGCGCCGAGCCAGCCGCCCTGCCGAATCTCACGTTCCACGATCGGGTTACGGTCTACGTCAACGGCGAAACGGTCTCTGTCTTTCACGCAGCACGGGGTCACACTGACGGCGACAGTATCGTGTTCTTCGAAGACAGCAACGTGATGCATATGGGTGATCACCTGTTCAACGGCGCGTTTCCGTACATCGATCTCGATGCTGGGGGCAGCGTTCAGGGCTACCTCGACAACCTGATGTGGGCGCTGGAGAAAACCGATGACGCCACCCGGGTTATTCCAGGACACGGGCCGCTTGCCTCCGCTGACGACATCGAGCAGACAATCGAAGTGCTCTATGCAACCCGCGAGACGGTAATGCAAGGCATGACCGAGGGCTTGTCCGTCGATGCAATCGTGGCACAGGGACTCGACGACGATCTGGCCAGTTGGGGTAAAGGCTTTATCAGCGAAGAGCGCTGGATTCGAACCCTGCACAAGGACTTGAGTAACCTCTAGGACAGCGGTTACCGCTAAAGCGATGAGCGAATTGACCCTGAAAGATCCGCTGGACCGCTTCACCGCGGAGCGGACAGCCGCGTTGTCGGCAAACGATCCGATGGCTGCCCTCTGTACTGCAGCGTCGGTGTCGCCATATGGTCGCCTGGATATCAGAACACTCGTGCTGCGAGACCTCGCGCCCGGTTTGGGACTGTTCGCAAACCGAACATCCCTGACGGCGGACAAGTGGTCTTTCTGGCTACGCGAAACATTTGCCGTGCAAGCCTATTGGCCCAGTCAACAGGTGCAGTATCGACTGCAATGCACTGCGGTCGAGCTGCCGGACGACGTCGTCGCCCAGAGCTGGCTGCAACGGCCAGAACCGCCAAAACGCATGGACTGGCTATACGAAACGCACTCCCAATCCAGCCCGATCGAGTCCCGAGCCGCGCTCCTTGGCGCTCTCGACAGGGTCCCGGTGGACGCTCTCGACGCTGCGCCCTCCTCCGCGCGCGGTCTTCGCCTGATGCCGATCGAAATCGAGCGGCTGTTCCTTGGCACGGACAACGGCGTTCACGAACGGACACGGCACACGCTTCAAGACAACCAATGGTTGATGGTGACGCTGGTTCCCTAGGCTAGCCGACTGGCGGTTTGATCCCGCCTCAACCCAACTCCGCCGTCACAATTCCGTGGAGATTGTCGAAGCAGGTGGTGATGCTGACGTCGACAAAGGCGCGTACAAATGCCGCATCCGCCTGATCAGAGCGAACCGCAGCGTATAGCGTCGGCCAGACACCTTCCTCGCCCAACGCTCGAGTCACGATGTAGTCTTTGGCCAAGTACTCGTGCAGCGCCCAGTTCGGCAGGCAAGCGACGCCGCGGCCACTGGCAACGAGCTGCACGATCATCGCCGTCAGCTCTGCAGTTCGAACACGCTCAGGCGAAATGCCCGCAGGCTCTAAAAAGCTGGTGATGACATCGAGTTTCGAGCTGTCTACCGGGTAGGTGATCAGTACCTGATCGGCGAGGTCCGAAGGCTCGATCCATTCTGACTTGGCAAGCACATGGTCCTTGGCGAGCGCGAGCTGCGCCTCATAGCTGAACAGGGGCAGGTATGTGAGATCAAGATCGCTCACCGGGTTTGCCGTGATCACCAGATCGAGATCTCCCCGGGCAAGCGCGGGGAGTGGCGCGAAGTGGAATCCGCTGGCGATATCCAGGTCAACGTCCCCCCAGTGTTCGCGATAACGATTGATCGACGGCAACAACCAGTCGAAGCAACTGTGGCACTCAATCGCGATGAACAGTCGTCCCGCTTCCCCGCCAGCCATGCGCGCAAGCTCCAACTCGCAGTTTGCGACCTCAGGCAGCAGCAGATCCGCGAGCGCGACCAACCGGCTGCCCGCCGGAGTAAAGCGAACGGGCCGCGTCTTGCGGTGAAACAACGTGGTACCCAACCTCGATTCCAGGTCTTTGAGCTGATGCGACAGTGCTGATTGCGTCAGGAACACCTTCTCCGCCGCCTCGACCAGAGAGCCTGTGTCTCGCAGCGCGATCAGGGTGCGCAAATGGCGCAGTTCGAGTTGACTCATGGCGACAATCTCCGGGACTCAATATGTGAATCCAATTCACGAAAAATAATCATACACCACGGATAATTCATGTTCTTGGCTGGTTCGCGTACCGTGCTACGGGCCGAATGAGTCGCCGCAGCCTCGGCCGCCATTCGACGTCGCGAATACGCACCCAGCGCGCGAGAAAAATGACGGGACCTCTCATTACTGGCGCGATTTCAACCACACCCTTACGCATGACTTACATTCCACGCGACGTGTTTGCGGCATGGCGCACAAAGTGGAACATCGAGCCTGAATACACTGCTTCACGTCGGCTGCAACTGAGTTTGCGACGCCGTAACCAGCAAGGGAGATCGCTCCAAGGCGAGCGTCATTACGGAAGATGTTCAATCCGAGCACTACGGTGATCAACTCGTTCGTGGAACGGGTGGTTGACCGATACAAGACAGCGTTTCCGAAGGCTACAAACGGCCACTACGAGGAAGTGCTGAATCGAACGGCGCGCATGGCTTTAGAATCGCTGGTGCAGTGCGACTGTCCCTATCACGATATCAACCACACCGTCCTCGTCACGGACGCGGGTCAAACCATTCTGTATGGCAGATTGATCTCCAAGGGAGACGTGAGCCCGCACGAATGGGTTCATGCAGTGATCGCGATGCTGTTTCACGACATCGGCTTTCTGCGCGGATTACTGCGTGGGGACGATGCAGGCGAACTGGTCATCAATGAAGCGGGCGACGCGATCGACCTGGCGGACACGCAGACCGACTCGTCGATGAACCCGCATCACGTAACCCGGGGCCGCCTGTACATTCAAGAGCGCTTTATCGGCGATCCGGAAATAGACGTATCAACCATCTGCAACTATATCGAGATGACGCGCTTCCCGGTCCCCGAAGATAGTCGCTATCAGAACACCGGCGATTTCGCCGGCCTGGTGCGTGCGGCCGACCTCATTGGCCAGCTAGCAGACCCGCTGTATATCAAGAAGCTGCCGAGGCTATTCGCGGAGTTTCAGGAGACCGGTGAACACAAGCGGTTGGGCTATCGCGAGCCGGACGACATCCGCCGCGCCTACCCGAAGTTCTTTGCCACCCAGGTCGAGCCATACATCGGCGACGCCCTGCACTATCTCGGCAAGACCCAGGAAGGCAATCAATGGATCGCCAATCTCTACCGGCACGTCTACCTGGCCGAGCAGAGCCAGGTGGAGCTGATTGCGGCTGGCACTGGCGCCATCACTGGGAACGCAACCGCCAAGCGCACCAACACGACCGTCGCGGAACTCACCAGCCGGAAGTAGATAATTGCCGCCGTGAGCGCAAGCCTCGCGGTACAATGGCATCTTTGCTCCGGAATCTTCGTATGTCGGCCGTCGTCGCCGAGATGTCGGATAGAACAGATCCGCTACGAATAGCGCTATTGGGCTATCGCAGCAATCCGTTCAGCGGCGGTCAGGGCATCTACATAAAGTATCTGGCACAAGCGCTGGCAAGCCTCGGCCATCGCGTGGACGTCATTTCTGGCGAGCCGTATCCAGATCTCGATCTGCACGCACACGCCAATCTGAGGCTAATCAAACTGCCGGGCTTGAATCTGTTCGAGCATCCAAATCCACTGCTTGCCCTGCGGCTTCACCACCTCAAATCCCTCGCCGATTTCAGCGAGTGGCTATCCATGATCAGCGGAGGCTTTGGTGAGCCGTTCGCTTTCGGCCGGCGCGTTGCAGACTGGCTCGAAGCCCATCGCGACCAGTACGACATCGTGCACGATAATCAGAGCCTCGCCCCGGGATTGCTACACATCCAGGCGAGCGGAACGCCGCTGCTCAGCACGGTGCATCACCCCATCACGATGGATCGGGACATCGCTCTGGCAGACGAGCCGCGTTGGCACTACCGGTTGTTGATTCGACGCTGGCACTACTTTCTACACATGCAGACTCGGGTCGTCCGCAAACTTCGCAACCTGGTCACCGTCAGCGAGAACTCGCGCGGGGACATCGCTCGCGCATTCGGCATCACGACAGACCATATCGATCTCGTCTACAACGGTATCGATATCGCCACCTTCAAACCGCAGCCATCCGCCGAGCGCGAACCGTACACGCTAATCACGACGGCCAGCGCTGATCAACCGCTAAAGGGCTCACAGCACCTCCTTCGAGCGATGGCAGCCTTGCTGCCGCGCTTTCCGAAGCTGAGGCTGATAATGATCGGTAAGCCTAAACCGGGTGGGAAAACCGACACACTCATCCAGAGTCTCGAGCTCAGCGAGCGCATTGAGTTACACCACGGCATCAGCACGCAGGCGCTAGTCAGCCTGTACGGTCGCGCGAGCATTGCTGTTGTTCCATCGGAGTACGAAGGCTTCGGCTTACCGGCGGGGGAAGCCATGGCGTGTGGCGTTCCTGTGGTTAGCAGCGACGGCGGTGCGCTTCCTGAGGTGGTTGGCGACGCTGGCATCATCGTCGAGGCAGCCAACCCGAAAGCACTGACTCAAGCGATTGCCGAGTTGCTCGAGGACGACACAGCGCGGGCGCGGCTGGCCATCGCTGGCAGACAGCGAATAGAAGAACAATTCACCTGGCAACTCGCCGCCCAGCGCATGACCGACATCTATCGGCAAGTGATCAGCGAGCGAGGACGGGAGCGCGCGTGAGCCTTACGACCATCGATATGGATCGGCTGAACCTCGTGCAGGGCATGAGAGTGCTGGACGTTGGTTGCGGTGAGGGGCGGCACACCATCAGCGTGGCGCTCAGCGACAACGTCGATGCCTTTGGCATCGATCTTCGACAAGACGATCTGGCGACCACCAACTCTCGCTGGCAGGATTTCTCGGATCAGGCGGCGGGCGCGCTACTCACCGCTCGTGCGAGCGGCTTTGCATTACCGTTCGCGGATGACAGTTTCGACAGGGTTATTTGCAGTGAAGTTTTGGAGCACATTCACGACTACGAGAGCGTGCTCGCGGAGATCGATCGAGTATTGAAACCGAACGGCCTGTTTGCCGTCAGCGTTCCCCGCTATGGGCCCGAGCGCATCTGCTGGGCCTTCAGCCGTGCCTACCATGAAGTCGAGGGCGGGCACATTCGAATCTTCAAGACCGCTCAGTTGGATCGATCCGTACGTGCGCGCCCATACCAGCGCCTTGGCAAACACTTCGCGCACGGACTGCACTCGCCGTACTGGTGGCTGCGCTGTCTATTCTGGAATCAGGGTGAGCAGTTTGTGCTGTGCGCCTGGTACCACCGGCTGCTGGTTTGGGATCTGATGCAGCAGCCAGCGATAACTCGATTTCTCGACCGAGTGCTGAACCCACTGATCGGAAAAAGCGTCGTGCTGTACTACCGTCGCCTCGGTGACGAGAGGGTAGCGGAGCCTGCCGCGCCAATCGAAGGCGAGCTGCAATGAGCCTACCGACTCTGCCAGCCCGCTCCAGCGGGGAGCCACGCCGATCACCGGATCTCACGGCGACGGCCGACTACATCCTGTCTGTGCAGCAATCCGACGGCTCCGTACCCTGGTTCGATGGCGGCGTCGTGGATCCCTGGGATCATGTTGAGTCTGCGATGGGTCTAACGCTTGCCGGACACATCGACGCCGCGCGCAGAGCGTTTGACTGGCTGCACAGCCAACAGCGAGGGACCGGATTTTGGCTTGCCGCATACCGTGGCGGCGCGGTTGTTGACGGTAGTCGAGCCGAGACGAACTTTGTTGCCTACTGCGCAACCGGGTTGTGGCATCACTATCTGATCACGCGGGACACAGGTTTTCTCAAACGCCATTGGCGCATGCTCGAGCGCGCCATGGACTTCATCGTGTCGATGCAGAGCCCGGAGGGCGAAATTTACTGGGCGCTTGATACGCGCCGCGGCATATCACGGGATGCTCTGATAACCGGCTGCAGCTCCATCGCAGCCGCGCTAGGCCACGCCGAAGCCATAGCGGGCGTGTTGGGCGAATTGCGTCCGACCTGGGAGCGTTGCCGTGTCCGACTGCTCGATGCGCTGCGCAACAAGCCCGAACGATTCGATCGAACCTGGCCATCGAAGCAACGCTTCTCTATGGATTGGTTCTACCCTGTACTAACCGGCGTCATCACCGGCAAGCGGGCCGGTGCGGCAATCGATGCCAGGTGGGACACTTTCGTCGAGCCGGGTTTCGGCTGTCGCTGCGTCTCTGATCAGCCCTGGGTAACGGTCGCGGAGACCTGCGAGCTGGTCATGGCGCTGTGTCGAATCGGTCGTAGGGACACCGCGTCCAAACTGCTTCGCGATATTAGTCAATTCCAGGCTGACGACGGCAGTTGGTGGACAGGCTACGCTCTGCACGACGAGGTTCTATGGCCTAACGAGAAGCCGACCTGGACGGCAGCGGCCGTGCTTCTGGCTGCCGACGCGCTAGGCGGCAGCAGCCCCGGAGCTCAAATATTTCTCGATTCGAATCAATCGGCTTGATTCGCTCGCTCGCCAAGCGACAATTCGAATAAGACGATGACATCCAATTCATGAAGGCAGCCACACAATGGTCGCGGTAATACTCAGCCTGATAATCAGCGCAATTCTTGCCGGTGTGATCTGGCTATCAATCGGCAGCAAGATCCGCCTGAAAGGCACGCCCGAGGCGAACGATGTCGCCAATTTTGGCGCCTACTTTGTCGCCGTGCTGCTGCCCGTCGTCGTTTTCGTCTTCTACGTAATCGAATTGCTTTGAGTTTGCCTATCGACTTCGGTGGCGCGATACCTGACCCGGATTTGATGATCGACATTGATCAGATCAAGGGCTTTCTCGCGGCAGACGAAGGCGCGCGCCTTTTTCAGCTGGCTAGCATCGCCGCTGCGCGAGGACCGATTTTGGAGATAGGCAGCTACTGCGGCAAGTCCACCGTCTACCTCGGCCGGGCCGCGCAGGCCAAGGGAGGAACGCTGTACGCGCTGGATCATCACCGAGGGTCAGAAGAACACCAGGTCGGTGAGGGCTACCACGACCCGGACTTGTTTGATCAGGCTCGCCAACGTTTCGATAGCTTTCCCTCCTTTCGGGACACCATGGAACTCGCAGGGCTCGACGACACTGTTGTAGCGCTCGTGGCACCTTCGGTGGTCGTCGCGCGCCATTGGCAAACGCCACTGGCTATGGTGTTTATCGACGGTGGCCACAGCAGAGCTGCCGCGCAGGCAGACCTGGATGGTTGGGCTGACAAGCTCATCGCCGGCGGCATTCTTGCCATACACGATGTGTTCCCAGATCCCGCAGACGGCGGTCGTCCGCCGTTCGAGATCTACCAGCAGGCGCTGGCGAGCGCGAACTTCACGGACTACGGACTAACCAGAAGCCTGGCCGTATTGGAGCGAGTTCCGTACTAACCATACCTGGATCCTTGAAACAGTAGCTACCGTGTGCGGACGAGTCATTGCGCTGTGGCTACCAGGCTCTGCCTTTCCACAACAAGTCAAAATAGCCGAATCGTTTGTCGAACTCAGGGTATCTGCCTGCGCGCTTCCGCAAGCTTACCGTGGGCGCGAGTGTGAGCCTTCTCCTTCGCCAACAGCACGGCTCGCGCCTGCAGCCACTCCTCTCTACTCAGCACCATGTTGCGCATTGGATGCTCCAGCGACCCGATCGAAGCACCCACCAGCCCCAAACACTTCCGCCCTGCAAGTCACGCAAGTCAGTCACGCAAGTCAGGACACACACTCTTCATTTCGGGACACACGTTCCAAAATCCTTCATGTCAGGACACACACTCTTTGTTTCGGGACACACGTTCCAAAATTCCGGACACACGCGTCGACCAATCGCGACATAGCTGGCGTCAAGGATAGTTGTTCGCTTACAGATCGCGTTAAACCAAGAATCCATAATGAGCGCATGACGACACCTCGTGCGCTGCTAATCGACAATGAATCCGCAGGTTATTACCACCTGATTTCGCGGTGCGTAAGAAAGTCCTGGCTATGCGGTCGGGTCGGGAAAAAGAACTACAACCATAGAAAAGCCTGGCTTATTGAGAGGCTTGATCAGCTAGGCCAAGCGTTCGCCGTTGATATTCACGCCTACACCATCTTGAGCAATCACTTCCACCTTGTGATTTTTAGTGATCCGCTAGCGCCACTCTCTTGGTCAGACGAAGATGTTGTCAATCGCTGGTTGCAAGCCTGCCCACCAAAAACCTCAAACGGTGATATTGATACTATGCGCTGGGAAAAGCGGCGGCAGAGCTTACTCGCCGATCCGGAGAAGCTCGCTCAACTTCGAGAGAAACTGGGGTCTGTATCAGTTTTTATGAAACTGCTCAAACAGCCTATCGCGCGACGCGCAAATCTCGAAGATGACTGCACAGGACACTTTTTCGAGCAGCGCTTCTATTCAGCAGCCCTACTGGACGATGCTGCGGTCATTGCGGCCATGACCTACGTAGATCTGAATCCGATTCGAGCCAAGATCGCGAAATCCTTGGAAGGCAGTGACTACACATCCGCGCAATTTCGTCTCAGAAATTCAGCTGCAGCGATTCGCGAATACCTGGCGCCAGTTATCAGCGGGTTGCACGATTCACCCGTCGTACCGATCACGAACGAAGAGTACTTCTGGCGGCTCCGCGCTATCGCGAGCTCTCCGAAGCCAGCAAAACGTGGAGTTGCGATCTCGCGATATCACTCACACGTCCAATCAATGCGGAAACGTCAGCGCGCCTATGGGGCGCTCAGCGCTCTCACTGAGTGGCTCGCCGTTCGTGGGTTACAGTTGCGCGAGCGTCCGCTCGCCTAACATTTTTATAAAGGTCAGATTCGCACGTGAAAGTACGAATTCTGCTATTGCGAACTTTCAAAACACGCAACGTGCTCAAGCATACTCTACAAAGTCCACCGGCCCTCCTCGAATAAAAAGCGGAACTGACGTAGTGAGCGGAATGTAGACCGACTTCTTCTGCGCGCGTGTGTCCCGTTTAACATTGATATTCAGAACGTGTGTCCTGCAGAGCAGGCGCTAGTCGGACACCCTGTGTCCGGCTAGCGCTGGCTCCGTCTACATGGAGCCGAGTTGCAGCATGTTGCGCGGCTTCGTTTCGGACAGATCGACGATCTGATCGATGTTCTGGCCGATATCTTCAACCGTTGCGTCGAGGCCGAGGTCGACGCCGCGATTTTCGACGATGCACGCAATCGAGAAGCGACCGCCTGCAGCCTGGAGAACAACACCGTTCGGCGCATCTTCCGTGCACAGATAAACGACACCGGGCGTGATGAGCTCTGGTCCTAGCTTCTCGAGCGCTTCCTCGGTCATGAGGTTCTCGGTCATGCGAGTGGCCGCGACCGGAGCGATGGCGTTGGTATGGATGTTGTACTTCGCGCCTTCGATCTTCAGCGTATTCATGAAGCCAACAAGGCCAAGCTTTGCAGCCCCATAGTTAGCCTGTCCGAAATTGCCGTAGAGGCCAGAAGGCGATGTGGTCATGACGATACGACCATAGCCTTGCTCACGCATGATCGGCCAGGCCGCATGGGTTACGTTCATCGAGCCAATCAAGTGGACGTCAAGTACGATTTCGAAATCGTCCTGCGTCATCTTATGGAAGCTCTTGTCTCGCAAGATGCCAGCGTTGTTGATGACGATATCCAGCCGCCCGAAGGTGCTCACTGCGTCATCGACCATGCTCTTGGCTCCAGCGCGGTCAGATACGCTACCGCCATTGGCGATGGCTTCACCACCAGCGGCTTTGATCTCTTCCACAACCGCATTGGCTGCATCGGACGAGCCGCCAGTGCCATCCATAGAACCGCCAAGATCGTTGACGACAACTTTAGCGCCGCGCTTGGCAAGTTCCAGGGCGTGACAACGGCCAAGGCCGCCACCAGCGCCAGTAACGACGGCAACCTTGCCCTCGAATGAATAGCTCATATTGTTCTCCAACAGGCAAAAATAGGCGGCGTATTCTAACCCAACAAGCCAATCCGTTCGCCTGCCCACGAGCAAGCGCCGAATCCGGGATTCCCCGTCAAAATCGAAGTGCTACTCGCGTCAGCCACACCTAACCTGCAAGGGCGGCAATGCTATCGAGACTAAAGAGCGTCATGAACACAAAGACCAGCGTCACAATCCCAAGCGAAACGCAGATGCTAAACGCCGTTCGCCAGCGAGACGCAAGGGCGGACCGGAGCTTTGTCTACGGTGTGATCAGCACAGGCGTTTACTGCTTGCCCTCCTGTCCTTCACGCCAGGCTAACGAAGACAACCTCAGGTTCTTTCTAACCATCGGCGCAGCAGAGGCCGACGATTTTCGGCCTTGCAAGCGATGCCGACCCGCGCAAACACTGGTGGAGCGCGACCTGATGGAGGCTGCCGCACGCTCCATCATAAGTAGACCCAGCGCCGCCTCCGTTTTGCGGCAGTTAGCCATCGATCTCGGCGTCAGCGAAACCGTATCGCGCAATCGCTTCACACGCTGGCTCGGAATCAGTCCAAAAGCGCTATTGGACGCAGCCAGGCACCAGACCCTGAAGCAAGCGTTGAAGCGGGGCGCGAGCGTTATCGAGGCGATCAACGAAGCAGGATTTGGCTCTACTCGCTCAGTGTACGAACGTAGCCAACGCCTCGGCATGACTCCGTCGAGCTATCGCGACGGCGGCGCGCTCGAGCAAATCTCGTTCGCCTCAAGAGACACCTCCTATGGCACATTGATGCTGGCTGCGACCGAGCGGGGCGTTTGCTTCTGTCAATTCGGTGGCTCGAGCGACGCGTTACGCAGCGAGCTGGCAGCCGAGTTCCCGGAAGCGGACCTAGCCGAATCCCAGCACGCCAATCACGTTGAACTCGATGCTTGGATAAGCGCGCTACGCGCGCACCTCGATACCACCGGTCCAATGCCCGATGTGCCACTGGACCTTCGCGGAACCATCTTCCAGATACGCGTTTGGCGCTTCCTTCTCAGCCTTCCCGAGGGTGCAACCGTCAGCTATGCGGACGTAGCAAGCTCGATAAGCAAACCGAAAGCGCACCGAGCAGTCGCCTCAGCCTGTGCGGCGAATCGGGTGGCGGTTCTTGTGCCATGCCACCGCGTCCTGCGCAGCGACGGCAGTGCCGGCGGATACCGCTGGGGTGCAGAGCGTAAGCAAGCGCTCCTGGCGAACGAACGCAAGTCCAGAGGCAAAGCCGACTAGGGACGCATACCCCACGTCACGGGCTGATTGAGCCCATCGAGCTGGCCCTGAATCCGCTCAATCCACTGGCACAGCACCGGCCGCGTCTCCCGGGGATCGATCATTTCATGCACTGAGAAGGACTCTGCCCGACCAAACGGAGATCGATTGGCGCGCAACCGCTCCTCGATTTCAGCTCGCTTGCGATCCGGATCAGGCGCGGCGGCAATTTCTCGTCGAAACGCAACAGCAACCCCACCCTCAAGCGGCAACGCCCCACTCTCTACGGAAGGCCATGAGACTACGTATGCGTCCGTGCCGAAGTGGGCCGCCGTCGCGACGCCAAACCCTTTATGCACCTGAATCGATGCCCACGGAACGCTCGCCTGCACGGCCGCAGAGACAGCGGCCATGCCATATCGAATTGTGCCGGCCCGCTCAGACTCCGGACCGATCATGAATCCGGGTTGATCGACAAAATTGACCACCGGGATGTGGAAACTATCCGCCATCTCAACAAAGCGCCGATACTTCTGCGCCGCCTCGGCCGTCATCGCCCCCGCGTAGTGCCGGCAATCATTGGCCAACACCAGCACCGACTGGCCGGACATTCGCGCCAGACCACAGATCTGGCTAGGCCCATAGTCGGGTGCCAGTTCAAAGAACGATTCCGCGTCAACGATCATGTTCACGATTGCACGCATATCGAATGGCAAATTGCTGTCTCTTGGCACCGCCGTCAGCAGGTCCTGCTCCATGCGTTCCACAGGATCATCGCAGTCGATGCGCGGCGATCTCTGCCAGACACTCTGCGGCAAGTACCCCAGAAAACGCCGAATCTGCGCCAGGGCTGCGCCTTCATCATCGGCAACGTTATCGACAATCCCGCTACGAGTGTGAACCGCGGCGCCACCCAACTCTTCTTTAGTCAGTTTCACGCCGAGCGCTCGCTCGACGAGCGCCGGGCCACCGATCATCACCTGCGAGCTACCCCGGGCCATAACCGAGAAATGCGAGGCAACAAGGCGGCCCGCCGGAAAACCGGCCACGGGTCCAAGTGCGGCACTAGCAATGGGGACCTGATTCATGGCGTCGGCGATAATGCGAAAACGCGGCGCTGAGAAGACAGGATCACCGACAGTGCCGCCCTTTTTGCCACCGCCTTTGACCGATCCGCCGCCGCCTTCAAGCAAGCGAACCAGGGGCAGTCGATACTGGCAGGCAAGGTGCTCCGCATAGACACTCTTGCGCAGGCCAGCTGCGTTCGGTGAGCCGCCCTTCAGGGTGAAATCTTCACCTCCAACGACGACGCCGCGGCCTCCAATCTGACCGAAGCCAAGCACGTAGTTTGCCGGTACATGACCCAGCAGTTCGCCGTCGTCATCGTAGTCGGCAACCGCCGTCGCCTTGCCTTGCTCATCGAAGGAGCCAGCGTCCAGTAGCTGATCGATCCGCTCTCGAATCGTCAGCCGACCAGCACCATGCTGCCGAGCAATACCCTCGGCACCACCCTGCTGAAGTGCAATCTGTCGACGCCTGGCCAGCTCACTGACTTCCCGTTCCCAAGACATAGCTTCTCCGCTCCCGACGGTTTGTGGCGCTGCCGAAAGCGCCAGTCTGTCACAAACCCTCTCCGCACTGCAGGCAAGTCCAAACGCCTCGGAGCCTTGCGCTAGCCGCTTCTCGCGGACATACTGTCTGCGTTTTGTGCAGTGCAGCATTCGCCAAACGATCGACTCTCACAACACAGGCAGCGCCTTCGGCGATCCCGAAAGCCCTGCACCGCTAAGGAGATACTCATGAGCCAGAGCAACAATCGCACCCCGCCCGCCCTTTTTGCGATCGGCGGAGAAATCGCCCGCAGCATGGTCAAGCTACACATGCACGGCGCTTCCCAGTTTGTCCAAACCCAGGTCGACTTCCTGTCGGCGATGCAGTCCGCAAGCGCGCCAGACGAGACGCGACGGGTGCAACGCCAGTACATCGAGGCGATGTGCAACGGCGCACAGCAACACGCTGAAGGACTTGTGGCCGTTTTTGCAAACCTCGGCACGAGCCCGAAGCCCGCTAACGAGGCTACGGCTCAGCCAGCCACGGCGTCCACCAAAGCAGCCACGGCGTCCACCAAAGCAGCCACGGCGTCCTCCAAACCCACCTCTGCACCGGCTCAACCCACACAAGCTCCTGCAGCGGATCAACCTCCAGCAGCTCCGGCACCACGCGAAGCATCAGCTGCCACGGACGACCTGACCCAGGTTTCAGGCATTGGCCGGGTATTCGCCACCAAACTCGCGGCGCTGGGCATCACACGCTTTACGGACCTCGCCAACCTCGATATCGCTGAGCTCGACGACGACAGCCACCCGCTGCATGACTACCGTGCACGGGTAGTGAGCGATGAGTGGGTTGAACAGGCCCAGGCGCTAGCCGCGCAGAGCAGATAGGCGGGCAGAAATCCTACAGAAGCGCGGCCGAATCAGAGTCCTGACAGGAATTCCTAGCCAGGATCGCTGAAATTCGGCGCTCGCTTTTCGAAATTCGCCTTGATCGACTCAACCTGGTTCGGCTTGCCGATCAGCGCGGTCTGCAGTGAGCTTTCGAGCTCCAGTCCCGTTCGCTCATCCGCATGCCAGGCGCTATCGAGCAACAGTTTGCCCGCCCGGATAGCGTCCGGCGACTTAGACGCGATCTCCCGCGCCAGCGCCAGGGCAGCTTCAAGGGGATTGTCGTCGAGCCGCGTAACGAGGCCAAGCTCCTTGGCTTCAACACCGGTCAGTATCCGGCCGGTAAACGTCAGCTCTTTCGCCACGTCCAACGGCACGATATCCCGCAGCGTCTGCGTCAGGCTCATATCTGGAACCAGGCCCCACTTGATCTCCATGATCGACATCTTGGCATCGGGGCGCGCAATCCGAATATCGGCACCTAGCGCTACCTGACAGCCACCGCCATAGGCGACGCCGTGTACCGCAGCGATGACTGGTACTGGCAACTTACGCCAGATGTAAGCCGGCCGCTGGGCAAAATTCTCGGGCCGATCGTCCCGCGCAAGCAGGCCACTGGCTGAGCTGGACGAGTCACTCTGCGACTGCGAACTGCTATCCGTACCAGATTCGTTGGAATCGCTCATACCCTGGAAACTGGCAAAGTCCAAACCAGCACAGAACCCCGGGCCGTTGCCGGAAAGCACCACCGCACGAACGTCCCGGCGGTCCGCGAGCGCTTCACCCGCGGCGATGATCGCTTTGAACATGTCGCCACTCAGCGCGTTGTATTTGTCGGCGCGGTTCAGACGCACGTCAGCGACGCCATCGATGATCTCTGTAGTGACCAATTCCGTCATGTTTCTCTCCCGAAGAACGCGATGATTGAGACAAGAAGTAAGCTAATCCGCAAGCATCGCACAGCCGCAGGCTGGCGGGCAAAGCCCCGCCTCACGACTCAAGACTCAAGACTGGCGAGCTTGTTCGGGTTTCTATGGACGTACACGCGATGCGCGACACCATCGTTATCGCAGTCGATAGAGATCAGCGAGTGGCCCTGACCACCCTGGCGAACCAACAGCGCGGGGGCAGCGTTGGCATTGACCAGCTCAACCTCGAATTCGCCCTGCGCAATCAGTTTCGCCACGAGGTGAATCGCAACCGTCGCGATGCGCGCAGCAGTTTCGATCGGAATGATGGCTGCACTCACAACACCGCCACCATCCGTATAGGCGACCGCGTCACTCGCCAGCAAATCGATGACCGCATCAGGGTCTCCGCTCGTGATGGCTTGCATCAGGCTTAGCAGTGTCTTCGTCTGCACAGCAGGCGGCGCACAGTAGCGTGGTTCGCTGGCCAAATGCTGCCGTGCCCGGGACATGCGCTGCCGGGCACTGGCCGACGAGACGCCGAGTAGCTCAGCAAGCTCATCGAAGCTGTACCCGAAGCCTTCGCGAAGAACAAAAACCGCCCGCTCCGAGGGGCTGAGCCGCTCCAGCATCAGAAGCATCGCCGTCGACAATTCCTCCGCCAGCCCGGCCGCCACATCCGGCTCCTTGTCCGCGGGTCCCGGGCCAAACCGCTCCGCCAGCAAAGGCTCCGGCAGCCACGGTCCCACGTAGCCCGCGCGCTCCGCCTTCGCAGCGCGAAGCCTATCGATGCAGAGGTTCGTAACAACTCTCACCATCCACGCCGCGGTGTTGCCCGGCTCCGCTTCTGCCGCCAGCAGTCGAAGCTGAGCATCCTGCACGACATCTTCGGCATCCTGCACGCTGCCAAGCATTCGATAGGCTAGTTGGTGCAGTCGTTGCCGCAGGCTATCCGCAACTTGTTTCGTCATTAAGAGCCACCCACGATCGATCGAAACAATCGTGCCGCATCGTTATCAAACGGGTCTGGAATCTCATAGAGCAAACCAGCAAGCCCTGCCAATGCGCAAAGTGCAAGTAGGGCAAAGCCTGTGGTCAGCACAGCCAATCCTCGCCCAGCGAACACCGGCCGCCCCATATTTAACCGAGCGAGCGCGACGCCAATGCCCTGCGCAGCATGATAGAAGCCGGCGCACGCCAACAGAAAATAGTACGGATAGAAATAGGCTGGATACGCGTTCAGCGTGAACGCCAGACCCTCGGCTCCGGGATAGATATCGGCAAACCAGGACGGGCCGCGAACCGCTGCGACGTGGCCAACAATCACCAACATCAGAAACACGCCGCTATATCGATGCCAGCGAAACCGACCGGTGCGTGTGGTGCGAGGTTCCCGCAGGAATCGAGCCACGGCAATCGCCAGATGCGCGACGATCGCGGCAAGAATCAAGGCTTCCACCAGCGGGAACTGATAGATCTTACGGGCCATCGACTGAAAACTATCGTATGCACCCGGCCCGGTAATCGCGAGCAGGAAGTTCAACAGGTGAACTGCAACAAAACTCGCCAGAATCAGACCGGTAGCCGCCTGAAGTCGAACAAGCGACTTCGAGCTCAATGGCAAATTCTGGCTAACTGAGGAGCGGCTATCGCTGGCAATCTGGGACACAACATCTCTCCGATTCGATGGTTATGCCCCTAAGACGAAATAGCCGAGTGTTTTGTGACATCGGCGAATGCCCAGGCGAACGCGCTGCCACACGCTCGAGGGCTAACTACCCAATCGAGCCAGCACCTGATCCTCGTCTACCGAATCATCAACAGCGACCAGCAACTCACTAACGGTGCCATCCGCGGGTGCCAGAACGGGTATCTCCATCTTCATGGACTCCAGAATCAAGAGCACATCATCCTCACTGACGCGCTGCCCCACCTCGCAATGAATCTGCCATACCCGGCCGGTTACTTCGCTTTCAACATCGATCATGACTGTGTCGCCTTCAACTGAGATTGAAACTGTTCCATATCGAAGTAGTCACGCCAGCACGTAATCAAACCGTCTGTGACCTCGAACACTCCCATCACCGGTAGCGAGATCCAGCGATTGTTGATCTTGAATCGATCCAGTCGCTCCGTCATGACATGACCCTCGCCGGTTACGGACATATTGATCATCTCCCAGTTGATCTCACTCGCCGCGCTCGTGAACGATTCGATAACCCCGCGGATCGATCGCTCACCGGTAACCGGATCAACGGGAATATTGTGATAGACAGCCTCGGAGTGAAGGCAGCGCATCACTCCGTCGACATCAATGCGATTGAACGCCTCCACAAGATCAAGCACGGCCTGTTGGTTATCCGCCACCGTCACCTCACTCATAGCTCCCCCTTTTTTTGTTTTTCAATCGGCGCAG
>CAYGQC010000004.1:30635-51565 GCA_964351875.1 uncultured Pseudomonadales bacterium
GCGCTATCTGCGCTGAGCCCACTTCGTCCGTACCTGCGACGGAGCTCGGAGCAAGCAAATGGTCAGCCAGCTCCCGCCACACCGCACGCACACCAGCCAGACTCGAAAGGCCATGCGCCGCGCCAGCGCCGTCCGGCAGTTTAACGACGAACTCGGCAATTGCGTGAGATTCAGCCGCACAAATGTCGGCCAGGAACATATCCGCTGAGGGTGGCCCTACGTACGCCGCCGGCTTGGGTAACGGTTGTCGGTTGAGCTGTGTGCGAACGCGTGAACCCAGGACAGGCTCGCTCGCTAACAACAAGGCTGTCGTCTCAATTAGAAACCGCGACAATACCGTCGGGTGATCGCAGAGCCTTTTGTACTCAGGCCATTCCATAGATCCAACGAAGCGTTACGAAACAGGTGCCATGATACGCGCGAACAGCCAGTGGCTGCCTCGCCTCGCAATGTGATATCCAGTAAGGCGCCAAAGCGAGCTCACGGCCAAACGGCGAGGAAGGTTGCGTCGAAGCTGAAACGTTTGTCCTGCTAGCGCGCGCGGCCAAGCAGGCTAACCGTCGGCTGGGTAACTGTCTCAAGCGAGTTGCCGCTCCCAGAGCCGGGGATCAGTTCTACGGCATCCAGACGATACTCGAGCCATCGCTTACCGCGCTTTGTGCGAAGCCCCAACCACCGGCCAGATTGGTCGTACCACAATTCGATCAGCGCACCGTTACTCAGTAACGAATAGCGGGCGACGAGGGTCTTGTGCCAATCGAGCCGGACATCACCGTCTGCGTCGAAGCGGACGTCATCGAGCTCACCGAGCTGCGCATTGAACAATTGAGGCCGATCGAGCAGAGCTTTATCCCAGTATGCATAACCAGCCAGACAGGGCGACAAGTCCTGAAGGCTTACCTCCTCAACTTCCGGGGTGCCCGTATCCAGAGTTGAGTCGGTTTTGCCAAACTGTCTTTCGACAATCAGCTGCTCGCTGTCTACCTCAGCAGAAATCCGCGTAATCTCGCCATTTTGCAGCGTTCTGCTCGACAGGTGCTCCAGGCAACCAGCACGCCAACGTTCAGAAGCGCGGTGTTCATAAGCAAATACCTGAACAAAGAGCAGTGCTACCGACATATCCACATCCGACTGGACAAAAAGCTCCTCACCCACCCTCTCGAACTCGTAAACGTGCCGGCCAATCGGCTTGTCGTCCAGAAAGACAGCGTAGGTCATCCGAGAACCGTCAACGACTGCAGCCGATGTGCTCGCACACAACAGGGCAGCGCTAAAGGCAGCTAGCTGACTAAGCATTCGTCGCTGAAACATCAAGCACCTCACAGATCCATGACGAACGTGGTTTGATGCAGCGGCTACTCAAACCGGCGACCGATCGCACGTAACACCGAGCCGAGTATTGGTACGTGCTGATAAAACCCTTCAGTGGAGTCCCAGTAGTCCTGCTGAAAGACGATGCGACCACCGTCGCCAAAACGCAGGAGGGAAATGCCGATCGTGCGGCTTTCTTTCGGACTTCCCAGAACCGAAAACCGCGACACCATGTGCCAGCGCAGATAGGTGCCGGCCTTCGACGTCACGACGTCCTGAACAGTCACCTCCAGCGATACCGAGTTGTCCGCCACACCCTCTAGATGTCTGAGTAGCTCCTCGATGGTTCTCGCAGTACCGAGCGTATCGTTGAAATACAGCTCCTCTGCGTAGATCGCCCGCGCCTGGTCACGCCAATCAGGGTCGTTGGAGATCGTTCGCATCAGGTTCACGAAAGCCAGCGCGGATGCAGGTACATCATCAAACAACAACGCCTCCGAAACGTATGCCGTGGCCACGCCAACCAATTCGCTACCAGGTTCGGCCAAACTGGTTTCAAACGGTTGCGAGACGGCCATAAAACGATCCGGATATCGAAGGCTGTCCGATGACGCAACAGCGCAGCCAGCAACGCCGGCAAGAACGCTTAGCGCAGCGACGATCAACAGCGCGAGACGAGATATCGCCGTCGCTGGACCACGCTCGGGCGAGTCGCTGCTTCTAGAGGAAAGGAGCGCGTGTGTCGAGGCCGGAAGTCGCTGCTCTCGTAGGCTGGGAACGCGCAGAAAGGCAGCGGTGAACAGAGCCTTTAGCTCGACCAAGAAACACAGTGGCGTAACAACAACCCCGCCGCGCCGCTGTGCCTTTCCAGATGCGTTTACCGTGACAAGGTTCTTGAACAATGAGGGCACCATTAGCCGCGCCTGAACTTAACAAGTCGCCACCCTAGCGGCGCGCCAGTGAATCGCCGGTGAATCGCTCGCAAACACTGGTTTTACTGTACCTTCACGCTCCTGTCTGAAAAATAAGGGCTCGCCAACTATCTTGAGTCTGTGTCGATGGCAAACCAGCTCGACGCGCTCTCGATCGAACAGCACAGCCGCGCGAGCAAGGGCAGAGTGTGCTCATCATTTTTGCGGACACCCCAGCTCATGAAAGACCCCGTCAATGGAAACCAGGAAAACCAGCCCAACTGGCGGAGAATCCAAGACGCTGAGATGGCAGGAACCCCGACCAGCAGGGCAGTCGGTCAGCAAGGCGCAGTCTCGATTCACACCTCGATGAGCACGGAACCAGCTCTATGATCCTCCCGAATTGGCTCAGCCCGTTCTGGCTCAACGCCGCTTGCTTCCAATTGCTATGGCTGGGATGCGTTGTCGGTGCCGGGCGCTACGAGGCTCACTCCCTGGCGTTTCTAGGTGCGATACCAGTTGTGGCGTTCAGTTTGCTCAGTGAGTGGCGCTGGCATGACTTACTGCTCGGGTTCGGCTGTCTCCTGCTGGGCATCGCTTTGGATACCATGTGGATCCGAACCGGCATTCTCGACTACGGCACTCTTCAGCTGGCTCCCTACTGGATAATATTGCTGTGGGTTGGCGTGGGGCTCACGCTAAATCACTCACTGGAGCCTTTGGCTCGTCGGCCGCTCGTCGGCGCACTGATCGCTGGCGCTTTCGCCCCCATTTCCTACCTGGGCGGCGAGAGAGTGGGAGCTGTCGACATTCCCGACGCGTTCGCGCTCGGCTGGGTTGCTCTCGCCTGGTTCCTCACGTTTTACGGGGTCTTCTCCTTGTCACGCTGGATGCGCGTTTTGCGTCCAGCCATTCGCCTGGGAAACTTACCGTGAGCTATAAACGAGGCGAACGTACCAAACACATCGAAATCAACATCCGGGTCGATGAAGCACGACGCTCAACTCCTCACATCGCTAACCTGCGAGGATTCACGCATCAGTAAACAGAAAAACCGAGCAATTGGGCTGCGAGCCAAGCTGCTCCGCGTCTATGGGTTACAGGTCCTGCTGATCAGTGCGGCCGCTCTCGTGGGTGTTTTTATCACCTATCTAATTGTTCAGGACGTACTGACTCGACAGGCGTTGAACATCGAGTCGGAGCACTTCTGGCAACTTCAGATAGCGAACTCCTCGCAAGCGCTACCGGACACCGCCAACCTGAAGGGCTACCTGAAGGTCGGCAGTGACTTCGGCGAGACGCCCCAAGCCCTACGCTCGCTCGAACCCGGCTACGACAGCCAACCAGGCCTTCCGGGCAAACCGCTCGTTCACGTCTCAGACAAGCTGATCGACGGCGTTCCGCACCGTCTGTACCTGGTGTTCGCCGAGGCGCAGGTGTCGGACCTGGTTTTCTATTTCGGCCTCGCTCCGCTCGCTGCTGTACTGCTTACCGTCTACGCGTTGCTCTTCCTGACCTTCCGTCTTTCCCACAGAGCCATCTCTCCGATGCTGTCACTGGCGCAGTATCTGACTCAATTCGACTTTCGCTCTGATCATCGCTTGGAAATTCCGCCGGCCAATGCGGAGCTGGATACGGATACGCGAACGATGGTCACGGCGCTGCGCGGCTTCAGCGAGAGACTCGATCAGTTTGTAGACCGAGAACGCCAGTTCACACGCGACGCCGGCCATGAGCTGCGCACACCGCTCACAGTCCTTCGCAGCAATCTTGATCTGCTCGAGGCCAGAACTGATCGAAGCGACAGCGAAATCGCCGTACACGAGCGAATGCGCCGGGTCGTCGCGAGTATGGAGACGTTGCTGACCACTCTCCTGCTACTCGCCCGGGAACACGACATGAGCGACAGTGCGCCCATCGATGTAAATCTGGTTGTTGCAGAACAGATAGATGATTTGTCCGTATTGGCGGAGACAAACAACAACCGGCTGCTGTTTACCGAGCATGGTGTTTGCTCGGCCCTGGCTCCCGCCCAGGTTGTCGGCGTGGTCGTGGCAAATCTACTGCGTAACGCCCTTACCTACACGCGTAACGGCGAGGTCCGAATAGACGTCTATTCCAACCGGTTACGCGTTTCCGATACAGGCGTCGGTATGGATGCCAGCGAAGTCAACAATGCCTTCTCAACCTTCTTTCGAGGCGAACGAGCGCGCGCGTCCGGCGAGGGTTACGGCTTGGGACTCGCGATCGTCAAACGTATCGCAAATCAGTTTAGCTGGACGGTGACCGTGGACAGCAAGCCAGGCGAAGGCACCGCATTCGAGATTCACTTCCCAACGGCCTGACGCTCATTTGCTTCAATGCTCGCCTACTGTGCGTCGTCCGCGATCCGATAGCCGCGGCCGGGTACCGTCTCGATCAACGGCTGATCGAATGGACGATCGATCAAGCGCCGCAGGTTATACATATGGCTGCGTAGCGAGTCTGAGTCGGGCGGCTCGTCTCCCCAGATCTCTTTCTCAAGATCCCGGCGCGCAACCACGTTCGGACTGGCGCGCATCAATATCTTGAGAATCTCGAACGATCTCGGCGACAGATTGATCCGCTTGCCCTCGCGGGATGCCAACTGCTTGGCGGTGTCGAGCTCAAGGTCAGCCACCTTGTACACCATGTCCGATACGTCCCCCTTCTCACGGCGAATGAGCGCATCCACGCGCGCCGCAAGCTCTCGCATATCGAAGGGTTTGACCAGATAGTCATCCGCGCCAAGCTCAAACCCCTGGATCTTATCCTCAACCTGATCACGCGCCGTCAGCATGAGAATGGGAGTCGCCATTCGGGCGTCCTGCCTCAGACGACGACAGACTTCCATCCCATCGACGCCAGGAAGGTTGATATCCAACACAATGACATCGTAGCTCTCGGTGACGGCCAGGTGCAGCGCCGACAGGCCGTCGGCCGCATAGTCGACACCATAGAGTTCGTTTTCGAAAAACTCTCCCACCGTCGCTGCCAGATCGCGGTTGTCTTCCACCAGAAGCAGGCGGCGTTTGCCAGTTGCATCGCTCATGCACGTTACTCTAGTTAAATCCGAGGTGAAGCTGGGGACGGATGGGCGAGCAACGAGCAATGCCCCCCCAAACCAATGCAGGTCGATCGACCGCACCAAACCTGATTGAGCACTCCCGACTGAGTCGCGGAACCCACTTACGGCCGAACGCCAATCTAACGCAGGCTAAGGTGAATCACACGTGCACGCGGGCGAGCATCGACTTCACATTCAATTCACTTTCACTGGCTGACGAGCATCTGGCAGGCTCAGCCGACTCACGCTTCAGATCGGAATCGCGAGAGGCGCCCCGGTCAGACGCTCGAACGCATCCAGGTAACGAGCCATGGTTTGCTCAACGATAGGCTGAGGTAGCTCAGGGCCCGGTGGGGTCTTGTCCCACTCTCCCTGCGCGACCAGAGTCTCGAGATAGTTACGCACGATCTGCTTGTCGAAGCTCGGCTGCTCCTCACCCGGGCGCCATTGCTCGGCCGGCCAAAAGCGTGAGCTGTCCGGCGTGAAGATCTCATCGATCAGCGTCAACTCACCGTCATGGATACCGAATTCAAACTTCGTATCGGCCAGGAGAATGCCTCGCTCCGAGGCGTATTCACGCGCCGCGGAGTACAACGACAGAGTCTTCTCCTGCAGCGCAGACATCACATCCTCACCGACGATCTGCACGCCTTCAGCAAAACTGATGTTCTCATCGTGCCCAGACGCCGCTTTCGTGGAAGGCGTGAACAACGGCTGGTCGAGTCGGTCGCCGTTGCGCAATCCAGGCGGCAAGCTGATGCCGCAGACGCGGCCCGTTCGAACGTAGTCCGCCCAGCCGCTGCCAGCCAGGTAACCCCGAGCGATACACTCGATAGGAACCACATCGGCCTTGCGACCCAGCATGATGCGTCCCGCCAGTAGCGCGCGATCGGAATCCGACAGACCGGGCACATCAGCGACATCCGTACTGATCAGATGGTGAGGCATCGAGCCTGCAAAGTAGTCGAACCAGAAGGCGGAAATCTGTGTTAACACAACGCCTTTGCCGGGCAACCCATTGGCCATGACAACATCGAACGCGCTCGTGCGATCGGTGGCGACAATCAGTAAAGCCGCCTCACCGCTCGCAAGCGTCACGTCGTAGAGGTCCCTGACCTTCCCCTGGCGGCGATTCCGCAAAGGCAAGTCTGTTGATAACAAGGCTGTCATCCGGCAATTCTCAAGTTATGTCTCGACGCTACCGCAAGCTCAATTTGCATCAGCCCGCAGTCATGCCGCCATCGGCTGTGAACACCGAACCCGTGACAAAATCCGCGTCATCGCTCGACAGGAACAGCATGACCTTGGCGATGTCGTCCGCTTCGGCATAGCGGCCCAGCGGGATACGGTTGCGCATGGCTTCGCGAACGCCTTCCGCATTACTGGGATCAAGCCCGACTTCGAGCCGGCGCATCATCACGGTTTCCACGGGTGATGGGTTCACTGTATTCACGCGGACGCCTGCAGCCGCGGCCTCTTGCGCCGCCGACTTCATCATTCCGATCACTGCGTGTTTGCTGGTGACATAGGGCGCCACGCCAGGGCTGCCGTTAATGCCTGCGACGCTTGAAGTGATGACAATGCTCCCGCCTCCGCGTTTGGCGATGGCCGGAATGGCATGCTTAAGGCCCAGGAAAACGCCTTTGACGTTCACGTTCATGACCTGATCAAAGCGGTCTTCGTCGTAGTCGACGATTGGGGTCACGTCACCCTCGATACCGGCATTGGCGAGCAGGATATCAACGCCTCCATAGCGCTCGGTGGCAACTTCCATCATGCGCGCATTGTCGGCAGAGCTCGTAACGTCGCCGATGCAGAAGCTGACCCGATTGCTACCTATCTCAGCGACCGCTTCAGTGAGCGCCCTTTCATCCAGATCCACCAGCAACACGTTTGCGCCTTCGGCAACAAAACGCTTGGCCGCCGCTCTGCCAATGCCACCGGCGCCGCCCGTGATAACCGCCACCTTGCTATCGAGTCGCCCACTTGATTCAGCCATGTCTCTGCCACCTTATCTGCATTAGTTCAAACCACTTCGGGGATGTCGAATCAAACGCCGTCCGCGGGACTCCGTTGCCTGGAGAAACCTCACTTTGATGCGAACTCAACTCTCTATCTGGACAAAGGCCCGCTCGAAGTCGCTGATGAGGTCAATCGTATCTTCGATGCCCACCGAGACGCGGACAAGCGACTCGGCGATCCCCATGCTGGCACGTCGCTCCGCGCCCATTTCAAAGTAGATTGTGTGCGCAACGGGAATCGCGAGCGTTCGATTGTCACCAAGGTTGCTCGATTTGATCACCACGTTAAGCGCGTCCAGAAACGCAAACACGTCCAGCGAGTCATCCAGCTCAAAACTGAACAGCGCCCCCGGCAGGCGGAACAGCCGCGCCGCTCGCTCATGCTCTGGATGATCCGCGAGCCCTGGGTAGTAAACGCGATCTACTTTCGGATGCGCCTGAAGATAGTCAGTCAGGGCACGGGCACTTGCGCACTGCTGCTGCATCCGTAGCGCCAGCGTTTCAGCGCCGATCGCGATGTGATGCGCCGCCTCTGGTCCCAGCGCCGCGCCGAAGTCACGCAGTCCTTTCTTCTTGACCTGCGTGAGGCCCCACAGCGCAGGATTGCCGGTGCGGTACTCGGGAGAGATGTTTGCAAACTGCTGCCAGTCGAAATGTCCCAGCTCAGTCAGGGCACCGCCGAGCGCGTTACCGTGACCACCGATGTACTTGGTCAGGCTGTTCAGCACCAGGCTGGCACCTACATCCACGCTGCGAAAGAGGTAAGGCGACGTCATTGTGTTGTCGACTACAAACACAATCCCGCGCTCAGCACATAGCGCGCTGATCCCCTCCAGATCCGCTACCTGGGTTCGCGGGTTAGCAATCGTTTCGACGAAGACGAGACGCGTTTTCTCGGTCAGGCATTGCGCGACGTTCTCGACACTCGTCGCATCGACGAAATCTATAGCGACCCCGCGCTCATCGAAGCTGCGCAGCAAGCTGTTCGTGTTACCGAATAAGAACGTACTCGACACCACATGATCGCCAGCACGCAGCAGCGCAAACATCATCGTTCCGATGGCGGCCATACCGGTGCTAAAGCAAACCGTCTTCAGCCCGCCTTCCATCGCTGTGATCTTGTCCTCAAGGGCACCGACAGTAGGGTTGATTTGCCGGCCGTAGGTATACCCACCCGTCTGGAAAGCATGGCAAAGGGCCTGCGTCTCGCTGTAGCCATAAGCCACGTTCTGGTGCACAGGCTTGTGGATCGCGCCGTGCTCGACATCGCCGCGCCGATCGCTGTGCACAATCGACGTCGTAAACCCTTCTTCGGGACTCATAGAAATCTCTCAAACAGCTTCGGCGCGGCAACCGCTAATTCTCGCATGACTATCCAGACGATAGGAGAATGGCCTCAGGCTGGCGCGGTCGGACCGGCCGGTTCCTCAAGGGCAATGAGCTCCGGGAAAGGATTGCTCGCCAGCATCGCCACCAATTCGTCTCTCGGCACGGGCTTGGAGAAGTAGAAACCCTGAACCTCCCGACAGCCGTGCTCCTGCAGATACCGCAGTTGGGTTCCCGTCTCCACGCCCTCTGCAATCAGATCGAGATGCAGACCAGTGGCCATCGCGACGATGGCGTTCACGATGCTGGCATCACTTTCATCCGCGCGAATGTCATGCACGAAGCTGCGATCAATCTTCAGCGTATTGATAGGGAACTGTTGCAGGTAGGACAACGACGAGTAGCCGGTACCGAAATCATCAATGGCGATACCGACCCCGTGATCCCGAAGGCGCCGCAGCTTCGGCACGATCAGATCGAGGTCCTTCATCATCGTGCCCTCGGTGATCTCCACTTTGACAGCGTCGCCTGACAACCCGGCGAACTCGAGGCTCTCTACGAACTGGTCGACAAAGTTCTCCTGCTCGATCTGGCCGGAGCTGAGATTCACCGACATGCGCAGGTTCGAGTACCCCTGAACTCGAAGCCGTGCGAGGTCACCGAAGGCGATGCTCTGCGTATGACGATCGATCTGGGTGAGCAAGCCCACTTCTTCCGCAATCGGGAGAAACTCCTCCGGTGCGAGCAGGCCACGCTGTGGATGCTGCCAGCGCACCAGCGCTTCAACTCCGGTGATAGAGCCATCACCACTACGAACCATAGGCTGGTAGTAGACGCGCAGCTCCTCCTGGCTCAACGCGTTGCGCAGTTCACGCTCGACGGTCAGGCGAGTGGAGAACTTGTGGTTCATCTCCTCCGAGAAGAACTGATAGCCGTTCTTACCTCGGCCCTTGATGTGGTACATCGCGATGTCAGAGTTCTGGATCAGGGCTTCTACGCTATCGCCCGCCTCCGGATACAGCGCTATGCCAATGCTGGCTCCTACGAAGAGCTCATGACCGTCGACAACAAAGGGATTGGACAGCTTGTCCAGAATTTTGCGAGCGATGACGACAACGTCATCGCGCGTGCGAATCTCCGGTAACAGCAACGTGAACTCGTCACCACCGAAGCGCGACAGCGTATCGCCCTGCCGCAGGCAACTCTGCAGCCGGTTGGCGACTGCTTTCAAAAGCCGGTCACCCATCGTGTGCCCAAGGGTGTCGTTGACGAGCTTGAAGCGATCCAGGTCCAGGAACATCACCGCCAGCCGTCGCTTGTTTCGTCGGGCGTGTGTTATGGCCAGATTGAGCCGGTCTTTCAGAAGCGCCCGGTTCGGCAGGTGCGTCAGCAGATCGTGATAGGCCTGGAAGTTGATAACCTGCTCGGCTTCCTTGCGCTCTGTGATGTCACGGGCCGTGCCAAACGTGCCGACAAAGTTGTCCCGCGTCCGCTCGCTGTTGTCGGAATAAATGCCGCGGGCAGTCAGTTCCATCCACACCGCCTGGGATTGAAAAACGCGTGGTCCCGTGCGCGGCCGACGACTCTTGAGCCTGAGCTCGACGTTGCGCGCAGCACGCTCGCCGGTTCGGCGCTCGTTCATGACATGGCAGGCGTTGTCCAGATGTTCCTCATGCACGATTTCGCTGAAGTGTTTGCCGAGCAAGTCTTCCTTGCGATATCCCAGCAATTTGTCGACTCGATCGTTGAGAAAGGTGAAGCAGCCGTTACGATCGAGCATGTACACCATGTCCGGGGAGCTGTTGACGATGAACCGATGCAACTCTTCTGATTCGCGCAGTTGACGCTCGACCACAACGTTGCGCGACTCAAGCTGACACTGACGCAACGCGCGCTCCATCGTTGCGATCAACTCGCCGCCCTCATAGGGCTTCTTGACGAAATCAAACGCGCCGCAGTGCAGCGCGTGTTTCACCCCGCTGAAACTGGCGTCGCCGCTGACGACAATGATTTTGCAGTCCAGCTTGTGCTTAGCCGCAAACTCAAGGACATCGTGACCCGACACACCCGGCATGATCAGATCAAGCAGAACCACGTCGTAGCTCGTTGTCGCGAGGGCGTCCAGCGCAGCTTGACCACCAAGGGCGCGCTCCGGCTTGTAGCCGTGCAGAGAAACCAGTTCGACCAGCGAGCCGAGCAACTCTTTCTTGTCGTCAACCAGCAGCAAGCGTGCGTCGTGAAGCGATCGCAGGGATGTGCGCTTGCCACTGTCTTCCAGCAGCGCCGAGAACGAGTCCTGAGGATTAGGGGTAGAGCCAACACCGATGCCTGTCGGCGGTTTAGATGAGTCTGCTGCCTCTGCACGGGGTTCTATGACCGGTTCGATCAAATCATCCGGCTGCACGTGACCGCTCTTCTTATCCAAGGAAGAGTCTGAAGACGAGGCGCGCGCCGCCGGCGAAACTGACGGAAGAGCCGATGTACGGTCATCCACGAGATCACGAGCGTCGCTGGACGCCCCCGGGATGCCAAAGCTCTTGTTCATAGCGTTTCCCCCGGCTTAATGCCGCGTTCTGCCGAAATCGGCCCGTCAGTGGTGTGTCGGGCTACTACGCAACTCTTGCTCAACTATTACTCAACTCTTGCTCAACTCTTGCTCAACGACTTCACAAGGCGGCCAAGGTCGATGAATCTGAGATCGACCTTGTAAAAACTGCAAGCCATTGAAAAACCTAACTATTTTTTGGCCACTTAACCCCACCCCGTCGCCTGCGCCGGCGTCGAAATTGGCGTGTGAACTACGCCCACTTAACCGATGATTCTGACACGTTTAAACGAGGGCTTCGATAGCCCTATGTAAGCAGCGTGCAAGTCCCAGCGGCTCAATCGAGCCACTGCTGGCGCGGCCACAGCGGCAACACCCGCCCGAGTACCGACAATGCCAAAGCATGTCGAATCTCACCGTTATGAGCCGCCGCGATAACATCATCCGTGCACATCGGCACGACCTCTATATGTTCACCATCGCCCTGATCGAGATCGCTCACCCGGCCGACACCAAGCGCCAGAAAGTGATGGCAAAGGTTGTCATGAATCGCCGGATTCGGCTCCACCGCGCCGAGATCGTGCCACTGACCGCCACCGTAACCGGTTTCCTCGAGCAACTCTCGCCGGGCAGCTTCGAGCGGTGTCTCACCAGCATCGACCATACCCCCGGGGGTCTCCAGCGTGCTGTATCCGACTCCGAATCGATACTGACGAATCATGATGCAACGTTGCTCGACATCGAGCGCGACCATATTCACCCAATCGACGCTCGACAGGACCAGGCGATCGAGTTCTGAGCCGTTACGAGGGTTTCGGAGACGATCAAAGCGAACATCAAACAGCGGCAGCTCGGGGCCGGATCGGCTGCCGAGGTGATGCCAATCCAGTTGCGCATCGATCGGTTTGCCGGAATCTTCTCTCATCGCATATCACTCACTGTCTGCGTCCGGGTACTGCTCGTAGCCGGTCAGCTCGAGGTAGCCACGGCCAATCTTGACGCCGCTGTCATCACTAACACGCACCAAGCCCTCCCAATATCGAACCATCGTGCGCATGAGCTGATCATCGATCATCGCATCAACGCCAAATACCTCAGCTCCAATCCGAAGTTGCCAGCTAACGGGCCATTGAGCGCCGTACTCATCGGCCCAAAAACGTGTCGGTTCGAGCGAGAACTGCTCGGCCGAGTAACGGCGTTCTTCGTTGGGCTTGATCACGATTGCCTGATCAAACGGATCGCGGCTGGCATCAGCTCGGCGCAATCGAAAGGCCATAACGTCGCGACCGTCATCAAGCTGCAACGCCAACCAATCCCAGCCGCGTTGACCACCTGAGAGCACGCTGGTGCTCCATTCTCGATCCAGCCAGGCGGTACCGGTGACCGTTGTCGAGCGATCAAACAGTCGAAGCGTTCCCGACACGGGAAGGCGCGTCATCGAAAAGTAGTGCGAAGCCTGATCTGGCCCTTTCGCACTAAACCCGCTGTCGCCCTGCATCACCAATCGCCCTCCGTCGCTTATCCGTAGATCAAGTTCGAGATCAGACGAATGGGCGAAGAGACGAAGGGGCAGGAAATCCTCGCCGTTCGAGCTGGCCGACAGGCCGTCGACCCATACGGCAAACGGCTCCGCCCGAGCGCCGGCAAGCCCTGAAAGCTCGCGGCTGTTTTCCCGCCGCTCAGGGCTGTTTTCTAGCAGCTCAGGGCTGTTTTCTAGCAGCTCAGGGCTGTTTTCTAGCCGCTCAGGGCTGCCCCTAGACAGTCGCTCGACATGCTCATGCTGCTCGCGGTCGACGTCGGTTATCGCGACATGACCGAGCCAGGCCTGGTCCGTACACCAGGCGCACTCGGGTGGCGCGCCATCGGTTGGCCGGAGCGCCTGGCGGAAGATGGTGAACTGAACACCGAAAGGCGAGCCCGATGCATCACTCAATACCGCCGTGAAGTACCACCATTCGCTGCGAAACGCCTCATGAGCGCCGTGATCTGCAGGAAGCGATATCGGTACACCACGCTCGGCCCGCGCAAAACCCTCGGTCCCGCCCGTTCCCCCGAGAAGCGCCGAAACGGGAGTCGCAGCGGATTCCTCTACAGCGCGATCACACGCAGCAAGCAAGAGAAAAGTGAGCAAGAACGCGGATCTGCGCGCTTCTCGAACCAGCCCAACGCCTGAACGGCGGACGCGAGAGTTCATCGTATTTCGCGCGAGTACACGACTACCGTTCAACTCAGCCGCCTCCAGGCTCGGAGCCACGAGCTCCTGAACCGGTAACCAATGCTCCGGCGTCAGCGCTGGAGCTTTGATCGACCCGCCAACTGGAAATCAGGGTCGCCGCGAGAGCCGCGCCAACGCCAATCGCAAGAGCCGGCACGACCATGTCTGGCGCCGGCTGAAAAGAAACATACCAGCCGAACGCCCTGGGATTGACGATCGCGCAGAGAATCCAGGCCATCAGCAACCCAAGCGGCAGCGCGAGCGCGCAGGCAAACACGCCCAGTGCCAGGCCCCTCACAACTTCCATTTGCCACAACTCGCGACGGCTCATGCCAAGGACTCGAAACAGTGCCAGTTGGCGAGCCTGGGCAAGGCGCAACGCGAACATGGCTGACAACATCCCGAGCCCCGCCACCATCAACGCAAGCACCGTCAGGGCTCTCGTTATCGCAAAGGTACGATCGAACTGCTCCTCCGCTGACGCACGTACGCCTGCCGCGTCGCGCACTTGCCATCGCGAATCACTCGCCAATGCTTCAAGCAGAAGAGTCGCGCGCTCGCTGGCTATCGCCAGGCGCGTCCAGCTCGGTTCAATGGCCAACCGCTCAGCGGCCGGCATCGGCACGAGCACGCTCGGATGAACGTCGCCAAAGCCAGGGAAAGTACCAACCACTTCGAGCGAAAGCGTTCGAGCACCAACCGCTACGGCAACATAATCGCCAATGCTCAAGTCATACTTGCGGGTGAGTTGCTCACTCGCCAAAACCTCGCCAGCCGATAACCCTGAATCAAATCCGTAACGAGCCGTATGTCTGGCATCAAAGTGGCCATAGACAAGCTCAACCAAGCCACCGTCAATGCGCGCCATAGTCCTCCCAGTCGGGGTCACTACCGCGTCCGGGTCCAGCAAAGCGATACGCGCCTCAAGCGCAGCCGCAACCACTGCTGAAGTCGGGTCCTGCGCGGTCACAGACGCTATCTCGGTCGGGGAGTCTAGCGCCACGTATATCGGATCGGTCAGCCGCTGGTCTAGCACACGCAGCAGATCCGCGCGGAAGCTATCCACCATGACCGAAATGCTTATCGCGGTCGCGATGGCTAACGCAAGTGCAGATAGCGCGGCGGCCATTTCCCGGCGACCGGCGACGAGCTGGTTATAACCGAGCTGGACAACGGTCGGCAGACCGTCCAGGCGCAATCCAGAGGCGAACGCAAAACCGGGCCCAACCGTCAGAACCGCGAGCAGGCAACACGCCAACAGACCGGCGAACGCGCCCACTAACCCCCAACTCTCAAAAACCAGCCCGGGCAACAGCACAAGCGCGCAAGCCAACGTGAGCCAGGGCATCGCGGTCGTCGAGCGACGCCGACTGGCAAGCAGCCGCGCCGCGCCGGAAACCAGCAACGCCGTGGCAAAAGCTTTCGCAAAGACGACCCAATCGATAGGCAGCTCCACAGCGCTGTCCGGGCTTGTCAGAGACAGCGCAAACCGCGCGAGCGCAACACCAAGCATCAGCCCTGCCGCGCCACCGACCACGCCGTCGATCAGCGTTTGCAGCAGAAACAGGCCGCGCAACTGCCAGCGCGCCACACCCAACGCTCGCAAGCGCTCGCGCAGCAACGACTCGCGCTGATAGCTGACTACAGCGGCCTGATAGAGAAGAAACCCCGCGACTACCGCTGACAGACTGCCCAGAGCAGCAAGGTTAAACATAATCGAACCCGCGAAGGCGCGCAGGGTGTTATCAGAACCGGCTCGCGCAACCGTCCAACCCTCGGGCAGCCCCGACAAAACAGGCTCGTCTCGCGCGACGGCTGAGGTGATGCCGGGGAGCATCTGCTCCGCAAACGCCAGCGAGCTATCTTCCCCTGGTTGCTGCGCAACCAGCACATAGGACAAGTCAGCACTGATCGAATCAACGCCGAGCCAACGCGCCGCCTGGCCTATATCAACGACAATCCAGGCCTCAGGCAGCGCAGGCAAGACTCTGGGATGAACACGAACTTCGCCAAGAGCCGTCAGTAGCAACAGCGGCTTGCGGGCGAGCTGAGCTGCCGCGAAGACCCCGCCGCCGGCGAGCGACCGTGAGTCCTGCACATCGGCGCCGCCATCGTGTTCCGCCTTAGCATGCTCGGGATCCGAGTTGGTACTCACCTCGCGTCGCGGATGACTTCTCGCATCAAACAACCCGTCGAGGCGCCAACTGTAAGGATCGACGCCGAGAACCCGCACCGACCCGTCCTCATGTTCAAGACTCCCTTCGAGCACCGGCGTCATCGAGACGATGTCGCCTCCCAGCTCTCCGCTTCGCCAACGTGCTCGAAGCGCCGCATAGTCCCGGGCAGTCGCCGCTGGCTTGCGCAGGACGAGTACATTGTCGCCAAGCCAGGGCGGTGTCAGGGTCGCCAATGATCGATCGACAGAGACGGCAATCATGTGCACCGCAACGACGGAAGCCACGGCTAGCAGCACAATCGCCAGGGCGCTGAGCGCGGCCCAGCGATGCCACAGCAAATTACGTATCTGGCTGCGCAGCAGCAGACTCGGACCCGAGCGGGCGTTTCGCGACGACTGCCTGCGCGTGGCGCTCACTGCATATCAATCACGCGATCGGCTCGCCGGGCGACGCGTTCACTGTGTGTCGCCAGCAGCAGCGCACTGCCGTTCGATCGCGCCTGGCTAACCAGCAGTTCGATCACGTTATCGGCGTTGTCCTGATCCAGGTTGCCGGTAGGCTCATCGGCCAACACGAGAGCCGGTTGGTGAACAAGCGCACGTAAAACTGCGATTCGCTGTTGCTCGCCACCCGACAACTGAGCGGGATACGCGCTGCCTCGATCCGATAACCCAACGTCGGCGAGCAACCGCCCTGTCTTGCGCCGATCTTCATCCAGACCCGCGCTACGTCCGGACAACTGCAAGGGCAAACGCAGGTTTTCATCAACGCTGAGCGTAGGTACCAGGTTAAAGAACTGGAATACATAGCCAAGCCAGGCCCGGCGGTAACGCGCGCAACCATCGTCATCCAGCTCGTGCACACGAATGCGGTCGCCCTCCTGGTGAACGTCGATCTCACCGCTCTCGAGAGTGACCAGGCCAGCAATCGCTGCAAGCAGTGTGGATTTGCCGCTACCACTTGGCCCCCAGAGCACGGCGACCTCGCCCGCCGCCACGGTGCAGCTAAAATCCGTGAGAACTGAACGACGAACGAGGCCATCATCGTAGGACTTGCTGGCGGAGGTGACGTTTAGCTGGCCCAGGGCTGCATGCCTTGCTCGTTCACCTCATCGTTGTACACACTGAGGTGCCCACCACCCGCCACGTGCTCAACGAGCGAATCGATATCGCCGCAGTCCTTTATTCCGGTGAGCGAGTAGATCGTCGGCGCAATCATCTGCCAGTCACCGCGCTCAGCCTTTGCTAGCGCTTCAGCCGGCGTCACCCATTCACCGGTTCGGGTTTCCGTAGCGTGCCGCAGGGTCTCCTGTCGATCCGGCATTACCGCCAGAAAGAAGCGCGTGTTGAAACGCTTCGGCGCGACGTCCGGCGTTATCCAGTGGCTGAAATAGTGCAGATGATCAAACGCCGGAGTGAGTTTGAAGCGATCACACAGCTCGGCGAAGGAGAGTTCGCGCTGAATCATCGCCTCACGCAACGGCTTGGCATCCGCTGCGGGAAAAGACACGAGCCGCTGCTTGGCGTCATACGCCAGCAGCACGCCAGCTTCCTCAAAACACTCACGCACGACCGCAACCCAATAGGCCAGTCCATCCTGCTCCAACCCAAGCTGGCGAGACGCCGAATGCTGAAGCTCGGCATCGCAACGATTGCGCGCAAACTCGACATCGTCTTCATCGAGCTTGCCACCAGGGAACACGTGCAGATCTGGGAAAGCTGCCATCCCGGGACGCTGTTGAAAGTAGATTTCTAATCCGTCAGGCCCCGGCCGAGCCAATAGAACGGTAGCTGCCAACCTCGGCTGGCCGTCGGGTGATATCAAAATGCTATCCCTTGTGATGCTGCTGGTGACGCGTTTATCCTCAGCCAATGAGTCGATTGAGGCAATAATCTTGACCGAAAGCGGTCAGCGACGCGCGTGGGTTGTCACACCCTGACAACAATAGCGGAGGGCGGTGATCAAGACAGCCCTCAACCGCAAGCAACTGCAAGCAATAGCAGACAAGCAACGAACAACGAGAAGCGAAAGACGCGCAGGGAGCACACCAGGCATGCATAGCAGCCGGTAAATTTTTTGACCGATCAACCCTACAAGTTTGTCGTCAGACTGCCCGCCGCGATGCGTGACCGCATCGCCGAGGCTGCGAGCGAATATCATCGGAGCATGAACTCCGAAATTGTCAGCCGTCTGGAACAATCGCTACTGGGGCTACCATCGGTGCAGGAGAATGGAGCCGGCCCACTTGCCAATGAAAACGAAAGCCAGCTAAAGACGGATTTGTCTTCGGACGAGGTCCAGGTGCTCAAAGCGTACCGACGCCTTAGCGCGTCCAAGCGTCGGTCGCTGCGCGACCTTCTCAGCTGAACGATGATAATCGCGCCCTACCATCACCCCACAACCGTAGTCTTCGTAGACGACAACCAGCGCTATCTGAAGTCGCTACTGCTGCGCCTGCCAACGGACTTCAGTTACTACGCCTTCACCAGCGCAGAACCTGCCGAGGCGTTTCTACGCAGCCAACAGGACCTACCCAGCCTGCCCAGCCGCTGTGTGCGGCCGTCCCTGAACGCCGACAATCAACCCACACTTACTTTCGATCTGAATCAGGTTGAGCAGGAAATCAATGATCCCCGCCGCTTCGCCCGGTTGTCGGTCGCGGTGATCGACTATGCAATGCCGAATGTCGACGGCATTGAGCTGTGCCGACGTATCAAAGATCTCGATATGAAAAAGCTGCTACTCACCGGAGTTGCGGATGAGAAATTGGCCGTCGCTGCCTTCAACGAGGGCATCATCGACCGATACGTACGCAAGGGTCAGGGCGATCCACTGAACGACAGCCTGTCGCACATATACGATCTCGCCGATGCGTACTTCGACCAATACACGCAACAACTCTCCAGCGCGATCCAGCGTCACCCCCCGGTGTTTCTGAGCCAGCCGAAGGTCACCACCCACATCGCCGATATTTTCAATCAGGCGGCTGCAGTGGAGCATTACCTGGTCGGAGATCCTCCCGGTTTTCTCCTGCTCGATGCCGCCGGGCGTTTCTCGCGCGTGATCGTCTCCAGCAGGCAAGAACGAGCTCAGCACCTAGCCTACGCCGAGAGGCACGGTGCTCCGCGCGCGCTGCGCAGATTGCTGAAGGCTGGCAAGGCGATTGGGTTCTTTGCGGAGCCCGTAGAAACCTATTTCGGCGAAGCCTACCCATGGAGCGACAACATCGTTCCAGCGACGCCGCTGGCTGCCGGTGAGTGGAGCGTTGCTGTCGTGGAAAACCCGCCGATGGACGTCGACTTCTCCGCCGAACATTGCAGTTATCAGGCCTTCCGGGACACCGGTCGTCTGTCGCCAGCCGGATCACGACAACCTGAGATGCCGTGGGAGTAGCCAACGTTCGAGCGCTTCAAAGAGCAGCTCGGTGGCAATCGCAAGAACAGCCGCAGGAATCGCGCCCGCGAGTATCAGATCGACATTGTTTAGAGACAGGCCGGTCACGATCGGAACGCCCAGACCGCCAGCTCCGATGAACGCCGCCAGGGTCGCCGTTCCGATGCTGATAACCGCGGACGTGCGAACACCGGCGAGAATGCTGGGCAGAGAAAGCGGCAGGTAAACTCGCCACAGGCGCTGACGAGGGGTCATGCCCAGAGCGCGGGAGACCTCAAGCAGTGTGGGATCCAGAGTGGTCAGCGCGGTAACGGTGTTCCGAACAATTGGTAGCAGTGAGTAGAGAAGCAGCGCCACCACGGCAGGCAGAAAGCCAATTCCGAACAGCGGAATCATCAACGCCAGCAGTGCAATCGATGGAATTGTCTGCATAAGACCCGCCACATACAACACCGTGCGTGCCAACCAGGTGCGGCGATACACCAACAAAGACAACGCAAGCCCTACTACGATCGCCAGCCCCAGCGCCGTACCCGTGAGCTGCAGGTGTCGAACAACGTTGGCGGCGAGATCCGATGCCGGCGACGAAGTCTCCTCCACCGGAACCAGACCGGACTCCTCACGAAACTGCGCAGCAACCTCGGAGAAACTCGCGCCGCCGAACACAACGGCAGAGTTCATCGACGCCATCTTCTCATCCGTGATGCTGGCCGCGTACCGCGCAAGCGCAGCGAGCGCCGACTCGCGCAGATCCGATCGCGCGAACGGCAACGCCAGATAGATTGGGAAATAGCCGCGGTCATCCGTGAGCACGCGCAGTTGATAACGCATGAGCTCGCCGTCGGTGCTGTACGCATCGGTCACATCGATGCGTCCGTCCGCAATCGCCTGGTACGCCAGGCCGTGCTCGATGCCACCGGGCTTGTCATCCAGACCATAGGCCTGCGCCAGGCCTGGCCAGCCGTCACCACGTTCTAAAAACTCGTGGGAGACGACAATGTTCAGCTCTGTCTTCGCCAGATCGGCAATGCTGCGCAGATCGCGTTCACGGGCCAGCACTTCCGGCACCACCATGGCGTACGTATTGTTGAAACCGAATGGCTCGAGAAGCGACAACCCATTGTCAGCAACTTCTGCGCGCAGCTCGGTAAGCGAGGGTTTGCCCGGCAGCTCGAGAATCGCCTGGCTGATCGTTCCCGTGTACTCCGGATAGACGTCGATCTCGCCAGCCACCAGCGCGTCGTAGCAAATCAGGGTTCCGCCCAGGCCGAAAGTGCGCTGCACCTCGAAGCCTTCTGCTTCGAGTGCCTGGGACATCAGCTCGGCCAGCAGGTAGGACTCGTTGAAATTCTTGCTGCCGACAACAATCGGTTTGCCTGCCGCCACGCTCACCGCTGAACAGAACAGCACGAGCGTCATGCTGAGCACGCCCGCGATCAACCGACGCCGACCGCGCATCACAACGACATACCAGCCGCGGCGAACAACGTGCGCACGTAGTCACTCGCGGGTTCGCTCGCGATCGAGCTGGCATCACCTGCCTGTTCGATCCGACCGTCATGCAACACAACCACGTAGTCGGCGAGCTTCAACGCTTCTGCCATGTCGTGAGTCACCAGCACCGCGGTTGGACGGAGTTTGTCCTGCAGGCGCTGAAACTCGCCATGAATCGCCATACGCGTAATCGGATCAACCGCGGAAAAGGGCTCGTCCAGCAGGAGAATCTCAGGCTCCAGCATGAAAGCACGGCAAAGCCCCAACCGTTGCTGCTGCCCGCCCGACAGCTCGTGCGGGAATCGCTCACCGACATCCGCGTCCAGACCGACAAGCTCGGCAAGCTCGGCATAGCGCTCGATCTGCCGGGCTTCCGACCAGCCCGCAAGCGCCGACATCAACACGACGTTCTTGTAGCCAGAAAGATGCGGGAAAAGCGCAGCGCCCTGAAC
>CAYGQC010000004.1:51575-63143 GCA_964351875.1 uncultured Pseudomonadales bacterium
GGAACACGGACAGATCGCCGTCCGGAATCTTTGAGCCCAGAACCGTCACGGTGCCGGCGTCCGCGCGATGTATGCCGTTGGCAAGCTTCAGCAGCGTCGACTTGCCGCTGCCACTCGCGCCGACAATCGCGCTGGTGACGCCGGCTGGCAGCGCCACGGAAACCTCGTGCAACACTTCGGCACTGCCGAATCGCTTGCTGACGCGATCAAACACAATGCCGCCGCTCTCCTTCGAGCGCTCACCAGGCTGACTGTGCGCTAGCTCGCTCACAAGCCAAAGGCCGAGCCGATGTCTTCGCCATAACCGGCAAGCTCTTGATGCAACTCTGCGTGTTTCACCTGGTCCATCTCGGCAAGGCGCTGACGAAAAGCAGCCAGCGTCAGCCAGCCCTGCCCAGGCCCTTCCAGCTTGGCGCGCACAAACTGAAGCCACTCCTGACGCTCTTCCTCATCCAACAGGTGTGGAAACGAGCGCGCCTTGAGACGCTGTTTAAGCTCATTGAAGCGCTCATCCTGAAAACGTATCCCCTCGGGCCACTGGCCGTCAGCAAGCGATCGCTGAAAGCTGGCACAAAGGTCTCGATCGGTATCCGTCATGAAACTCAGATACAGGGCAGCTTCCACGTCAGCGTCTTCTTCACCCGGCGGCGGCTGATAAACCCGAGCCAGCTTGCTGCCCAGGTCCGCCTCTCGCAGGCGTTGAAGATTGTCCTCAACCAATTGCAGATCAATTCCCGTGCGCTTCTGAGCCGATTTTGTCAGCGTATTCAATGGCGCGACGAACGGACACCGGTTCAGCCGTATCTCTTTGAGCGGCGGCCGCACGTCAACGCCTTTGGCGAACAACGTCTCGCGTATCTTGTCTGCGCTCCAGGAGAGCAAAGGTGAGATGTCGCCCGTCAGATCTGCAACGACAATAGCGTTGCCGTTGTAAGGGTGCGCAATCATTGGCAAAACAACCGCTGTGCCGTATCGCTCACGCGGATACATGCCGGTGATGTGCACAATGGGCGTGCTCGCGAGCGGTTCCAGCATCCGCCGGATCGCGCGTTTCGAGCGGATCGAAAAGTAGTAGTCGAACAAGCGCGGCTGTTTCTCTTTGATCAGCTTCGCCATACCAACCGTCGCCAACACGTCCGACAGCGCATCGTGGGCATTGCCATGGTCAATGCCATTTGCAGCAGTCAGGGCTTCAAGTTTGTACACCGGCAGGCCGTCATCCATCGGCCACTCGATGCCTTCCGGACGCAGTGCCCCAGTCGCTCGAACCAGGTCGAGCAGGTCCCAACGGCTGTTGCCGTGTTGCCATTCACGGGCGTACGGATCGCGCAGAGTGCGATAGAGCCCATAACGCATGAATTCGTCATCGAAGCGCAGCGAGTTGTAGCCGGCAACGCAGGTGCCCGGTTTGCTGAACTCGGCAAGGATGCGGCCGATGACAGCCCATTCGTCCTCGCCCTGGGCGTCGAGGATCGCCGGGGTAATGCCGGTAACCGCGGCGGACTCGGGATTTGGCAGGACATCGATGGGTAACGACACGTAGCTTTCGTACTTATCTCCGATGACGTTCAGGTCCGCATCTGTCCTGATACCAGCAAACTGAGTGATGCGATCCCATTTGGGCGACAGACCCGTGGTTTCCAGATCGTACCAATAGAAGCTCGGCCCGCTCTCCTGACGTCCACTTCCGGAGTTCCGCGGTGTCACTTTCGTTCCTGCTTCGCTCATGGGTTCGCTTGAATCCTCGGGTTGGCCTTGGCACTGTAGCCGCGATGAAGACCATCGCCCTCGCCGCCGGCCCCATTCTCGCATTGTTGGCGGCATACCTCATGCTGTTGGCCGGATTCGAGTCTGACGCCGCTATCACGCTCGCCATCACGGTCGTTACGGTCGTGTGGTGGGTATTCGAACCAATTCCAATTCCGGCGACCTCCCTGCTGCCCCTGGCGCTGCTGCCCCTGACGGGTGTTATCACGTCGGGCGACGTCGCAGCAGCCTACGGCCACCCTCTGATCCTGCTTCTGCTTGGCGGCTTTCTGTTATCGACCGCGCTGGCCGCCAGCGGTGCACATCGCCGAATAGCCCTGGGCATGGTCAGGTTGTTTGGCGGCGGTTCCTCGCGCCGGCTTGTATACGGTTTCATGGCCGCTTCGGCGTTTTTGTCCATGTGGATTTCGAACACAGCCACGACCCTGATGCTGCTGCCCGTCGCGTTGGCTATCGTCGAACGCAGCGGTGATCCGAAGTTGGTCGTGCCACTGCTGCTCGGCATCGCCTACGCCGCCTCCATCGGCGGAATAGCAACGCCAATAGGCACGCCACCCAACCTCATCTTCATGGGTGTCTACAGCGAAACGACAGGACTCGAGATCTCGTTCGGTCAATGGATGGCCTGGGGATTGCCCGTTGTGCTGATCTTTCTGCCGATAGTGGCGCTGTGGCTAACCCGATCGCTTAGCCACTCAGGCACGATCGAGTTGCCATCGGTGGGCAACTGGAGCAGCGCCGAAAAGCGCGTGATGATTATCTTCGGGTTAACGGCACTGGCCTGGATTACCCGCCGGGAACCCTTTGGCGGCTGGACCGACTGGTTCAACGTGGCCTACAGCAATGACGCCATTGTCGCGTTTCTGGCGGTGATACTTCTGTTTATTGTTCCCGACGGCAAAGGCGGCAAATTGCTGGATTGGGACACCGCCTCCGATATTCCCTGGGGCATGCTGATCCTGTTTGGTGCGGGCATCGCCATCGCGAGCGCTTTCGGCAGCTCTGGGTTGTCCACCATCATTGGCAATGCCCTGTCGAGCCTGTCCGATCTCGACCTGTGGCTTCTCATGCTCGTGATATGCCTCACGGTCACGTTCCTGACCGAGGCTACGTCCAACACTGCCACGACAACGCTGTTAATGCCGATACTGGCCGCAGCGGCGATCGGGGCTCACCTCGATCCGAAGCTATTCATGATTCCCGCCGCCATGAGCGCCAGTTGCGCGTTCATGCTGCCGGTGGCAACGGCGCCAAACGTGATCATGTTTTCAACCGGACGATTCGATGTCGCCCGCATGGTTCGTGAGGGCTTCGCACTGAATATGATCGGTGCGTTCGTTATCAGTACGTTGCTCTACCTGCTGCTGGGCTAGGCGCGCTAGCCACTCGTCACGTTCGGGGTCACTCGCCAGCTCCTTCGCTGCCTGCATGAACGCGGGCCATTGCCGCCCACCTAGCTCGAACATCCGCTCGAACGCCGGAATCCAGCGCCAGTACGTCGCTACGGAGGCGATCCGAGCATTGTTTGGAACACCGTCAAACAGTGCGGTATACGGCTCGCCGGTGTCCTGATAACAGTCGCGTGCGGCGGCAAACAACTCGCGTTTGCGCTCCAGCATCCGGGCCTCGGATAGCGGCGCTGCGTAGTTATCCCTCAGCGCTCGTCGCAGCCTCTGCAGCAAGCCTCGGGCGCGAGCCAGCCTCGCGGCGGAACGGGCGACTGCCGCAGGATCTCCGCCATGCTGCGCAAGCCACTCGCGCCGCGCCTGTTGCTCCACAAAGCTCGCAAAGGCTTCGTTGTAGGCGGCAGCGGACGGCACCCAAAGCTCGCCATGGGCGAGTTCGTGGGCGATTAACCCGAGCAGCGAATCGTCACGGCGGTAGATAAAACTCGAGAGCAGCGGATCGGCAAACCAGCCAAGCGTCGAGTACGCGGTAGTGCCCTGCACCAGCACATCCAGGCCCTGGGCGCGTAGCTTGTCTGCAAATCGTCGAGCCCGAGCCTCAGCGAAATACCCGCGATAGGCGACGCAGCCCGCCACCGGGTAACACCAGCGCCTGGGCTCGACGGATGTAGCCGGAACCGCGACAACGTTCCAGACAACGTAGGGCGCATCGAGCTCAACATAGGTGTCGTAGCGTCGGCCACCGTCAAAACCCAGCTCGGATTCGACCCAGCCTTTCGCCTGCTGGGCAAATAGCAGCCGCTCGCGCAATGCCGGCGTTGTCGCCGCGTCATCGATGAGCGCATAGACGCTTGTACGTTGGCTGAGCAGTTTAATCTGACCCGTCGCGGCCTGCTGGTAGTAACAGCCAGGCAGCAGCGTTGCCACACCAAGCAGCAACGCTGGCAATGAGATTAGGTTACGGTTCATCAGGTAAGGCTAACAAACGGCGTGCGAAAGCTGCGAAAATAGAGCCATGACAAACCTGACCGGCATCGCGGCATCTATCGGAATCGGCATCAACACCGTGTTCTGGGCGAGCTACGTGCTGATCATGGCAGCCATCCGCTGGCTCCTGCAGCCCTGGCGCGCCAGCCAGCAACCGCTATTGAAAGCGATGGATCTAACCATCGACGGTTGGGTATCCGGCAACCGCGTGATGTTCAAGCTGCTCGGGATTGGGCAGGTCGATCTGGACTGGGTCGGCGCGCAGCCAAGCCGCGAACGCTGGTATCTCGTCATCAGCAATCATCAATGCTGGGGCGATATTCTAGTGCTCCAGAACACACTGCGCCATCGTCTGCCGCCGCTGCGGTTCTTCACCAAAGCACAGCTGGTTTACCTGCCATTTCTCGGCTTCGCCATGTACCTGCTGGGCTTTCCCTATGTGAAACGGGTGTCGGCCGAAGAGATCGCGCAGAATCCTGCGCTCAAGACTGCGGACAGGGACAATACGCTCAAGGCCTGCGAACGCTTCCAGGCGCTGCCAACGGGCGTGCTGAATTTTCTGGAAGGAACCCGCTTTACTGACGCCAAGCACGCAAGCCAGGACGCTCGCTTCGAGCGGCTGCTAAACCCCAAGATAGGCGGCTTGTCCTTTGTCTTGTCCGGCATGCCCGAACACGTAACCGAGCTAATCGATGTGACCATCACCTACCCGGGCCCTGCGCCGTCCTTCTGGGAATTTCTGTGCGGCAAACCAGCCGCAGTCAGTATGCGTGTCGATGTGTTGGATATTCCCGGTGAGCTGCGCGTGCCAGACTACGGCGTTGACGAAAAGAAGCGCCTTGCTGATTGGATCGAACAGCGCTGGCAGGCCAAGGATCGGCGGCTGCGAGGAACCGGACCGCGCGATGTATAACGACCACTTTCACTTCGCCCGCAAACCGTTCTCGATTGCGCCGGACCCGGCATTTCTCTACATGAGTGACGGCCACAGGGAGGCGCTCGCGCACTTGACCTACGGTCTTACCGACGGCGGTTTCGTACTCGTTACAGGCGAAGTCGGTACCGGCAAGACGACGTTGCTGCGCAATCTGATTGGCCAGATTCCAGATGAGGTCGATGTCGCTTTCGTACTGAACCCGCGCCTCACCGTTCGCGAGTTGCTGGCGACGATCTGCGAAGAACTCGGCATCGTGATCGCCGACGACACCCAGAGCATCAAAGCCTACATCGATTCGCTGAATCGTCACCTGCTCAAGACCCACGCAGCAGGCCGCAGTACAGTGGTGATCATCGACGAAGCCCAGAACCTGTCTCCGGCTGTTCTGGAGCAACTGCGCCTGCTCACTAACCTTGAAACAAACGAAAAGAAGCTGCTGCGTATCATCCTGATAGGCCAACCGGAGCTGGGCGAGTTGCTCGCACGCCAGGAATTGCGCCAACTGGCCCAACGAGTGACCGCGCGCTACCACCTGAGTCAGCTAGACCGCGACGACGCCGGCAACTATGTGCGGCACCGGATTCGCACGGCGCTAAAAGACTCTAACGGTTCCGTTGACCTGTTCAGCGACAAAGCCATCAGCGCACTGCACAAGCGGTCGGCGGGAATCCCTCGGGTGATGAACGTTATCGCTGATCGAGCGCTACTCGGCGCCTACGTCGAAGGCAAACATCAGGTCGATGACGCCATCGTGCACAAGGCCGCCAGCGAAACGCTGGGCGCTGTGCCGGCGCGCAAGCACCTGATACCTGCCCTTGCGATCGCGGCGACGATAGCCGTATTTGCGCTCGCGGCGCTCGTTTTGCTGCTGTGGTTGCCAGAGCGCGACGACGAGGTAGCGCAACCGGTCGCCGCGCAAACCACCGATCAGCAGGAAGCACCGGTCCGCAATCCCGCATCCGCTGTGGCGCCTGTCACTACGCCGGCGCTGCCTGCGGACTCACGCACGCCAGAGAGATTGGTTGAACAACCCGTCAACCGGCCGACAAACATGACGGCACTGGATACCCAGCAACGCGCGTTCGCGGAAGTGTTCGATGCCTGGAACACCGTGTATCCGGTGCCCAACACAACAGCGCCTTGCGACTTTGCCGTCGCACTCAGGTTGCAGTGCCTCAGCCGCAAAGGCACCTGGAGCGACGTGGAGCAACTCGATTTGCCGGTTGTACTCGAGCTTTGGGATGAGCGCTCCAAACCATTCTACGCAGCGCTTCTGTCATCCGACGATGGCCAGCTCACGCTCAAAGTTGCCGGCGAATCGGTTGAGACCACGGCTAGAGTGTTACGCGACATGTGGGTTGGCGCTTACGTCGCCCTCTGGCATCGACCGTCGGAATACCAGCGCAATCTGGCACCGGGCGACCGCGGCGCTGCCGTACGTTGGGTTCGCCAGGCGCTAACCAGCGCTGGTTTCGGTGAAGCGACTGGATCAGGCGATCCAAACGTATTCGACGCTGAATTGCAGGCGGTGGTGCGCGCATTCCAGCGTCGCGAAGACATCGCCACCGACGGAATCGTCGGCCCCGAAACCTGGGTGCAGCTGCAAAACGTTCAGCGGCCAAACCGCCCCAGTCTCAGCCGGTAGCGGGTCGCAAGATGTCCTACATTCTCGATGCTCTGAACAAGCAGGAAAGCGACGGCCAAGCGGCGACGAGCGCGCAGACCCAATCCGCAGACCAGCCCAGTCGATACTCCTGGTTACCCATTGTCGGTCTGGCGCTGTTAGCGAACGCGATCGTTGCGGGCGTCTGGCTATGGCAGGGCCGGACGCCAGATACGGTATCAACCACCAGCGCAACAGCCTCGCCGGTGCAGATTGACAGGAGCCCTGCGGCGCCGAGCTCAAACCAACCTTCTGCGTCCACGGGTTCGTCGTCTGTAGTGCCAAGCACGGCTGCGCAAGGTATTGCCTCGGACGAACAGTCGTTTACGACATTCGACGATATGGCAACTCCTATGGTCGAGCCGTTAATCGCGAGTAGACCAGCCTCGCAACCAGAGCCGGCAATGTTCAGGCCTTCGAACACAAACGAGCAGCTAACTATCACAACCCAGCCGGGTGAGGTCGTCATTTCGCCGCCTGGCTCTCGTCCAAACATCATCGAAGCCACCGCAGTTGCTGGTGAGCCCACCGAGCCACCTGTACCCGCCGGTTCATTTGCCAACAGGGACACGGCGGCGGTAGCAGCATCGACCCCGGTCGCTGCCGCACCGGAACCGATCGAACATCCACCATCGAACGCCGCGGCGTTCATCACGTTTGCAGAATTAGACGGCGCCACTCGAGCACGCTTCCCGGAGATAGAGGTATCAACCCATATCTACGCGGAAGAGGCTGATCTGCGTGCGGTAGTATTCGAGCGGCGACGTTTGCAGGAAGGCGACACGATTGCAGGCTTGCCGCTCGTACACATTACCGAGGCGGGGCTCGTCGTTCGCTTCGAAGGCCAGCTCATCGAGCTGTCAGTATTGGATGACTGGGAAGGCTACTAGCGGGGCGAAGCCGAAGGCTCTGGGGCGTTAGACCGCTTCGCCGACAGAGCGATCGAGGCAGCGCCACACCTTCGCCTGGGAGAAAATGTCGACGATGTCAGCATCGAGCAAGCCACGTTTGACGTCGCTGTGCAGGATATTGAGGGCAACTTCCTCGCTCATCGCCGGCTTATAGGGGCGATCCATTGCAGTCAGCGCATCGTAAATATCGCAGACCGTCATCACCCGGCTGGCCAGGGGAATCTCATCACCGACCATGCCGTAGGGATAGCCAGAACCATCCAGCTTCTCGTGGTGGGCACCCGCGATAAGGCTGACCTGGCTCAGTTCGGGTGGCCAGGGCAGTACCGACAGGAATTCGATCGTATGGGCAACGTGGGCCTGAATTTCCTGCCGCTCTTCGGTGGTCAGTGACCCACGCGCGACCGATAGCGCCACCAGATCGGCATCGGTGATCAGTCCGCTGAGCGTGCCGTCCAGTTCACGGAAGCCATACTGCCGAATCGCCTGCAGGTGATCGAAACGATCGTCATCGCTGACATTGGGTTTGTTGGCACTCGCGACCGCGTCGAAGTAGTCGTCGAGCAGTGAGATCTCCCGTTCGAGCTGCCTCAGCGAGCGCGCACGCGCGACCTCATTGGATTCACTGCCGTGGTGCATAGCGTGCAATTGCCGCTCGACGGCTCGACGGCGCAGACGCTCCTTCTGTAGCTCGACCCGATAGCGCACGATCTCGAGGCGCTCGTCGGTAAGCTTGTTCGCCTTCAGCAGCACGTTCTCACGAACCGCCACTTTGCCGAAGTCGTGGAGCAGTGCCGCGTAGCGCACTTCTTTCAGATGATCTTCAGACAGCGTTAATCCATGGAAGCGCGACACATTAGAGCGCGGCAGAGTCTGCAGCAGTTCTACCGTAGTTTGCGCAACGCGGGAGGAATGACCACTTGTAGACGGGTCGCGTTGTTCAATCGCTTTCACCGACGCGTGCACGAAGCTCTCAAAAAGCTGATTGATGTTGTTGATCAGCAAGTTCTTCTGAATCGACACCGCTGCCTGGCTAGCGACCGCGCGAAGAATCTCGGTATCTTCGTCGACAAAGGGCGTCACCGTTTCGCCGTCTGAGGAAAGCCGGTTGATAAACTGCAGCACGCCGACGACATCGCCGCGATGATCGCGCATCGCGATAACCAGCATCGAGCGCGTCCGGTAGCTCATTTGCTCATCGAAGCTGGCGTTGAAGCGGTACGGCGCGCTCGGAGGTATTCGATAGACGTCGGCGAGATTCAGCTCGTTACCGGTCAGCGCGACGAAGCCCGCGACAGATTCGCGGGTCAGTGGAAGCCGTTGCTCAATGTACGGCACCGAAATGGAGTCATTCTGGGCAAGCTTGAATACCAGCTCGTCTTCGGAACGGTCTTTCGCCACCAGATACAGAGAAGCGCCGTCACTCGGAACCAGACGACGCGCCTCCGATAGAATCGTCTCCAGCAGCGCGTCAACATCGCCCCGCCCCGAGAGTGACAGGCCGATCTCCGAGAGCTGTTTGGTCTGCGCCTTGCGCCTGGCAACATCCTTTGCCAGATCCATCATGCGGCGATTGCGATGCCAATGATCTGCTCCGAGGCTGAGCATCTGCTCGATAAAGCGGCGCGGTGTGGATGACGGTAAATTGAGATCCGCATGATCTGTCGTGGTTGAGGTACCCACGTTGGGGTCAGCGACGATCAGGGCGAGCGGGAAGCGATTGCGTAGGATGTCGACGCTGTCTGCACTGCCGTCGCACACGGCAATGGCCACGGCCAGTTGGACGCTATCGCCGCCACTGCACTCGATCGGCCAACCCTGGGCACGCGCAACGAGCGCGAGCTGGGAATCCAACCCGTCGAAAACAAAGAGTGTCGGCTTCATGCCGGCAGCAGCCATACCGCGGTGTCCAATCGCAACTGAACGGCGAGTATGCCGCGCCGCTTAGGAACGAAACGCGATGCTCGTCACACAACCGCTTACATCGGTTTGGCGTTCAGAATTCACCGAGCGGCAGATCAGTCCAGACAGAACAAAGGCGCTAGAGCCCTGGCGACGCTGCCAACTCATCCAGACGACGCTCAAGATCAGAAAGCCTGCGATTGAGCTGGAGTCTGAAGGCGTCGAACGCCGCAAGACCCTGTTCGCTTTCGGTCAGCCGAGACGACAGGGAGTTAACACCCTGCTTGGCACTGGCCGCATTGTCTGCGATCTGGCGCATCTGTTTTTCGATCGCTGTGAGTTGATCTAGGATCGCCTGCTGTTTGCCCGCGGCATCCAGGGCGCGCTCCAGTCCGGGCTGCAGCTCCGCAACGTCTGACTTCAGCGCAACAATCGACGCGCTAACCGTTTTGAGGCTTCGCTGGTTTTCTTCAATCCAGGTCTTATTGCGCTTGTTGGTCACGTCCCAAAGCTTGCGCACCTCGGATTCCCAGTAGTCGATCTCTTTGGTGGTCTCTTGACCCACTTCGGAGAACACTTCGTCCGTGGCTTTCAATCGGTCTTCGAGCAACAGCAGACGCTGATTAGCATTCTCAAGTTCAGCATCACTGGCTCGCAATTGCTCATGCTGGTTCGCGATGAACCAACCCGCTACGGCAAGCGCCGCGATGATGAGCACCATGAAAATGTTGGTGACGAACGAGCGACCACCACCGCTGCTGCTACCACCGGTGCCACTGCCTCCGCCGGAGCGTTTGCGGTAGCCGGCCGCATCATCCGGCTCCGCTGAGATCATCAGCGGGGCCGTACGCGGGTCATATCGGTCGTCAGTGTTCATCATTCAAAGTGCCATCAAGCATTGGCCGCGAGCGCAAAGCACTTTGCGCTCGCGACGTTGTCGCTACAGGTAGCTAAGCAGCGCGTACAGAGCAACCGTCAGCACCAGGCCAGAGATGATCACACCTCGCACAGTGGTCATCGGGCCCTGCTTGCCCACAATTGCGTTTATCTCGAGCGCAACTACCAAAGCCAGCGCTGCGTACATGCCGGTGAGGTTTTCGGAGTTCAGCACCGAACCAAAGCCGACGCCTTTCGTCGTCGACAGGTGTGCACTCGCGCCCATCATGTAGAGCATGGGAATGGAGAACAGCGTATTGGTTCGAGATGCGAGGCCCGCCTTGGGGGCCGCTGCCGCTGCTGCCGGGTTGGCTTCGCCACCAGCCAGAACAGCCTGGTTTGATTCAACAATGATCTTCTGGTTGGGCCAGATAATCAGCCAGACGTTGAAGAACATGAAGATACCGAGTACGGAACCAATAGTGATCGCAATGCTGGTACCCGCGCCGAGTTTGGCCAGCAGCACCAGACCCGTAATGATCGTGCCCATCGCACCCCATCGAAACCACCACAGCGCGCGCGGTGCCAACTTGGAAAACGCATCCGTTCGCGCCGCCGGATCAGCTTCTTTGAAGTACTCGGTCTGGACAAAGTTGAAGTAGTACAGCAGGCCAATCCAGGCCACGCCGAACAGGAAGTGACCCCAACGGGCCAGGTAATTGATATCAAAAAGTTCCATGTGTCCCCCCAGAACGTATTCATGGTTATCAGTCGCGCCACTATACCCCGTTAGGAAGGTTTTAGAATAATTTGAATGGCTTGCGGGGAGGTTTTGGAATGGGTTGAAGGTGGTGGGATTGAGAGGCTGGGGGTCGCAAAACTGAACGGGTTCCGGGGTTGGGCACTTGCTCTCTACCCGCGCGGCGGCCGTCGTGGCCTTGCGCTCTTTTACGACCGCCGAATCCCTTCGGCGGCGGGGCCGCACTTCCCTGTGCGGCCATACTCGCGATGCTCCCTGGGGCGCCCGCACGGATGCGGGTGCCCCAGAGAGCATCGCGAGGATGGACGGCCAGGGACGGCCGTCACCGCCGGCGGATGACTCCGCCGGTCGCAAAAGAG